>JBBDTC010000299.1:0-18085 GCA_040904625.1 Gammaproteobacteria bacterium
AACGCCGCAGCGACCGCTCAGGGGCAGCCGAATGTACAGATAATTTTGGCCAGGGCCCTAAGGCGCAAACGGCCGTGAGCAACCCGTTACTCGCGCGTGTCACCCAGACCCTGCACGGAGCGCGCCGTGCCGGCCTGCTCCGCCGGCTGGAAGCACACGAAGGCGCTCAGGGACCGACCATCGTCATCGGTGGTCGCCGTCTGGCCAATTTCACCAGCAACGATTACCTGGGTATGGCAGCGGACCCACGGGTTATCGCGCGGGTCCGCGACGCCCTGCCTGCTCACGGTGTCGGTAGTGGAGCCGCAGCGCTGCTGTCGGGCCGTTGCACGGTACATGTCGAACTCGAGCAGCGCCTCGCGCGGCTTACCGGGTTCCCCGCAGGCCTGCTGTTTTCCTCCGGCTATCTGGCTAACCTGGGCGCCCTGCCAGCGCTTGCCGCGCGCGGCGACTTCGTCGCCCACGATCGGCTCAATCACGCTTCCCTCGTCGATGCTGTGCTGGCCAGTGGGGCCGGCCACCGGCGCTACGCGCATGGCGACCTTACGGCTGCGGACGGTCTGCTCGCGGCCGCCGCGGCCGACGTCCGTTTTCTGGTCACCGAATCGGTCTACAGCATGGACGGCGATATCGCCGATCTGGAACGCTGCGCGACCATCGCCGCTGCTCACGAAGCCACCCTCTATGTCGACGATGCCCACGGCTTCGGCGTCTACGGCGCGGGTGGTCGCGGTGCCGCTGCAGCATTGTCATGCAGCACGCATCAGACACCGACCGTTCTCATGCTGACCTTCGGCAAAGCCCTCGGCGCCGCCGGTGCGATCGTCCTCGCCGACGCGTCAGTCATCGAATTTCTCGTCCAGCGCGCGCGGACCTTCGTCTACGATACGGCGCTGCCGCCGATTTGCGCCATCGCCGTTCTCGCCACTCTCGATGTCCTCGAAACCGATGCCGCGCCCCGCCAGCGGCTACAGGACAACATTGCGCTGTTCCGCCGTCTCGCCGGCGCTGCAGGACTGCCGCTGCTGCCGAGCGCAACGCCCATCCAGCCGCTCATGGTGGGTTCACCGGAACGCGCCCTGACGGTCGCAGCGGCGGTGCAACAAGCCGGCTTTTACGTTCGAGCCATCCGCCCGCCGACCGTGCCGCGTGGCACCGCACGAATCCGCATCACTTTGTCCGCTACGCACGATCGGCCGACAATCACCCGACTCGTCGAAACGCTCGCGACCGCCGCTGCGGCCGCTGCATGAACTCCAGCATGGAATCACGCCTCGACAAGCAACGTGTCGCAACGCACTTTGGCAAGGCCGCCGAGAGCTACGATGCCCATGCCGTGTTGCAGCGGGAAGTCGCCCAGCGGGCGCTCGAACGGCTCGACTACATGAATCTCGAGCCGCGCCACGTTCTCGATCTCGGCGCCGGGACCGGCTGCTGCGCACGCGCGCTGGCCAGGCGCTACCGCAAAGCGCGCATCGTCGAGTGCGATCTCGCGCCTGCCATGCTGCAAGTCTCGCGCCGCCAGGCGCCGCGCTGGTTCTCGCGCCACCACCATGTCTGTGCAGACGCCGAGCGCCTGCCTTTCGCCGCAGCGACCTTCGAGCTCGTTTTCTCCAGCCTGGCCGTGCAGTGGTGCGAGGATTTACCGGCCACTTTCAGGGGCGTGCGCCGAACGCTGGCCGATGGCGGTCTATTCCTCTTCACGACACTGGGTCCGGATACCCTGCAGGAACTGCGTACGGCTTTCGCGAGCGTCTCGGATGCCCCGCGGGTCAATCGCTTCATCGACATGCATGACATCGGCGACATGCTCGGTGCCGCCGGATTTGCCGATCCGGTAATGGAGGCTGAACATATCGCCGTGGAATACGATGATGTGGTGACCTTGCTGCACGATCTCAAAGGCCTGGGAGCAGCCAATGCGGATGCGGCTCGCCCGCGCGGGATGCTGGGGCCACGTCAGCTGCGCCAGGTCATCGCGGCCTACGAGCAACGGCGCCGCTCGGGCAAGCTGCCGGCGACCTACGAAGTGATCTACGGCCACGCCTGGGCCGTACCCCGACGAGAGCCTAAAATGCCGAGCGAACACATCGTGCCGCTTTCCAGCCTGCGGCGTAGACCATGAGCGTCTTCATTACCGGTACCGACACGGGCTGCGGCAAGACATTCGTCAGCGCCACGTTGCTCGAGCGGCTGAATCGCCGGGGTTTGCGCACGCTCGGCATGAAACCGGTCGCTACCGGTGCCACGCGCGGTGCCGGTCGGCTGATCAACGATGATGTCGACACCCTCGACCGCGCTTCGAGCATCTCCGCTCCTGCCACCGCCCGCAACCCCTATCTGTTCGAACCACCGTGTTCCCCGCATATCGCCGCGGCGCATGCCGGGACGACCATCGAACTCCCGGCCATTCTCGCTGCTTTTGACGATTGCCAGCGTCGCGCGGACATCGTCGTCGTCGAAGGCGTCGGCGGCTGGTTGGTGCCGCTCAGTGACCAGGTCTCCGTCGCCGACTTGGCACGGGCCCTGCATTTACCCGTCGTGTTGGTAGTCGCCGTCCGCCTCGGCTGCATCAATCATGCCTTGCTCACGGCGTCCGCCATCGCCGCGACGGGCGTTGAGTTCATGGGTTGGCTGGCCAATGTGATCGAAGCCGATTTGTACGCGCCTTCTGCGGTCATCGAAACTCTCGAGCGCCGCATCCCGGCACCCTTGCTCGGTAAACTCGACAGGCACGATTGCAGCGCCCTCGATGATCTCGCGCAGATGGTGGTCGCGGCCAACGCGAGCTGAAACCGACGCGCTCGCGAGTGCTTCGAACGTATCGACCATGGTTACCCAGCCCGATTCGACCGCCGGCAGTCCCGAGGTCTGGATATTGAGCCCCACGCGCTCGATGAGCTGGCCACAAGCGAAGCGGTTCCTGACCGCGGTGGCTGCGGTGAGCCTGACGATCGGCGCGTTCTTCTGGGCACTGGGGCTGCCGCTGGTCTTGCCCTTTTCCGGCCTCGAAGCGGCTGCGGTGGCATGGGCATTCTATGTCGTGATCCGTGCCGGCGAACGACGCGAGGTCGTGCGCATCGAGGACGAGTGTCTGATCGTCGAGCGCGGCACGAAGCGCCCCGAGGAGCGCCTCGAGTTCAATCGCCATTGGGTGCGGGTGGAATTGCGCGCGGCGTCGAAGCGTCTCCATCCATCTCGCTTGCTGATCGGCGTCCATGGGCGTTCGATCGAAGTCGGTCGATTCCTCGCCGAGGACGAGAGGGCCGCTTTATCGCGCGCGCTGATTAACGCACTCGATAAAAATCGGTAAACTAGGACGGCTCGAGGGCCATGATGCGGTTTCCGATGGGCGCCGGTGGGTCTTGATTCCTCCCCGGGCCGCGGTCGCACGCGCCGCGCGCTTTGTGGCGGCGCATGCCTGACGGGCAAACGACGCTTTTTGACGTAATATTTGATCTGCACTAACCCGTTCGTGTCCATATACAACGGTACGGAGAGCTAGAAGCATGACCTTCCTCAGAAAACCCGGCAGCCTCAAGAATCTCGCGATGGTCTCGTCGCTGCTGGCTCTGCCCACCGTCGCCACCGCTGAATGGGGGCTCAATCTGCCGCGCGGCGTCACCCCCTACAGCCGTACTATTTACGATCTGCATATGCTCATATTGTGGATCTGCTTCATCGTTGGCGTTGTCGTCTTCGGCCTGATGTTCTATTCGATCATCAAGTTCCGTAAATCCCAGGGCGCGCAAGCGGCCCAGTGGCACGAGAGCACCAAGGTGGAGGTGGCATGGACGCTGGTTCCGTTCGTGATCCTGGTCGCCATCGCCGTCCCGGCGACCAAAGCGCTGATCATGATGGAAGATGTCTCGAATTCGGACATGACCATCAAGGTCACCGGATATCAATGGAAATGGCATTATCAGTATATTGATGAAGGGCTCGGATTCTTCAGCACCCTCTCCGCCACCAGCAACGAGGCCCGTCAGCGCAAATCCGGAATCGACCCGAAGAGTGTCGACAACTACCTGCTGGAGGTCGACAATCATCTCATCGTTCCGATCAACAAGAAAATTCGCTTCCTGACTACCGCCGGTGACGTCATCCATGCCTGGTGGGTACCGGCTCTCGGCTGGAAACGCGATGCCATACCGGGCTTCATCAATGAATCCTGGGCGATAATCGAAGAGCCGGGGGTTTACCGCGGGCAGTGCGCGGAACTGTGCGGCAAGGATCACGGGTTCATGCCGATCGTGGTCGAAGCCCTGCCCCAAGCCGAATTTGACGCCTGGGTCGAGAAGATGCAGTCGGAGACACAACAGGCCAAACGTGCCGCGCCCACCACGGCCACTGACAAGGCGCTGGAAATCGCCGATGCCGAGGCGCACTGAGGCACTTCCGGGCACCGAGTCAGAGCAACCCTTTCATTACCGGTAACGGTTCGTAAGTTCCAGAGGTTACATCATGAGTGAGGCAGCCACCCATCACGACGAGCATCACGATCATCATCCGAGCGGGCTGATGCGTTGGTTGACAACCACCAACCACAAAGACATCGGCACGCTCTATCTGCTGTTCTCCCTGATGATGTTCTTCATCGGCGGCGCCATGGCGATGATCATACGACTCGAGCTGTTTCAGCCGGGCTTGCAGTTCGTCGATCCGCAGTTCTTCAATTCCATGACCACTCTGCACGCCCTGGTCATGATCTTCGGCGCGGTCATGCCGGCCTGGACCGGCTTCGCCAACTGGATGATCCCGATGATGATCGGGGCACCAGACATGGCCTTGCCGCGCCTGAACAACTGGAGCTTCTGGATCCTGCCGTTCGCCTTCACGTTGTTGCTGAGCACCCTGTTCATGCCCGGTGGTGCGCCTGCCGGGGGGTGGACCATGTATCCGCCGTTGGTCCTGCAGACCGGCAGCGCCTTTCCGTTCTTGATTTTCGCCGTTCACTTCATGGGTGCATCATCGATTGCGGGAGCGATCAACATCATCGCAACGGTATTCAACATGCGCGCGCCGGGCATGACGCTGATGAAACTGCCCCTGTTCGTCTGGACCTGGATCATCACCGCGTTTCTGCTCATCGCGTCGATCCCGGTCCTGGCTGGTGCGGTGACGATGCTGCTGACCGACAAATTCTTCGGCACCGCTTTCTTCAGCGCGGCCGGCGGCGGTGACCCGGTGATGTTCCAACACATCTTCTGGTTCTTCGGTCATCCCGAGGTTTACATCCTGATTCTACCGGCGTTCGGCATCGTCTCGGCTATCGTGCCGACCTTCGCGCGCAAGCCGCTGTTCGGTTACAGCTCGATGGTCTATGCCAGCGCGGCAATTGCTTTCCTGTCGTTTATCGTCTGGGCCCACCATATGTTCACCGTCGGTATGCCCCTGGCAGGTGAATTGTTCTTCATGTACACGACGGTGCTGATTGCGGTGCCCACCGGAGTCAAGGTGTTCAACTGGGTCGCGACCATGTGGCAGAGCTCGATGAGTTTCGAGACGCCGATGTTGTTCGCACTGGCGTTCATCGTGCTGTTCACCATCGGCGGCTTCTCGGGCCTGATGCTTGGCGTGACTCCGGTCGATTTCCAGTATCACGACACCTACTTCGTCGTTGCCCACTTCCATTACGTCCTCGTTACCGGCGCGATCTTCGCGTTAATGGCCGGTGCCTATTTCTGGTTACCGAAATGGACCGGACACATGTATGACGAGAAGCTTGGCCAGTGGCATTTCTGGTTGTCGACGATTTCCGTCAACGTATTGTTCTTTCCCCAGCACTTTCTGGGTCTGGCAGGCATGCCGCGACGCATCCCCGACTACGCCGTGCAATTCACCGAATTCAATATGATCTCGAGTCTCGGCGGATTCGTTTTCGGGGTGTCGCAAATCCTCTTCGTGATCGTCATCGTGAAATGTGTCAAGGGCGGCGCCAAGGCGACGGACAAAGTCTGGGACGGGGCCCATGGGCTGGAATGGACTCTGCCTTCGCCGCCGCCATACCACAGCTTCAATTCGCCGCCGGACCCGGCGACTATCGAAGGCGGCATGCGCTGAAAGCAGATGGGAGAGGGTTATGGCTCGAGGCGATTCCGATCCAGCTGCGCGAGCGGCGCAGCGCAGGGCGGCCATTCGCACTGCGCTCGTCCTTGCCGTGATCGCCGTCGCGATTTACGCCTGGGCCTTCCTGTCGAGGTTGTGATCTGATGGCTACTCGAGCGGAACAGCAACAGGCGAATCGGAGTACGGTGACGCGCCTGCTGGTGCTGACATGCATCATGTTCGGTTTCGGTTACGCGCTGGTGCCGCTCTATGATGTCTTCTGCGAGATTACCGGGCTGAACGGCAAAACCGGCCGTCTGACCCAATCACAAGCACAAGAGCTCGCCGTCGACGAGACACGGACGGTCACCATCGAGTTCGTGACCAATGTCAGCGCCGATTTGCCCTGGGATTTCACGCCGACAGTGGGCAAGGTCGAAGTCCATCCCGGTGCGGAAACGGTGGTCGATTTCGAAGCGACCAACCACGCCCAATGGGCTGTAATCGGCAATGCCGTACCCAGCGTCTCGCCCAACGCGGCCGCGCGCTATTTCAGCAAGACGGAATGTTTCTGTTTCACGCAACAATCCCTGGCCGCCGGTGAAACTCGCACTATGCCGGTACGCTTCGTCGTCGATCCCCGGCTGCCCGCCGACATCACCGTGCTCACACTCGGGTACACTTTTTTCGAATCGATGGACCAGACCGCGGCTCGCCCGGCGACCGGGACGATTCCGGCCGGCTGACACCCCGATTTCCGCATAATCGCAAACCAGAGAAACACGTCATGGCCGAAGCACATTCCGATTACTACATCCCCGAACCGAGCCATTGGCCGATCACGGCGGCGATATCGATTTTCACCATGTTCGTCGGCGGCGCGACGCTGCTCAACGGCAGTAGCGCCGGCCCCATCATCCTCGGTGCCGGCTTTCTGCTCTTCGTTTACATGCTGTTCGGCTGGTTCGGTGCCGTCATCGGTGAAAGCGAACGCGGGATCTACAGCGATCAGGTCGATGTCAGTTTTCGCATGGGTATGGGGTGGTTCATCTTCTCCGAAGTGATGTTCTTCGCCGCATTCTTCGGTGCGCTCTACTATGCCCGGATCTACTCCGTGCCGTGGCTCGGCGGCGAAGGTTCGGGTGCCGCGACAAATCAATTCCTGTGGCCCGATTTCATCGCGTCCTGGCCGCTACTGCAGCCGCCGTCCACTTATGGATTCACCCAGTTCCAGGAGACCATCGGCGCGTGGGGCGTGCCGTTCTGGAATACGCTCATTCTGCTCTCCAGCGGCGGTACGGTGACCTGGGCCCATTGGGGCTTGAAGAAAGGCAGCCGCAAACATCTCATTCTGGGCTTGGCGGCGACGGTCACCCTGGGTGCCATCTTCGTCTACATGCAGGCGCTCGAGTACGGCCATGCCTACCAGGAACTCGGTCTGACTCTGAACTCGGGAATCTACGGCGCGACGTTCTTCATGTTGACGGGCTTCCACGGCTTCCACGTCACCATGGGCACGATCATGCTGGCCGTTATCCTGGCACGCTCAATCAAGGGTCATTTTACGCCCAAACACCATTTCGGCTTCGAGGCCGTCGCCTGGTACTGGCATTTCGTCGACGTGGTCTGGATCGGCCTGTTTATCTTCGTCTACTGGCTGTGAGGCCTCGCCTCAGCGATCTGCGATGAAACACGGTGCCACCATCGAGTGGCGCCGTCGTTTTTCAGTCCAAGCCCGAGCGTGATCCCGGACCTCACCGGTTAGGTTCGATTACACCCAGTGCGTAGAGCACGCCCAGCGTGATGATCAGCGCGAACGACAAGGCTACACGTACGGTCAACGCCTTGACGGTAGCGGTGCTGTTCTCGCCGCCGCGCCGGAACAGGCTGCGTGCTGCACTGCCCAAGGCGACCAGGATCAGGACGAAAACCGCGATGATGAACGCTTTGATGAATGGAGTGTCTGTCATATCAGGGTCCGGCGCGAAGGTGCCGGATCATTATGGGCCGGTAGTCAGGTGACGACAAACGCCATGCTGCGACATATCCTGCTGCCGGTGCTTTTCAGTCTCGCCTGCGCCGGCCTCGCCGGACTGGGCCTGTGGCAACTGTCGCGAGCCGAAGCCAAGCGCGACCGCTACGAGACGTTCCAGGCCCGTCGCGAGGCGCCGGCAATCGATGTCGACGCCATCGACCGATCAAGTCCCGCCGAGCTGTATCACTGGCGCAACGTGAAGCTCGATGGCCATTATCGTGACGTTCATCTCTTGCTCGACAATCGCGTGCGCGGGAACCGTGCAGGATATGAGGTTCTGACGCCGTTCGTGACCGCTGGCGGCCTGACCGTGCTGGTCAACCGCGGCTGGATCCCTTTGCCGGGATCGCGCACCGACATACCCAATGTGACAGTAGCCAATGATCCTTTCTCTGTGCGTGGCTATGCGGGCCCGCCGCCGGTAGTCGGCATCGATCTCGGTGCCGGCGGCGCTGCACCGGAATGGTTGGCGCCACAGATCATCCGCGTACAGCGCATCGATTTCGACTCCCTGCCCGCCTTGCTCGACGGAGTTCCCTGGCCGGCAATCGTCTACCTGGCCGGCGGCGCACCCGGGGCCCTGGATGCCGAATGGCCGCTCCCCGGTGACGGTTCCGCGCGGCACACGGCTTATGCGGTGCAGTGGTTTACGATGGCCGCCGTTCTGGCCGCCATTGGTCTGTGGAATTGGCATCGGAGTCGACGTAGCCATGTCTGATCCGACCCCGCGCCGGGGAATGTCTCCAAGCACCACGCTGGTTCTGGTCGTAGCCGCATTCGTGGTCCCAATCCTGATCGCCTGGTGGATGGCCTTTGGTCGCGGTGATGTCGAGCCTGCGCATTTGACCAACCACGGCCGCTTCATTTCGCCTCCACTCGACATTCGCAATGACCCGTCGACGACGTCGATGGAAGACATCCCCCTCGCGCCAGGCGAATGGGCGGTGATTCACTTTACTCGCGGAGCCTGCGCTGCGGCATGCGCGGACACGGCGGCAACACTGCTGACCCTGAAAAGCTTGCTCGGCAACGCTGTCACTCGCGTGCGGGTGGCCGTGATTTCCGATGCGCCCGGCCCTCTGCCGAGGGAAGTCGTCGCCATCGTCGACCCGGCTGCGCGCCAGCGCCTGTCCTCGGTGACCGCCATGAACCGTTCCGACCCACCCTCGAGCGGGGTGGTGTTCCTCGATTGGCGTGGACAGGTCATGCTGTTCTTCCCCGACGCGAGTCGACCAGCCGATATCAAGAGCGACCTCAAGCGGCTCCTGCGCGGCTCGAAGATCAGGTGATGCGAGGAGCCCGTCAGAGATGATTCGAGCGCTGTCCCTGTGTCTGCCAGCCCTGGCACTGGTGGTGATCGTGTTCGGCGCCTATGTGCGGCTGACCGATGCCGGGTTGGGGTGCCCCGACTGGCCGGGTTGCTACGGGCGCCTTACGGTCCCGGAACATCGTGTCGACGTCCATCTGGACAATCCCGACTGGTCGGCCCGCCCGCTCGATACCGGCAAGGCTTGGCGTGAGATGATTCATCGCTATCTGGCCTCGGCCCTGGGCTTCGGCATCGTCATTCTCGCGCTGTTCGTGGCCCGCTCACCCGGCTCCGGAGCTGCTGTGAAAGTCGTCTATGGTCTCGTCCCCCTGGTCATGTTTCAGGGTGCGCTCGGCATGTGGACGGTGACCCTGATGCTCAAACCACTGGTCGTCTCCGCCCATCTGCTGGGCGGCCTGGCGACCCTGGCGCTGCTGTGGTGGAATCTGCTCAGCGTGACAGCAGGCCAAAGGTCCGGCCGGGAGGCCGGGTCCCGCCCGATCCTGCACTGGGCGGCCCTGGCCGCCCTCGCCGTCCTCGTCTTTCAGATCTTCCTGGGAGGCTGGACGAGCGCCAACTACGCGGCACTGGCCTGTACCGATTTCCCGACCTGCCACGGCCGTTGGTGGCCGCAAACCGATTTCGCTGAAGCGTTTGTGCTGTGGCGCGGGCTGGGCATCAATTACGAATTCGGTGTACTTGAAACACCGGCGCGAACCGCCATTCACATGGCTCACCGGCTCGGCGCCCTGGCCACGCTGTTCGTCGTCGCCACTGCGGCGGTGCTCGCCTTGCGCTCCTCCCGGACCCACGTCCGCCGAGTCGGCTGGTGTATACTTGCGGCGCTGTCAGTCCAGCTGATCCTGGGCATGGGCAATATTCTCGGCGGGCTGCCGCTGGCTGTCGCGGTTGCCCACAACGCCGGTGCGGCGATTCTGCTCCTGACCCTGGTGACCCTGATTCACTTTACCCGCCAGCTTCGATCGAATTGACCGAGATGACCTCCAACACCCTCGTATCCGTCCCACGCGCACATTGGCGAGAGTATGCCGAGCTGTGCAAACCGCGGGTGGTCGGCCTGATCGTGTTCACGGCGGTCATCGGCATGTTCCTGTCCACGCCCGGACTGGTCCCGTTGTCGATCTTCGTGCCGGCGACACTGGGCATCGGGCTCGCCGCGGCCTCGGCCGCTGCCATCAACCATGTCGCGGAATACCGCATCGACGCCTTGATGGCGCGCACCCGGCACCGGCCGCTGCCCCAGGGGGGGCTGAACCGGCGTCAGGCGCTTGCGTTCGCATTATTGATCGGCGGTCTGTCGATGTATCTGCTGGTGGCTTTCGTCAACGTCCTGACGGCAGTGCTGACGTTCGCTTCGCTGATCGGCTACGCCGTCGTCTACACCATGTATCTCAAGTACGCGACGCCGCAGAACATCGTCATCGGTGGTGCCGCGGGCGCCGCCCCGCCGGTACTCGGCTGGACAGCGGTAACCGGCCAGGTCGATCCCCATGCGTTGTTACTGTTTCTGATCATCTTTGCCTGGACTCCGCCGCATTTCTGGGCGCTGGCGATCCACCGTCGCGAGGATTATGCCAAGGCGGCGATTCCGATGCTGCCGATCACTCATGGCGTCGAGTACACCCGCCAACAGATACTGCTCTATACGCTGATTCTGATCATCGCGACCGTGCTGCCTTTCGTGACATTCATGAGCGGCTATGTCTATCTGGCAGGCGCGCTGGTCCTCGATGCCGTCTTTCTTTATTTCGCGGTGCGTATGCAGTTCGATCACGACGACGCATTGGCTATGCGTACGTTCCGGTACTCGATTTTGTATCTGAGCCTGCTCTTCGCCTGTTTCTTCGTCGACCATTACTGGCAGGGCTTACTGGCACTGTTCGGCGTCAGGTAAGCGTAGTGCCACGGTATCGTCCCCGCGCTGTTCTCCCGCGATGGCTGTGGCTGGGGTTCCCCCCGCTACTGTTGCTGATCCTGATTCCCGTCCGCATCATCGATCGAGAGGCCTACCGCATCTGGATCGATGGGGAGATGGGACTGATCGAACTTGCCACACCGCTGCTCGCATTTGCCGGGGCGGTCTGCGGGCTGCTGCTGCTACGGTCGTTGTGGCGGCAAGGTCCGAACAAGATGATGGTCTGGGTCGCTCTGCATACCCTGGCTTGCATCTACTTCGGCGGCGAGGAGATTTCGTGGGGACAGCACCTCTTCGGCTGGAATACCCCGGAATCGATCGCGGAACTCAACGATCAAGGCGAGACCAACCTGCACAACATGAGCAGCTGGTTCGATCAGAAACCACGACTGGTGCTGGAGCTGTGGATACTGGTCGGCGGGATTCTCATCCCGTTGCTCGGCGTTCGCGAGCAGCGGCGCTTATCGGCCAATGTCGTTTCCTCATGGGTCTGGCCGACAGTCGAATGCCTGCCGACGGCGGTGCTCGCGATTCTCGTTCGTCTGCCGGAGCGCCTCAAGGATGTCTTCGATTTGGAAGCGCTGCCCTATGAGATCCGCTACAGCGAACCGCAGGAGTACTACTTTGCGCTGTTCCTGTTGCTCTATCTTTTGGCGCTGCGCCGACGGGTGATTCTGGCGCAACGCTGAACGGGCATTTTTTGGCTCAACTCTCCGCTCGGTGGCAACCGACGGGTAGACGCTCGATGAGGGAACGCCACGAAAGTGCAGCGTTCCGCGTGGTCTCCGGCTCAGACGCCGGCAGGCTCCGACAGATCGAAAGCCGGTATCGCTTTCTTCATCTTCTGAAACGCATTCTTCTCCAGCTGACGGATGCGTTCTGCGGAGACCCCGTATCGAGCGGCGAGATCGTGTAACGTTGCCTTGGGCTCCTCGAGCCAGCGGCTGACGACAATATCGCGACTGCGGTCGTCCAATGCGGCCAGCGCATCGCCCAGTTTGTCGCTGCGGACCTCGTCGAACTGTTCGCGCTCCAGATTGGCGCTGGGCTCGGAATGCTGATCCTCCAGATACGCAGCAGGCACGAAAGCGTCGTCGTCATCATCGGCGCCTAGGTCGAACGCGACATCGTGCGCGCTCATGCGTTGTTCCATGGTTTGCACATCGCGGGTATCGACACCCAGCTCGTTGGCCAAAGCATCGATTTCGCTGCGGCCCATCCAGCCCAGCGATTTCTTTGCGCTACGCAGATTGAAGAACAGTTTGCGCTGGGCCTTGGTGGTCGCGACTCTGACGATGCGCCAGTTGCGCAGAATGAACTCGTGGATTTCGGCCTTGACCCAATGGACTGCGAACGATACCAAGCGCACTCCGACAGTGGGATCGAAGCGTTTTACGGCCTTCATCAAACCGATATTGCCTTCCTGAATCAGGTCGCCTTGGGCCAGGCCGTAACCGGCATAGCCTCGAGCCACCTTGACGACGAAGCGCAGATGCGAGAGCACCAGCTCGCGCGCAGCGTCGAGATCGTCCTCGTCACGATAGCGGCGGGCGAGATCCTGCTCCCGCTCGAACGACAGCAGCGGGATGCGATTGACCGCCTCGATGTAGGTCTCGAGCGATCCCGTCATGGAGGGCAGGGTGAGGTTCAGGGCATTGCTCATAGGCAGCATCCTCATTCGGAAATGTCTTCTCGGTTCAATACTAGCACTCTTGAGCTTTGAGTGCTAAAAGCGCTGCTGAGTTCCGCGATCAGCCCCGTTACGACACGGTTCCCTGGTCTTCCAGTGCGGTCGGTTGGGCAAAGTCGCCCAGCAAGGCCGCGACGAATTCCTCGGCGCCGAATGTCTGCAGGTCAGCGGCGCCCTCGCCGACTCCGATATAGCGGATCGGCAGGCCGAAGCGCTCGGCTAGCGCGAAGATGACACCCCCGCGGGCGGTGCCGTCGAGTTTGGTCAACGCCAATCCGCTGACCTCGACCGCGGCACAGAATTGCTCGGCTTGATTGATGGCATTCTGGCCCATGGTCGCATCGAGGACGAGCAGAGTCTCGTGGGGAGCGCCAGGATCGTACTTGCCGAGCACGCGCCTCACTTTGCTCAGTTCCGCCATGAGGTTGTCCTGCGTATGCAGACGGCCGGCCGTGTCGGCAATGAGGACATCGAACTGGCGGTTGCGGGCGGCCTGGCAGGCATCGAAGATGACGGCGGCCGGGTCGGCCCCGTGAGCCTGGGCGACGACTGGGACATCGAGCCTCCGGCCCCAGGTTTGCAACTGCTCCACTGCCGCGGCACGGAACGTATCTCCTGCCGCGAGCATGACTTTATGCCCTTCGCTGGTCAGGCGCTGCGCGATTTTAGCGATGGTCGTGGTCTTGCCGGCGCCATTGACTCCGACGACGAGCAGCACGAACAAACCCTGCCCGGGCGGCGGTATTTCGAGCGGCTTTTCGCACGGCGCCAGTATGGCGAGCATCTCCTGCTCGATGGCCTGAGCAGGGGTCGAGCCGGCCCTGATCCTGCGCACGCTGTCGACCAGGCGCGCCGTTGCCGCGACGCCCACGTCGCTCTTGAGCAGCAGCGCCTCCAGATCCTCGAGCGTGGCCGAGTCGAGACGGGTGCGCTGTCCGATTAGGCGGCCGAGACCACCCATCAGGCCATCGCGAGTACGCGCAATGCCGGCTTTCAAACGTGCGAACATGGTGTCGAGAATACAATGAGGTTGACACAGTGCCGGGCTTGGCCGCCCGGATACGGTATCCTATCACCTGCTACGCCTGCCTCGCAGGGAACGCCCACGACGATACAGCGTCTAAACCGTTCCGCCTGCCCTACCCAGCCATGGAGACCTCAGCCGTGCGACCCTATCGCTTCAACGTATTCTGTGGGCTGCTGCTGGCACTGCCCGGCGTCGGCTTCGCCAATACTCCAGCCCATGAATTCCGTCTCGACAACGGTCTCGAACTCATTGTCCAGGAAGACCATCGCGCCCCGGTTGCCGTCGTCCAGGTCTGGTATCGGGTCGGCTCGGCCTATGAGCACGACGGCATCACCGGCGTATCCCACGCCCTTGAACACATGATGTTCAAGGAAACCAAGAACCTCGCCACTGGAGAATTTTCCGAGCTGGTGGCGGCGCGCGGTGGCCGCGAGAACGCTTTTACCAGCACCGACTATACGGCCTATTTTCAGCAATGGGCGGCAGAAAATGTCGAAGAGAGTTTCCGCCTCGAAGCCGAACGTATGCAGAATCTGGTTATCAGTGACGAGGAGTTCACCAAGGAGATCAACGTCGTTCTGGAAGAGCGGCGACTGCGCACCGACGACAACCCACAGGCTCTGGCGAGTGAGGCGGCGCGCGCCGTCGCCTTCCAGACCAGTCCCTATCGCCAGCCCGTCATCGGCTGGGCGGCTGACATCCAGCAAATGACGGCTGACGACCTGCGCCGTTGGTATGAGCGCTGGTATGTACCGAACAACGCCATCGTGGTCGTCGTCGGTGATGTCGATCCGGCGGCCGTTCATGTCCTGGCCAAGAAACATTTCGGACCGATCGAGGCACGCCCCTTCGAACCCCGCCCGGCACGCCCGGAAGTGCCACAACGTGGTATCAAACGACTCGATATCGTCAGTGAAAAAGCGCGCAATCCCTACCTCGTCATGGGCTTCAAGACACCGGTGCTGCGCCAGGCCGTGATGGAGGAAGGGGTCGAGGAATGGGAAATCTATGCACTCGAGGTTCTCGCCGAGACCCTTGACGGCGACGACAGCGCCCGCTTGCAACAGAATCTCGTTCGCGGGCGAGAACTCGCCTCTCATATCGATGCCGGGTTTTCTGCCGCGGCCATGCTCCCGGGCTTGTTCTATTTCAGCGCGATTCCGCGGGACGGCGTCGAACTGGCCGTTCTCGAGCAAGCCGTGCTCGACGAAATCGATCGGGTGAGGACCTCGCCGCCCTCCGCCGACGAACTCGAGCGCATCAAGGCACAAGTCGTCGCGTCCCATGTTTTCGAGCGCGATTCCATGCAGCACCAGGCCATCATCATCGGCAGCCTCGCCGCAGTCGGCCTCGATTGGCGGTTGAAGGACTCGTATGTCGAGAAGATCCACGCGGTGACCGCGGATCAGGTCCGCGCTGTCGTCGATAAATACTTCCACCCCGCCACGTTGACGGTCGCTCACCTGTTGCCCGAGGAGGCACCATGAGACTCATCTCCGTATCCATCTTCATGGCCTTCGCGCTCGGTTTGGCTCCGGCCCTCTGCGCCAGCCCGCAAATCGAGCATTGGCAGACGAGCAACGGCGCACGCGTGTATTTCGTCGCGGCGCCCGAGATCCCCATGATCGATGTCAGGGTGGTGTTCGCCGCCGGCAGCGCGCGTGACGGGGACCAGCCCGGCCTCGCCAACCTGACCAATGAGCTTCTGCGCGAAGGAACCGAAGCGCTGAACGCCGATGAGTTCAATCGCCAACTCGGGCGCACCGGCGCGCAATTGGACACCTCCGCCGCTCGCGACATGGCCTATGTACACCTGCGCACCCTGGTCGATTCGCAATACGCTGAGCCCGCCCTCGCGCTATTGCGCTCCGCGCTCGCCACGCCCCGCTTCGGAATCGCAGCCCTGGAACGTGTCAAGGCGCGCACCCTGATTGCCTTGCGCCACAAGCTGCAGTCCCCGGCGACTATCGCGGAGGATCTGTTCTACGCCAAACTCTATCCCGATCATCCCTATGGAACGCCCACGGCCGGTACGATGGCATCGGTGCCGACCCTGACCCGAGGTGACGTAATGGCTTTCCATGAACGCCATTACGTGGCCCGCAATGCCGTCATCGCAATCGTCGGAGCGATCGACCGCGCAGCGGCCAATCGCATTGCCGAGGACCTCGCCGGGGCGCTACCGGCGGGGACGCCGGCGCCCGCTTTGCCGGCAGCGCCTGATGGCCAGGGGCGTGAAGAGCGGGTCGAGTTTCCCTCCATCCAGAGCCACGTCCGTGTCGGTCTGCCCGGTATGCGCCGGGATGACCCCGATTATTTCCCTCTGCTGGTCGGTAATCACGCGCTCGGCGGCAACTCCCTGGTCTCGATTCTGTTTCGCGAAATCCGTTCCAAGCGAGGCCTCTCTTACAGCGCCTACAGTTATTTTCTGCCGATGGCCGAGGCCGGCCCCTTCGTCGCCGTACTGCAGACCGACCGTTCGCAGGAAGCCGAAGCGCTCAGCGTACTACGCCAGACCATCGGTGATTTCGTCCGCCAGGGTCCGCCGGCGGACGACCTCGAGGCCGCGCGTCAGAATCTCATCGGCGGTTTCCCGCTGCGCATCGACAGCAATGACAAGATTTGCGAGTACATCGCCATGATCGGGTTCTACGATCTGCCGCTCGACTACCTCGACACTTTCGCCGCGCGAGTTGCGGCAGTGTCCGCCGACGAGGTCAAAGAGGCCTTCGCCCGACGGGTCGTCCTCGACCAGCTGCTGACGGTGGTGGTCGGACCAACAGCCAACGACGGCTGATCGACGCTCCATTCATGCCAGCGGGCATACGGATCATCGGTGGGCGATGGCGCGGCACGCGCATCGAAGTCGCTGACCGGCGCTCGCTGCGCCCGAGCGCCGACCGCGTGCGGGAGACCCTGTTCAATTGGTTGGCGCCGGTCATCGATGGAGCCCACTGTCTCGATCTCTTTGCCGGTACCGGCGTACTCGGTTTCGAAGCGGTGTCACGTGGTGCAGCGAGCGCCACGCTCATCGAGCAGGACGGTGCGCTGATCCTGGCTTTACGCCGACTCGCCGAGCGTCTGGCGGCTGATAACGTCACCGTCCACCGTGCCGAAGCGCAGGCCTGGTTGGCAACCGCGCCGCGACCCTATGACATCGTCTTCGTCGATCCGCCGTTCGCCGCGGGACTGGAGACGCGCGTGCTCGAACGCCTCGGCGGTGGTTGGCTGGCTCCGCATGCGCTGGTCTATCTCGAGCAGGCGCGTGACGCGCCGGATCCGTCTGCGCCGTGGTCCGTCAGAAAATGCGGCCGGACCCGTCATGTGAGCTACAAACTGCTCGAACGGGTGGCGTCTGAGGCTACGATTTCATAGGTCCCTGGCGGTCATCGGTTGTCGCGCCGGGGCAACACCGGCGGGCGATCCCTCCACACCGATGGGCTGTTAGAATGCCGGCCCGTTCACCCAGCTATCGCCGGTCGGCCGGCGCAGAAAAAAGGAACCGGTCTTGGCCACGAAAGCGATATACCCCGGTACTTTCGATCCCATAACCCTCGGTCACACCGACATCGTCTCGCGCGCATCGTTGTTGTTCGATACGCTGATTGTTGCCGTCGCTGGCAGCACGGCCAAGCAGACGGTCTTTTCCGCCGATGAGCGTGTCGCTCTGGCGGCAGAGATCCTCGACGGAATCGCCAATGTCGAGGTCAAGCGCTTCGATGGTCTGATGGTCGATTTCGCGCGCAAGGAGCGAGCTTCGGTGGTCCTGCGTGGTCTGCGAGCCGTGACCGACTTCGAGTACGAGTTCCAGTTGGCGGGTATGAACCGCAAGCTGATGCCGGAATGCGATACCGTTTTCCTGCCGACATCGGAGAGTTACACCTATATCTCTTCTTCGCTGGTGCGCGAAATCGCCACGCTCGGCGGTGACATCAGCGAATTCGTGCATCCGAGAATCAAGGAAGTTCTCGACGAACGGCTCGTGCGTCAGAAAAAATGACCGAACGCCCGCGTGCCTGAGCGGGTCTGCGACGCGCCCT
>JBBDTC010000300.1:0-17991 GCA_040904625.1 Gammaproteobacteria bacterium
GTTTGCGCGCAGATCGGCGGCCGCAGCAGGATGGGTGTGAGAAATGCGGGCTAGGGAAGTTCTGCAAGAGTGCGCGAGCAAGCGGGTGCCGCGTGCCGCGACCGCGCGCCTGCCGGACGATGGCGGCGCAACCCGCTGTAACCACATACCCGAAGCCCGCGCTGGATGCACGATTCGCTCTCCCTCCCCCTCATAGAACCCTGGCTGCTCGTCACCCTGATGGTGGTGTTGGGGCTGCTCGTCGGCAGCTTCCTGAATGTTGTCGTCCATCGCCTGCCGTTGATGATGGAGCGGGAATGGCGCTCCGAGTGCCGCCATCTGCTCGATATCGACGATAACGGCGAGGACGAGGCTTTCGATCTCGTCCGGCCGCGATCACGCTGCCCGTCTTGCGCGAAGCCGATCGCGGCCTGGGACAACGTGCCCGTGTTGAGTTACCTGCTGCTCGGCGGCAAATGCCGTCATTGCCGCACGCCCATCTCTTTCCGCTATCCGCTCGTCGAGGGTGTCAGCGCAGCGACCAGCGGATTCGCGGCCTGGCACTTCGGGCTCGCCGACGGCGCCCCGACCCTGCTCACCATCGTGCAGGCCGTCGCGGCCGCCGTATTCGGCTGGTATCTCATCGTCCTCGCCTTGATCGATCTCGATACCAAACTGTTGCCGGACAGCCTGACCCAGGCCCTGCTCTGGCTGGGCCTGCTGGCGGGCTTCCACGGCCTGTTCGCGCCGGATCTCGAGAGTGCGGTGCTCGGCGCCGTTTTCGGCTACGGCAGCCTGTGGTCGGTCTACTGGCTGTTCAAGCTCGTGACTGGGAAGGAAGGCATGGGCTATGGCGATTTCAAGCTGTTGGCCGCGCTCGGCGCATGGCTGGGCTGGCAGTCCTTGCCGGTGCTGATCCTCTTGTCATCGGCGGTCGGTGCGGTGGTGGGGATCGGGATGATGGTCAGCGGCCTGGTCAAGCGTTCGGAGCCGATCCCCTTCGGCCCCTACCTCGCCATGGCCGGCTACATCGCTCTCTACTGGCGCGAGCCACTGGCGGCCCTGTTCGGTCCGGGGCGTGTTTTGTGATGCGCTCGGCAACTTCGTCGGCGACGCGGGAACTCGCGGTCGCGGGCGGCGCTCGGAACCGTTCAGACCCATGATTTCGACCTTCGTCATCGCCGTAACCGGCGGCATCGGCTCCGGCAAGAGTACCGTCTGCAAGCTGTTCGAGCAGCGCCACGGCGTCCCCGTGATCGACGCCGATGTCATCGCCAGAGAGGTGGTGGAACCGGGAGAGCCGGCTCTGGATCTCCTGGTCGTGCGCTTCGGACAGGACATCCTGGCCGCCGACGGCACGCTGGACCGCGCCGCGCTCAAGCGCCGGGTATTCGCCGACGAGGCCGAGCGCCGCGCGCTCGAAACAATCCTCCATCCGCGGATCCGCCGGCGCATGGACGAGCGGTTGGCGGCGATACGGACGCCCTATTGCCTGCTTGGCATCCCGCTGCTGACCGCAGACAGTCGGCACGACAACGTCGATCGCATCCTGGTCGTCGACTGCCCCGAAGAGGTCCAGATCGCCCGGGTCCGGCAACGGGACGATTTGACAGAGGCGGAAGTGATCGCAATCATGCGGACCCAAGCGTCCCGCGCGTCACGTCGTGCGCTCGCCGACGATATCGTCATGAACAACGGCAGCGAAGCGGATTTGATCGATCGTATCGATAAACTTCACGAAATCTATCTCGGACTCGCGCGCGAAAAAGCATCCGGACAGGCTGCGCGTGGGCACTGATCAGACGAGCAGACAGGCGAGTCTGTTTCCGACCACGGATCAGTCCGTCGTCTACGAACAGCCTCTCAACGAGCGCATCCGCAATTGCCTGCGCCTCGAGCACCTCTTCCTCGGCATCGAAACCGGTATCGCGGCCGGCGGCGAATGGGAGGCCCGCGGCGCGCTCGGGCGCATGCTCGAAGTCTGCGATTTCCTGTCGCGGACCGACATCAAGGGCGAACTGACCAAGGAACTCGAGCGCGATATCGGCGTTTTCAACGGGCTGCGCGACAATCCCGGTGTCGATCCGGTCGCTCTGGACAAGACGGTTGCGATGATCTCGGACGTGCTCGGGCAACTGAAAAGGCCCGAGTACCAGCCCGGTTCGCGCCTGCGCAGTGACGAGCTCGCCAATCAGGTACGCCAACGTATCGCCATCCCCGGGGGCACGTGCTCGTTCGACGTCCCGGCGTTGCATTTCTGGCTGCACTCCGACCCCGCATTGCGCACCGCCAATCTCAATCATTGGATGCAGGATTTGCGCACGGTCGAGAAGGCGACACGGACCATTCTCAAACTCATTCGGGACAGCACCAACCCGCGTATGGTCACCGCCAGCGCGGGCTTCTATCAGCAGCATGTGGAAGCGGGGACGCCCTGCCAGATCGTGCGCGTCGTGGTGCCGTCAGACCTGCAGACCTACCCCGAAATCAGCGGCGGCAAACACCGCTTTACGGTGCGCTTCTACGTCCAGAAATCGACCGGAACCCGCGCGGGACAAAGCCCGGACGATGTTCGCTTCGAACTGCAGTGTTGCGGGATTTGAGCGTCCGCGCAACGCCGGCTGACGAGCCCGGCAGCGCTCGCACGGGCTGTTACGGTGCGGCAAGCTTCGACGCACGGTCGAGGTGATGGGCGGCGTCAGCGATAGAGGTACGACACGCCGCGATTACGGCCGCCGGGTGTGCAGCGTCCCACAAGCCGCTCGACATGGCAATTCCCTGGAATCCGGCACGGCGGGCCGCCCCGACGTCGACGGCGCCTACTCTGCCTGACGCAAAGACCGGGCAACTCGCCTGCCGGGCGCGGCTGTCCGAGCCGGCCGAGCCGAGTGCCGCCATGACGGCATCGAACGTGGATGCGCCGGCCGTGGTGAGACAGGCGAAATCGACGCCGATCGTTCGCGCATGCCGCAGCTCGTCGGGCCGGTCACAGCAGGCACTGAGCAAACGCTGACGGCTGCACGGTCGTTGCCGCAGGCGACGCAGCGCGGCTGCGGACAGATGCAGCCCGGCGCCTGGCACGTCCGCTGTGGTCTCGATGGCACTGTCGAGCGTCAGTCGCGTGCCATGCTGCCGGCACAGTTCGGCCGCCCGCTGCGCTGCCTCCGTGGCGCGACGCCCGCCGCCGCATCGCGACACCATGCAGACCAGGTCAACGCCGCTGGCGAGACAGGCCTCGAGCCGCGGCAGAAAGGTGTCATCGTCATCCTCAACGTGCTCGGCAATCAAGGCCACGCTGGGTAAACGAACCGCGCTTACGATCGGCAGATTCGCCGCCGGGAAAGCGTAGCTCGACAGCGACTCCGCAGCGACCCAACGGATACTCTGGCCTTCCTGCCCGCGAGGCTCACCGGCCCAGTCGAGCACCTCGAGCACGTTCAGACAGACATATTTGTCCGGATAGGCGTGCCACACACGGATCAACGGCAGCGTACGACGCACGACGATGCCGAGTTCTTCAGCCAGCTCGCGCGCCAGCGCGTCGACGGTACACTCGTCACCCTCCACCTTGCCGCCGGGAAACTCCCACAAACCGCCCTGGTGCTTGTGGCGCGGACGCAAACTGATCAGCACGGCTCCATCCGGACGCCTGACTACGCCGGCGACCACGGCCAATGCGCCGCCGGCGTGCACGGAACCTGAATCAGACATCAAGGCTCCCGAACACGAAGGCGTTCCGGCCGGCAAGGCGATCGCGTGCGGGCGGATCAACTCCGATATTCGGCATTGATTTTGACGTAGTCGTAGGACAGATCGCAGGTCCACACCGTCAGCGACTCGCTACCGCGACCGATACGAATCGCTATATCTATGGCGACCTCGCGCATGACCCGTGCCACTGCCGCCTCATCGTAATCCGGTACCGGCTGCCCACCGCGTACGATCGGGCACGGCCCGATGTCGATATCGACCTCTTCGATGGCGAGATGCTGGGCGCCGGCGCGGCCGACGGCAGCGAGAATCCTGCCCCAATTGGGGTCGCTCGCGAACAATGCCGTCTTCACCAACGGCGATTCAGCCACGGCGTAGGCGACCTTGGCGCAGTCATCGGCGGCGATACCGCCCCGTACCGCGACGCTCACGAACTTGGTCGCCCCCTCGCCGTCGCGAATGATGTCTTTGGCCAGCTCGGCGCAGACGTCATCGAGGGCCTCGAGCAGGCTCACGTAGTTCGCATCGCCGCTGTCGGCCATCGGGCGATTGCCGGCGGCGCCGCTGGCAATCAGCGCGAAGGCATCGTTGGTCGAGGTGTCACCATCGACTGTAATGGCATTGAAACTCCTTGCCGCGGCGGCAGCGGCAAGTTCGCGCAGCGCGGGCAGTTCAACCGCGGCATCGGTCGCGACGAAGGCCAGCATGGTCGCCATGTTCGGCTTGATCATGCCGCTGCCTTTGGTCATGCCGGTAACGGTGAACTCGTGATCGCCGCTGCGGACGCGGGCGCTGCGCAGCTTGATGCGGGTATCGGTCGTCAGTATCGCCGCCGCCGCCTCGGCCCAGGCGTCACCACGCAGGCCCGCCATCAGCGCCGGCACCTGTGCGGCGAGGCGGCCGGCATCGAGCTGCTGGCCGATGACTCCGGTGGAATACGGCAGGACCGATTCAGTGTCGCAGCCGGCCGCTCGCGCCACCGCGGCGCAGATTTCTACAGCGGCTTTCTCGCCCTGTAGGCCGGTGCCCGCATTGGCGTTACCGGCATTGATGACGAGATAGCGCGCCGGTGCCCGGGCAAGGTGACGCCGTGCCACGACGACCGGTGCGGCACTGAAGCGGTTGGTCGTGAACAGGCAATGGGTGTTGCCTGTTGCCGCCACCTCGATCAGGCACAGGTCGTCGCGGTTCTTGTAGCGCTGGCCGCTCGCTGCGGCGGCCAGCCGCACACCGGCGACCGGCAGGGCCAGCGCACTCGGGCTCACCGCCCCCGACTTCGATGCGTCAGTTGAGCTGGCCATGGCATTGCTTGTATTTCTTGCCGGAGCCACAGGGGCAGGGTTCGTTGCGCCCGACTTTGCGGCCATCGCGCACGAAGGGCGCGCGCTGCGGCGCGGGCGCACGGCGCGAGCCGGCCGCTGCAGGCGCGGCGGCCGGTTCGGGTTCCACTTCGCTGGCCGCGGACTGGTACTGGTAATCCTGCTCCGAGGCGCGATTCTGCACTTCCACAGCGGCGACATCTTCCTTGGCGCGGACCTCCACCTTGGACAGAACGCCGATCAAATCGCGCGTGATCTCGCCCAGCATGCGCTCGAACATTTCGAATGCTTCGCGCTTGTATTCCTGCTTGGGGTTCTTCTGCGCGAATCCGCGCAGATGAATGCCCTGCCGTAAGTGATCCATCGCCGCGAGGTGTTCTTTCCAATGCGTATCGAGAACCTGCAGCATGACCGCCTTCTCGAAGTTACGCATGACCTCGGCTCCCGCCAGGGCCTCCTTCTCAGCGTAGCTTTCCTCCACCCGTGCCAATACACGCCGGCGCAGCTCCTCATCGTCGAATTCCTGTTCTCGTTGCAGCCACTCGGCGATTTCGATCTCGATCGCGAACTCCTGCTGCAGTGCCGCCTCCAGGCCGCTGACGTTCCAGGCCTCCTCGATGCTACCCGGGGGCATGTAGGTATCGATCAGATCGTTGACCACATCATGGCGGATACCGCGGATATTCTCCGAGATATCCTCGGCTTCCATCAGATCACGGCGCTGCTCGTAGACATGCTTGCGCTGATCGTTGGCGACGTCGTCGAACTCGAGCAGCTGCTTGCGAATGTCGAAGTTTCGTCCTTCGACCTTACGCTGGGCGTTTTCGATCGCGCGTGTTACCAGCGGGTGCTCGATCGCCTCCCCTTCCTCCATACCGAGTTTCTGCATCAGCGCGCCGACGCGTTCGGACGCGAAGATGCGCATGAGGTTGTCTTCGAGTGACAGATAGAAGCGACTCGAGCCGGGGTCGCCCTGGCGCCCGGCTCGTCCGCGCAGCTGATTGTCGATGCGGCGCGATTCATGGCGCTCGGTGCCGACGATATGCAGCCCGCCGGCGGCCAACACCTGATCGTGCCGTTCCTGCCAGGCGGTGGTCAGTGCGGCGACCGTCGCTTCGTCGGCGCCGGGGTGTTCGGCGAGTTCGGCTTCGAGATTGCCGCCGAGCACGATATCGGTACCACGGCCGGCCATATTGGTCGCCACGGTGATTGCACCCGGACGCCCGGCGTTGGCAATGATATGGGCTTCCTTTTCATGGAACTTGGCGTTCAACACGCGGTGCTCGATACCTTCCTTATTGAGCAGCCCAGAAAGGTATTCAGAGGTTTCGATCGATGCGGTACCGACCAGCACCGGCTGTCCGCGGGCCACGCAGTCCTGGATGTCCTCGATGATCGCCGCGAACTTTTCGGCCGCCGTGAGATAGACCAGGTCACCTCGATCCTCGCGGATCATCGGCTTGTGTGTCGGAATCACGACCACCTCGAGCCCGTAAATCTCCTGGAATTCGTAAGCCTCGGTGTCCGCCGTGCCGGTCATACCCGACAGCTTCTCGTAGAGACGGAAGTAATTCTGGTAGGTGATCGACGCGAGCGTCTGATTCTCCTGCTGGATCGCAACCTGCTCCTTGGCTTCGACGGCCTGATGCAGGCCCTCGGACCAGCGTCGCCCGGGCATGGTACGGCCGGTGAACTCATCGACAATCACGATCTCGCCGTCCTTGACGACGTAATCGACGTTGCGCTGGAACAGCGCGTGCGCTCGCACCGCGGCGTAGACGTGGTGCATCAGCGAGATATTCGCGGCGCTGTACAGGCTGTCGCCCGGGGCCAGCAGTCCGGCCTCGCTCAGCAAGTGCTCGACGCGCACGTGTCCGTCTTCAGTGAGAAACACCTGCCGGGCCTTTTCGTCGACCGTGTAGTCGCCAGGTCCGTCTTCCTCCTGCTGCCGTGTGAGCTTCGGCATCAGGGCATCGATGCGCGCGTAGAGTTCGCTGCGATCGTCGGCAGGTCCGGAGATGATCAGCGGCGTGCGCGCTTCGTCGATCAGAATGGAGTCGACCTCGTCGACGACCGCGTAGGCCAGATCGCGCTGCACACGCTGATCGGGATGAAAGGCCATGTTGTCACGGAGATAATCGAAGCCGAACTCGTTGTTCGTACCGTAGGTGATTGCGCATTCGTAAGAGCGCTTGCGATCGGTGTGGTTCATGCCGCCGAGCACGACGCCGACGGACATATCCAAGGCATTGTAGATTTTCCCCATCCACTCGGCATCGCGCCGCGCCAGATAGTCGTTGACGGTGATGACGTGGACGGATTTCCCCGACAGCGCATTCAGGTAGGCCGGCAAGGTGGCGACCAGTGTCTTGCCCTCGCCGGTGCGCATCTCGGCAATCTTGCCGTCATGGAGCACCATTCCCCCGATCAACTGGACGTCGAAATGACGCATGCCGAGGACACGCTTGCCGGTTTCACGCACAACGGCGAAAGCTTCGGGCAACAATTGTTCGAGCGTCTCGCCGTCACGATAACGTTGGCGGAATTCGGCGGTCTTCGCGCGCAGGGCGTCATCGGTCAGTTCCGCGATCACGGGCTCCAGCGCATTGATCTCGGCGACGTTCTTGTGCATCCGCTTGAGCAGACGTTGGTTACGGCTGCCGAAGACGGCCTGGATCAGGCGGGCAGGTAGAGACTTGGAACTTGCGGCCATGGAGCTTTCGAGAGATTCTGCTGGGACGGGTTCGGCGAGGGGGGCGCCCTTTCGCTCAATCGCGCATTCTAGCAGTCCGTCGGACTTGGGACGAATCTACTGCGGCGGTGCCCTAAGAACCCTGACCAAAATTAGGGAATCTCTGCAAAAGTGGCTGCGCCGCCCGTTGGCTGTGTTGCGCGGTCTTCTGCGGTGCTCATTTATTCCGCATAAACTGCGCTCCTCGAAGCCCGCGCGCCTTGCCCCCAGGCATGCTCGCTCACTTTTGCAGAGATTCCTTATCTTTACATTCGGCTGCCCCTGAGCGGCCGCTGCGGCGTTGCGCTTTTTGGCAATAGCCCCGCTATTGCCTGCAAAACGCGCCTTGCATCGGCCACTCAGGAACACTCTCGGTGTTGACAAGATAGTTTTGGTCAGGGTCCTTAGTCCGACAGGCTGCTAGTTTTCGGCATGGCGCCGGATGAATTTCGCCGGGTTGATGGTCTTGTCGTTATGGACCACTTCGAAATGAACGTGCGGGCCAGTCGCGCGCCCAGTCGCACCGAGTAGCGCTATGGGTTGGTTCTTGTCGACTTTTTCTCCGATGCTGACCAGATTCACACGATTATGGGCATAGCGTGTGACATAACCTTTACCGTGATTGATCTCGACCAGATTGCCATAAGCCCAGCGTTTGCCCGACCAGGTCACGACACCCGGAGCGATCGAGCGAACCTCGACCCCGGGTGTACCGGCCAGGTCGATGCCGCTGTGAAACTCGCGGCGCCCCGAAACGGGATGGGTGCGATAGCCATATGCCGACGAAATCCATCCATCCGTCAGAGGAACGCCTCCCGGTCGCATGTCGTCCATGGTCCGGCGGTCGCGCAGCAGTGCCTCGATCATGTCGAGACGTGATTGGCGGATCGAGATCTCACTGGACAGAGCGGACAGGTTACCAAGGAGTTCCGACCAATCAGGCGGCTCCGATGCAGCAGGCCGAGGACCGCCCATCGGCGGCGGTGAATCGAAATCGAATTCCGCGGCATCCAGCCCGGAGACAGCCATGACATGCTCGGCCGCCGCATCGAGACGCGTCAGAGAACCCTGCATTTCGCCCATACTGCCCGACAAGGCGCTCAGATCGGCGGCGAGATCGCGCCGCAGGTCCGCCAGGAAGCGTCGCTGCTCGAGGATCTCCCGTTGCCATACCTGGGCCGACCGTTCGGGATTCTCGAGCATGACCTCGAGCATTTCGTCGCCGCCTCGCGCGTAACCCCAGTAGGCGGCGCCAGCAATTCCGCCAAGCGTGACCGCAAGCGCCAGGAGCAGGCCCAGCGAATTCAACCTCAGGCCGCCCGCGGCGCCCCGCGACTTGGATATGATCAGGATTTCCATGAGAATCGGTCGTCGGCCGGTCTATTGGATTGCCGCAAGGAGCGTCGAGCGAGATGAAAACCCCAGCGCCGTTCGGCCGTATTGTCGCCAGATTCGGCCACTTAAAGCAATTGACCGCTCAAGCGGCGCGGCTCGACAAGCTCGATGGCCTGGTGAAAGCCGGCCTGCCGCCGTCATTGCAGCGCCATACGCGGCTTGCCGCCATCCGGGATGGCTGTCTGGTGCTGCATGTCGACAGTGCGGCGTGGGCGACACAACTGCGCTACCGTACACCGGAGATTCTGGCGCAGCTGCCGTCCGAGCCCGAATTCGACGACGTCCGCAGCATACGCATCAGAACACGCCCGGCAGGGGGCAGCGACGTCATTCCTGCCGACCCGGCACGCCCGCTGAGTCAGGCATCGGTCACCGCTCTGCTGGCGCAGGCGGATTGCACTGGTGACGAACGTTTGCGCGAGGTCTTGCTGCGCCTGGCCCGACACGGGCCCTGATTTTAGGCACCCTCAGCTCACGGTCATGGGCTGGGTGAAGGCAATCGGTGCTTCTGCGGAATTCTCGTAGCTGACGAGCTCCCAGGCATCGTCCATGGCCAGGATCTTGCGCAGCAATCTGTTGTTCAGCTCATGGCCGGACTTGAAGCCGTGGAATGCGCCGATGAGGCTGTGTCCGAGAAGATACAGATCGCCGATCGCGTCGAGGATCTTGTGTTTGACGAATTCGTCTTCGTAACGCAGGCCGTCCTCGTTCAACACGCGGTAGTCATCGACCACGATGGCATTGTCCAGACTGCCGCCCAGCGCCAGATTCTGCGCTCGCAGCAGTTCGACATCGCGCATGAAGCCGAAAGTGCGCGCCCGACTGACTTCCTTGACGAAGGAGGTCGTCGAGAAATCGATCTCGGCATGCTTGCTGTGCTGATGAAAAAACGGATGATCGAACTCTATGGCGAAAGACACCTTGAAGCCGTCGAATGGTTCGAACTTCGCCCATTTGTCGCCGTCCGAGACGCACACCTCACGTTTGATGCGGACGAACCGCTTGGGCCGGTTCTGCTCCTCGACGCCTGCCGACTGGATCAGAAACACGAACGGTCCTGCACTGCCATCCATGATCGGCACCTCGGCGGCGCTGACGTCGACATAGGCATTGTCGATACCCAGACCGGCGAACGCCGACAGCAGGTGCTCGACGGTCGCGATCCGCGTCTCGCCCTTGACCAGGCTGGTCGACAGGCTGGTGTCGCCGACATTCTCGGCTCGGGCGCGGATCTCGACCGCCGGGCTGAGATCGTCGCGTCGAAAGACGATGCCCATGTCCGCCGGCGCCGGGCGCAGTGTCAGGAAGACCTTGCGACCGGTATGCAAGCCGACCCCGGTTGCCCGGATGACATTTTTCAACGTTCTTTGTCTTATCATTTGCCCGCTTACCCCCAGCGAGGACGGCTTTTCATCAAAGCATAATATATGATCGTATCACATTGAAATACCTATTTTTGCTGCAGGTGCAAAAAACGGATTTCCGCGGATTCAGTCAGCCTGGCGACGGAGAAAAGCCGGGATATCCAGATAATCCGTGTTGTTTTCCGCGGCCTGGTCCGGATGGAAACGCTCGTCTCGATTGCGGATGACCGTCGGTCGCTCGAAGCGCTTGTAGTCGACATCGTCTTCCGCCTTGCGTGCGGGCGCCGCTGCCGGGGCATCCTCTTTCGCGCGCATTTCGCCGCCAATCCCGGTCGCCACCACCGTCACCCGGATTTCGTCATCCATTTCGGGGTCGATGACCGTGCCGACGACGACCGTTGCATTGTCTGATGCAAATTCCTTGACGGTATTGCCGACCTCCTCGAATTCGCCCATGGTCAGGTCCATGCCAGACGTCACGTTGACCAGGATGCCCTTGGCTCCGGCCAGGTTGATGTCTTCCAGCAGCGGACTGGAGATGGCCGCCTCGGCAGCGATGCGCGCCCTATCCTGGCCGCGCGCCGTACCCGAACCCATCATCGCCATGCCCATCTCGGACATCACGGTTCGAACGTCGGCGAAGTCGACGTTGATCAGACCAGGGCAGGTGATGAGCTCGGCGATACCCTGTACCGCCCCGAGCAGGACATTGTTCGCGGCCTTGAAGGCATCGAGCAGGCTGATGTCCCGGCCGAGTACGCTCAACAGCTTCTCGTTCGGAATCGTGATCAGCGAATCGACATAATGCGCGAGTTCCTTGATCCCGTCGCTGGCGATATCACCGCGCTTGCGGCCTTCGAAAGGGAATGGCCGGGTGACGACGGCGACAGTCAGAATGCCCATCTCTTTGGCAATCTGCGCTACCACCGGCGCGGCGCCGGTGCCCGTGCCGCCGCCCATGCCGGCGGTGATGAAGACCATATCCGCCCCCTCGAGCACATCGCCGATGCGCTCGCGGTCGTCGATCGCGGCCTGCCGGCCGATCTCGGGATTTGCTCCGGCTCCGAGTCCCTTGGTGATGTCGCTGCCCAATTGCAGCGTCGTCTTGACGTTGGAGTTTCTGAGCACCTGCGCATCGGTGTTGGCGCAGATGAACTCCACTCCTTCGATCGACGCGCCGAGCATGTGCTCGACCGCATTGCCGCCGCCGCCACCGACACCGATGACCTTGATAACGGCTCTTTGGCTGTATGAGTCCATAAGTTCGAACATATCTATCCCTCCGTCTGCATCTCGACCGCGATTACGGTGAGTGTTGCTTTATTCATGATTCAACCAGCGTTGTCTCTGTCAGGCCCCTTGCCTGTCGTGTGTGTCAAAAGTTCCCGTGAAACCAGCTCTTCATGCGCTCCCACAATGATGTCGTCGAATCGAACCGACTCGGCTGCGAATAGCTCACACCCGATTGATTACCGAACAGCAGTAAACCGACGCCCGTGGCGTAAATGGGATTACGCACCACATCGACCAGTCCGGCGACATACTGCGGGGTACCCATGCGCACCGGCATGTGGAAAACCTCTTCGGCCAGTTCGATGACCCCTTCCATCTTCGCGCCGCCGCCGGTGAGCACCACGCCCGCGGCGATCATCTCCTCGAAGCCGCTGCGCTTGAGCTCGGTGGCGACGAGATTGAACAACTCTTCGTAGCGCGGCTCGACCACTTCGGCCAGGGTCTGGCGAACCAGACGCCGCGGCGGCCTGTCGCCCACACTGGGCACCTCGATCGTTTCATCCGGATTCGCCAGCTGGGTCAGGGCGCAGGCGTATTTGATCTTGATGTCCTCTGCGTGATGCGTCGGGGTACGCAGCGCCACGGCGATATCGTTGGTCACCTGATCACCGGCAATCGGGATCACCGCCGAGTGATGGATAGCGCCGTGTACGAATACCGCGATATCGGTCGTACCGCCGCCGATATCGCACAGGCATACGCCGAGTTCCTTTTCGTCATCGGTCAGCACGGCGTAGGAGGACGCGAGTTGCTGCAGGATGATGTCATCGACTTCCAAACCGCAGCGCCGCACGCACTTGATGATGTTCTGCGCCGCTGACACGGCGCCGGTCACCATATGGACGCGCGCTTCGAGGCGTACCCCGGACATACCGATGGGCTCGCGGATCCCTTCCTGGCCGTCGATGACGAACTCCTGCGGCAGGATATGCAGGATTTTCTGGTCTGCCGGGATCGCGACGGCCCGCGCCGCATCGATCACCCGGTCGACGTCAGTGGCCGTCACTTCGCTATCGCGAATGGCGACGATGCCGTGCGAGTTGAGACTGCGGATATGGCCGCCCGCGATCCCGGCGTACACCGAGTGGATCTCGCAGCCCGCCATCAGCTCCGCTTCCTCTATCGCACGCTGGATGGACTGCACGGTCGATTCGATATTCACCACCACGCCTTTCTTCAAGCCGCGCGACGGGTGTGATCCGAGTCCCACGACCTCGATCTCGTTGTCCGGTGATATCTCACCGACGATCGCGACGACCTTGGACGTCCCGATATCCAATCCAACCAGCAGCTTTTTCTCCGGCTTTTTGATCATCTACTCAGTTCCTCAGGAACCGCACACCCGGGCCTTCTCACCACGACGTGCTTTGATTCAGCCATGCTCAGGCCTGTAATCCCGTTGACTCACCGCAAAGCCGTTGGGGTAACGCAGATCGACGCGATCCACTTCCATCCAGATGGTCACGAGTCCGGCGCGATAGGCGTATATGAAGCGAGCCAATCGTTGTTCGACGTCACGGCGCCCGAGTTCGATCTCCTGGCCACCACCCAGGACCACCGTCCAGGCGTGCCGTGCCGACAGCTTCAGTTGGGTCAAATCGAGTCCCAGCGCAGTGAAGCGCGGCTGCAGATCCCGGAGCAGCTCGAGCATCTCCAGCTCCAGTCCCAGCGGGCCGTCGAGTCGCACCAGCTCTTGCGGAATGCTGGCCGGGTCCGGCGCGAAGATATCGCCGACATCATTCAGCATCCGCTGCTGGCCCCAGCGCGCGGCGGGGACCTGTTCGATGACGTTCACGCGCAGGGTATCCGGCCACACGCGCCGGATGGTGGCGTCGCGCAGCCATGGCTCATCCAGCAAGCGCTTGCGCACGACTGCGACATCGACCCCGAAAAAGCCGGCGTCAACGGCATTCTCGACGATTTCCTGCAGCCGCTGCGGTTTCAAATGGACGAACTCACCTTCTATCTGCACGCGGCGGATGGGCAATGCCGTCGGGTCGGCCAACTGGTGCACCAACCACAGCACGGCCGCCGCCGCCGCGGCGAGCAGAAAAACGAAAGCGATGACCGTCGGCGACGGCAAGCCACGTGCTTCCGGCTTGATCTTCAGTACGGCTTGGCTCATCGCCCCTGCTCCGTGCGCATACTCGCCGCGAGGATGGTGAGAACGAGATCCTCGAAGGACATACCGTTCTCGCGGGCGGCCATCGGCACCAGCGAATGGTCGGTCATGCCGGGTACGGTATTCAGTTCGATGAGCCACATCTGGCCGGAGTCGTCGCGCATGAAATCGACCCGCCCCCATCCGCGGCAATTCAATGCGTCGAAGGCGCGCATGCCGAGCTCGGCAGCTGCCTGTTCGTCGGCACTGGCCAGGCCGCAGGGGCACAGATAACGCGTATCGTCGGCGACGTACTTGGCTTCGTAGTCGTAGAACGCCCGCGATGTCTCGAGCTTGATCATCGGCAGTGCCTCGCCGTCGACGACCGACAGCGTGTATTCACCGCCGCTGATGGCGCGTTCGACGAGCACGTCCGGGTCGAACGCCCGCGCCTGCTCGATGGCCGTACGCAGGGCTTCGCCGTTGTCGACTTTGCTGACACCGATGCTCGAGCCTTCCCGCGCCGGTTTGACGAAAACGGGAGCACCCAGCCGCGCGAGGATGGCTTCGGGATCGTAATCCTCACCCGGCATCTCGAATGACGGCGTCGGCAAACCCGCCCCCGTCCAGACCAACTTGGCGCGCGGTTTGTCCATTGCCAGCGCACAGCCGAGTACGCCGCTGCCGGTATACGGAATGCCGATCAGATCGAGTACGGCCTGGATCTGCCCGTCTTCGCCGCCGCGGCCATGGAGCACGATGAAATACCGATCCACCGCGTGTTCGAAGAATTCGCGCGACAGTCTGCCATTCCAGTCGATCGGACACGCATCGACACCGGCGTTGCGCAAAGCGGTCAACACCGCCTCGCCGCTGCGCAGTGAAATCGCACGCTCGGCCGATGCGCCGCCCATGAGCACGCCGACCCGGCCGGCTGCGCGCACGGTCCGCTGCAGCTGCGCCTGGGAGACCGGGCTCATGCCGCCCCTCCCGGCGCATGCGGAGCGTGCTGGCCGACGATCTGCACTTCGGTCTCGAGCTCGATCCCGGTCGTGGCTGCCACTACCGCACGGATGTGCCCGATCAGGCTTTCGATATCGGCGGCCGAAGCCGCATCGTCATTGACGATGAAGTTGGCATGCATGGTCGATACCTGACAGCCGCCGACGCGATACCCCTTGAGCCCGCATTGCTCGATCAGCCGCCCGGCAAAATCACCCGGCGGGTTCTTGAACACCGAGCCGCAGCTGGCCTGCCCGGTAGGCTGGGTGGCGCTGCGCTGAGCGAGAACCTCGCGGATGCGCTGGTGGCCGCGGCCGCCAGCGTGATCAGGCAGCGCCAGGGTTGCACCGAGGAACCAGCCTGCAGGGCCTTCGACACCGCGATAACGCGGTTCGAATTCGGCGGCCGGGTGGCTGCGAATGTGGCCGGACGCGTCGATCGTCTCGACGCTGTGCACGAACGACCACATCTCGCTGCCGAGGGCGCCGGCATTCATACGCAGCGCGCCGCCGAGCGTCCCCGGGATCCCGGCCAGAAACTCCAGCCCCTCACGATCCTGGCGCGCAGCTTCGCGTGCCAGCCGCGCACAGGTCACGCCGCAGTCGGCATAGAGTCGATCGGGCGCCGGCCAATGCATGGCATTCAAGTGGCTGCTCGTGGCAATGACCGCGGCCTGCACACCACCGTCGCGGACCAGCAGATTGCTGCCCAGGCCCAGCCACAGCAGTTCGAGGTCGGCGCCCATCTGAGCGATGAAGTCCACCAGGTCGTCACGATCGACCGGTTCGAAGTAGTACGCGGCCGGCCCGCCGCAACGCCAGGTCGAATGACGTGCCAGCGCTTCGTTGCGGCGGCAGCGCCCGCGCACGCGCGGTTCCCGATGCTGCTCAAAGGCCGCGTTCATCAGCCCCCCCTGCGCCTGCCAAGAGTGCCTCGGCAATGTGGCCGATATTGCCGGCGCCGAGCATGGCGACGACATCGTCATCTTCGACCAGACCGGCGAGCGTGGCCGCGACCGTACGCGGATCGGCGATAAACACCGGTTCGACCTGACCGCGGGTACGGATTGCACGCGCCAGCGAGCGGCCATCCGCGCCGACCACGGGCGCTTCGCCTGCGGCATAGACTTCGAGCAGGACCAGGCGGTCCGCGCGCGAGAGAACGGCGGCGAAATCCTCGAACAAATCCCGCGTGCGCGAATAACGGTGCGGCTGGAAGACTACCACCAGGCGACGCTCGGGCCAGCGTCGGCGAATCGTGCGCAGCACCGCGTCGAGCTCACGCGGGTGATGGCCGTAGTCATCGACCAGGGTTACGTTCGTTGTGCCGAGGCGCACCCCCTCGTGAATCTGGCAGCGCCGGGCAATGCCCTCGAAACGTTCCAGCGCCAGGCGAATGGCCGCTGGTTTCACGCCCAGTTCGAGGGCCACGGCGATCGCCCCCAGGGCATTCTGCACGTTGTGCTCGCCGGGCATGTTGAGGATGAACTCGCCGTCTGCCGGCGCGAAACGACAGCTCACGCGAAAATGTTCGCGACCATCGATGTGCTCGAGACCATAGCCGCGAACATCGGCATCGGCGGCGAAGCCATAGGTGATGACGCGCGCTGGGATTTCGGGGATCAAAGCCGCTGCCCGCTCGTCGTCCAGACATACACAGGCGACGCCGTAGAACGGCAGGCGCCGAAAGAACTCGACGAACGTCGCCTCGAGCACGGCGAAGTCTCCGTCGTAGGTTGCCATGTGATCGGCGTCGACGTTGGTCAGTACCGCCATCAGCGGCTGCAGCAGCAGGAACGAGGCGTCGCTCTCGTCGGCCTCGACCACGATGTATCGACCGCTGCCAAGCCGCGCGTGTGAGTTGCTGCTGCGCACGAGTCCGCCGACGACGAAAGTCGGATCCAGCCCCGCCTCGGCGAGGACGCTCGCGATCAGACTGGTCGTGGTGGTCTTGCCATGGGTCCCGGCGACGGCAATGCCCTGGCGGAAGCGCATCAGTTCCGCCAGCATCTCGGCGCGGGGGACTACCGGGATGCGGCGCTCGCGTGCCGCCTGCAGTTCCACATTGGCGGCGTCGATGGCGCTCGAGAAAACCACCACATCGGCCTGCGCGACGTTGTCCGCCGCATGCCCGATGACGACTTCGAGGCCGATCTCACGCAGCCGCCCGGTGACTCTGGACTCGCTCGTATCAGAGCCCGAGACCCGGTAGCCGAGGTTACACATGACCTCGGCGATACCACTCATACCGGCGCCACCCACGCCGATGAAGTGGATGTGCTCGACGCGGTGCATCAACTGCCGCTCAGCGCTGCTCATCGACATACTCCAGGCAGCGCTCGGCCACGTCCGCGCCGGCCCGTGGCCGGGCCAGGCCGCGTGCCCGTGTGGCCATGGCGATGAGACTTTCGCGATCGCCCAGCAGGCGTCCGATCGCCGCACCCAGAGCGGCGCTGTCCAGCGCTTGCTCGGCGAACGACAGCGCTGCGCCCCGCTCGACCAGATAGCGCGCATTGGCGCTCTGATGATCGTCGACGGCGTAGGGATAGGGCACCAGTATCGCCGCCACACCGGCGGCGGTGATTTCCGCGATGGTCATCGCCCCGGCACGGGCGATGACCAGATCGGCAGCCGCATAGGCTGCCGCCATGTCCTCGATATAAGGCTCCACCACGACCTCGGTGAAATCGCCATGGGCGGCGTAGCGCGCCCGTGTCGCTGCGAGCGCGGCCTCGCCGCATTGATGCCGTACGCTCAAGTCGGCCACCCCGCACACGGCCAGCGCACCGGGGACGATTTCGTTGAGCGCGCGAGCGCCCCTGCTGCCGCCGAAAACCAGCACCCGCGCGCCCCTGCGCGCGGCCAGACGCTGCGCCGGCGGGGCAAGTGCGGCAATCTCGCGGCGCACCGGGTTCCCCGTATCGACCGCACCGCTGGCGGGCGCGAAACTGCCGGGAAAGGCTTCCAGCACCACACGCGCGAAACGGGACAGCACGCGGTTGGTGAGACCCGGCACGGCGTTCTGTTCGTGGATCACCAGGGGCCGCCGGCACAACCAGGCGGCGAGGCCGCCCGGCCCGCTGACGAAGCCGCCCAT
>JBBDTC010000301.1:0-17978 GCA_040904625.1 Gammaproteobacteria bacterium
ATATGGACCGCTATCCCACCGCCGCAGTAGATGCGGCCTGAGTCCGACAGGCTGCTAGTCAGCGCGCGCGCAGTTCGAGCACCATCCCTTCGCGATGGATATCGAGGCGGTTGAGGAACGACTGTCCCAACAGAGGATCGCGCGGCGCATCGCCATCGATGACGATGCCGGGAACCCGGGTCAATCGAATGCCCTGTACCTTGACCTCGTCGAAGACCACGCGATAGGCGACTGCCGCGCCGGACGCCGTCTCGACCGTGCCGCGTTCACCTGGCACGGCGTAGCGCAGGCCGATGCGTCGCGCGGTGTGCTTATTGATGGCGATATTGGTCGCGCCGGTGTCGACCAGGAAATGCACCAGACGGCCGTTTATCTGACCGTCGACGAAATAATGCCCTTGTGCGCCCGGCAACAGGCGCACGATCGGTGCGGCGGCCGCCGGCAGATCGCCACCGATGCGTTGGTCGAGTGCGAGATCATAGGTATTGCCGTCGACCTCGACACGGGCGCCGTCCGCATCCGAGCTCAGCAGCAGGACGCCCTCGTCGCTGCGCTCACCTTCACGTAGCAGGACCCGGCGCCCGTCGACCTCGACCATGGCCTTGCCGTTGAACAGCGCGACGGCGACGATGCGCGGCGCGGCGATGGCGGTGTGACCGAGCAAGACGAGGACGAGGGCCGCGAGGAGCCTGGCGCAGCGTTTCACGACCGTGTGACGACGAGCGCGGTGGCCGACGATTGTTCCGGCATTCGACCTGCTGCTAGACTCCGCCGCGCTCCCCGCACCCCGCCCATTTTTGACAGGATTACCTTGCATGAAAGTTGCCTGCATCGATTTCGAAGGCGTGCTGGTCCCGGAAATCTGGATCAGCCTGGCCGAGCAAACCGGAATCGACGAATTGAAGCTCACGACACGCGACATCCCGGATTACGACGAGTTGATGGGCCATCGTCTCGGCATCATGGACAAGCATGGCCTGCGCTTCAAGCAGTTGCTGGCGGCAGCGAGCGGCCTCGATCCGCTGCCGGGCGCGGCCGCATTCCTCGATTGGCTGCGTGGCGAGTTCCAGGTCGCCATCATTTCCGATACCTTCCACGAACTGGCTCGGCCGCTGGTGGCCAAACTGGGTGCGCCGGTGATCCTGTGCCACCAGCTTCAGATCGATGCCGATGACCGCATCGTCGGCTACCAGATGCGTCAGCCCGACCCCAAACGTTGTGCGGTCAAAGCCTTCCAGTCGCTCCACTACGAAGTCGTCGCGACCGGTGATTCTTATAACGATATCAGCATGTTAGATCAGGCAGAGCATGGCATGCTGTTCTGTCCGTCGGACAAGGTCGTCAAGGATCACCCGAGCATCCCCGTGGCACGGAATTACCAGCAATTGCGTGAGATGTTCACCGCCGCCAACCGCTGAGGCGGCCAGGGCTCGAGGCGGCCGCCGAGCGGCAGCGGCCGTCAGGCAAGGCGCCGTGACCGGCGCGGCAGGCTGTTCAGCGACCAGTGCCGCAAGGCCCATTCGAGCAGGGTGCGGACCGTCTCGGCGGCGAGCGTCGCCGGCGGCGCCAGGCCGAGAAACGTCAGCGCCTGCCACAGCGCCCGTTGGGCCTGCGCTGGACCTACGGGCGTGGCGTGAGTCTGTTTGCTGAGTTTCATGCCATCGGCATCGAGGACGACCGGGATGTGTGCATAACGCGGTGTCGGCAGGCCGAGCAGGCGCTGCAGGTGGATTTGGCGCGGCGTCGAATCGAGCAAATCGACCCCGCGGACGACCTCATTGACCCCGCTGGCGGCATCGTCGACGACCACGGCGAGATGGTAGGCAACCAGGCCGTCGGCGCGTTTGACGACGAAATCGCCGCAGAACGCCTCGAGATCCTGCGCCACACGGCCTTGTACGGCGTCGTCGAATTCGATCACGGCACCGCTGGTGCGCACACGCAGCGCGCGCGGCCGGTGCCCGGCCGGCACGCCGTTACGGCAGGTGCCGGGATAGGGGCCGTGGCCGATCATGGCGCGGGTGCAGGCACAGGGGAACGCGTGGCCGGCTGTCCGCAGTGCGGCCAGGGCCTCGCGGTAAGCCGCGCCGCGTCGACTCTGGAACACGATCGGGCCGTCCCAATCGAGGCCCAGAGCCCGAATCGTCGCGATGATGGCGTCGGCCGCGCCGGCGGCTTCGCGTGGCGGATCGAGGTCGTCGATACGCAGCAACCAGCGCCCATGCTGGACACGTGCTTCGAGCCAGCTGGCGACGGCCGCAACCACCGAACCTTGATGCAACGGCCCAGTCGGCGAGGGCGCGAAGCGACCCGTGACCCCGGCTGCCATCAGTGCTCGTTCAGCGCGGCGCGACGTGCGTGCAGTACAGCCGGGTCGCCCCGGCCACGCCCACCGGTACCGCCAGGAAATTGAGCAGGGGCACGATGGTCACCAGCGTCATGGCGAAACCGAAGCCGAGGGCGAGGCGGCGTCGTTGGCGCATTTCGTCCAGCACCCGGGGAAACACCTGGCCATGATTGCCCAGCGGACAATCGAGATATTCCAGGCACAGCATCCAGGCACCGAACAACAGCCACAGCGGCGGGGCCGCGAGATTGAGCCCGGGAATGAAGCTCAGCACCAATAAGGGCAAGGCACGCCAGCCGATGTAGAGCAGCTTGCGCAGTTCGCCGAGCAGGGTCCGGGCGAACTCGGCGGCCAGCTCGCGCAGCGTCCACTGGACGCTGACCGCGCGTCCGCGCAGATGTTGTTCGACTGCATCGGCGAGCAGCCCGTTGAAAGGGCTCGCGACGATGTTTGCCGCCACACTGAAGGTGAAGAAGACGACGATTGCCGAAAGCAGCGCAAATAGCATCCAGATCAGCCATTGGATCCAGGCCGGCCAGCTCGCCAGATAAGTTTCTATGGCGTAATCGAGTCCGCGGCTGACGCCGAACAGGGCCAGCGCGAACAACGCGATGTTGATCAGCAGCGGAATGATGACGAAGACCCGCACACCCGGCGCCCGGATCAGCGCGAAACCCTGCGACACATGCCGCATGCCGGCGATGAAGCCGGCCGGCACGGCGGTCACGCCGGCGGCCACTGACTGTCCGCTGCAGCCTGCCAGTCGGCATCGCGATATTCGGCAATGATGGTCGGATAGGTGCCGCCGCGGACATTGAACTCGGCGCTCACGCGAGCCACGCGCGGCGCGCAGGCCGCGACGATATCGTCGAGGATCTGGTTGGTAATCGCTTCGTGGAAAGCGCCGGCATCGCGGAACGACCAGATATACAGCTTGAGCCCTTTGAGTTCGATGCAGCGTGCCGCTGGAATGTAATCCAGCGTCATGTGGGCGAAATCCGGCTGGCCGGTCAAGGGGCACAGGCAGGTGAATTCGGGCAAGCGGATACTGATGCGGTAGTCGCGCTCCGGCTTGGGGTTGTCGAAGGTCGGCAGACGCCGCTCGGGCTGGTTGGTCATGCGGGCAAACTCAGGTCTCGTCCGGCGCCGCACATTAACACAAGACGCCTTCGGCGAGGCTTGTCGGCAGGTCCGCTGCTGCCGGCGAGTCGGTTTGAATTCAATAGCAATAACAGTTAGTTGCGAATGGCGGCGCAGGACTCGCACAGCGTTGTGCCGGCCGATCGCGATGGAGTATGCTTTGCGCCCATGCGCATTACCCGAATCAAAGTCTCAGGCTTCAAATCCTTCGTCGATCCCACCACCCTGACACTTCCTGGCAATCTTACCGGCATCGTCGGCCCCAACGGTTGCGGCAAGTCCAATATCATCGATGCCCTGATCTGGGTGATGGGGGAGAGTTCGGCCAAGCATTTACGCGGCGAATCGATGACCGACGTCATCTTCAGTGGTTCGAACACGCGCAAGCCGGTCGGCCAGGCGATGGTGGAAATCGTCTTCGACAATACCGACGGCACCATCGGGGGGCAGTATTCCGGCTTCGGTGAAATCTCGGTCAAGCGCTCGATCAGCCGTGACGGTGTGTCGTCGTATTTCCTCAACGGCGCACGCTGCCGGCGCAAGGACATTACGCACGTTTTTCTGGGTACCGGGCTCGGTGCGCGCGGCTACTCGGTCATCGAGCAAGGCATGATCTCACGCGTCATCGAGGCGCGGCCAGAGGAGCTGCGCGCGTTTCTGGAAGAGGCGGCGGGGATCTCCAAGTACAAGGAGCGCCGCCGCGAGACCGAGAATCGCATGCAGCATACGCATGAGAATCTCGAGCGGCTGAACGACATTCGCGATGAACTCGACAAACAGCTCGGTCATCTGCAACGTCAGGCACGCGCCGCGGAACGCTATCAAACCTTCAAGGCGGACGAGCGGCTGGCCCAGGCCAAGCTGTTGTGCGCGCGCGCGCGCCAGCTGGAATCCGAACGTGACGCTTGCCGGTCGCTGGCGGAACGGCGGACGACGGAACTCGAGGCGGAGATCGCACGCTTGCGTGATGTCGAGAGCCAGCAGGCGGGGTTTCGCGAGGCGCAGGTCGAGGCCAACGACAGCTTCAACCGTGTGCAATCGGAGTTTTACGCCCGCGCCGCCGATATTTCGCGTCTCGAGCAGGCCATTCGCCACAACGAGGAACGCGAGCAGGCGCTGGTGCGCGATCGTGACGATGCCCAGGGTACCCAGAACGAACTCGAGCGCGTCATGCAGGCCGATGCGGAAAATTTGAACGGCATCAGGGCTCGCCTGGCCGATCTCGAGCCGCGTTTCGCCTCGGCGCATGCCGAGGAAGCTGCGGCGACGCAAACCCTGGGCGCCGTCGAAGCGCGCATGCAACAGTGGCAAATCGACTGGGAAAGCTATAACCGCGAGCACAACGCGCTGGCCCAGCAAGAGCAGGCCACCCGCATTCGTCTCGAACATCTGCTGGCCGGCACCGCCGAGCATGACCAGCGGCAGCAAGCCTTGCGTGCCGAGGCTGAACGGAACGATACCCGTGAACTCGATCAGCGCGCCGCAGCGCTGCGCGACGAACAACGTGCTCTCGATGAAGAACGCGAGGCGCTCACGGCCCAGCGCGAGGCGCTGCGTGCCGCACTCGAACAAAGCCGAAGCGCCACCCAGAACCTGGGCCGCGCGGTGCACGATCACCAGGTGCGACTCGAAGAGCAACGCGGCCGCCTGGCCTCGCTGGCCGCGCTGCAGGAAGCCGCTTACGGCGACGAACAGGAAGTCGTCGAGGCCTGGGCGCGGGCCCATGGCATCACCGACGTGCAACGCCTGGCCGATGCCATCGACATAGAGCCGGGTTGGGAGGCTGCGCTCGAAGCAGCGCTGCGCATTCCGCTGGGGGCGCTCTGCGCCGAAGGCGTCGTCGCCCGTGTGCTCGACGGCGCCCATGCCGATTTGGCGCGAACGGAAGTGACCGTCATCGATACGTGCGCGGCTGCCGCCGACGCGGCGACGGGCTCCCTGCTCGCCGCCAAGATCCGCGGACGGGTCGATCTGGCGCCGCTGCTGCACGAAGTGCATGCTGCCGCCGACGAGGCCGCGGCGCGCCATCTGCTTGGCGAACTTCCGCCGCAGGCTATCGTCGCGCTACCCAACGGCACGCTGATTGGACACAACTGGGCGCGTCTGCCTGGGCAGGGTGCCGTGGACGAGAGCATTCTCGCTCGGGCGCGCCAGATCAGCGGACTCAGGGCGGACATCGCACGTCAGGAAGCGGAGACGGAGCGCCTGCGCGGTGAGCTCGACAACGCGCGCAATCGTCTGCGGGACGAAGAGCAGCACGAGCGCCGGCTCGGCGAGCTGCACGATCTGAACGCGCGCGCGTCGAGTGAAAAGCGCGATGAGCTCGGCCAGCTCGAAGCCGAACTCAAGCGCCGCCAGGCGCGCGCCGCGGACGTCCTCGCCGAGCTCGAGCGCCTGGCACGGATCACCGCGGAGAACGAGCGGGCGATCGCCGCCACGCGCGCCGAACAGGACAGCGCGGCGACGGCGCTCGAAGCGCATGCGGCACGGCGGGAGTCATTGATCGAGACCCGCAACGCGTTGCAGGCCGAAGTCGATCGTACGCGCCAGCACTGGCACGAACTGCGTGAATCCGCGCATGCCCAGGAGCTCGAGATCGAGAGCTTGCGCGCGCAGCGCAGCGCGCTCGAGGATACCGGCGCCCGCAATGCCACTGCCTACGAGCAGCTCGAAAAGCGGCGTCTCGAATTCGACGCCGCCCTGGCCACCCTGGTCGAGCCGCGTGCGCGCATGAGCGACGAACTGGAGGCCGCTCTGGCCGCACGCCTGCAAGCCGAAACCGCTCTGAGTGAGGCGCGCAGCGCGCTCGGCGACCTCGACGAGGCGCTGCGCCAGGCGAATACGCAGCGGGCCGAGATCGAGCAGGCCATCAATGAGTGCAAACAGCGCCTCGAGCAGGTTCGGCTGGATCTGCGCGCGTTCGAGGTCCGCCTGCAGGAGATCAACAGTCGCTTCGAACAGACCGGCGAGGATTGCGCCGCCACGGCAGCGGCCTTGACGCCGGATGACACGGAGCAGAGCCTCGCCCAGCAGATCGAGAAACTCGGCGAGCGCATCGCCCGGCTGGGTCCGATCAATCTCGCCGCCATCGACGAATACAACCAGCTCTCCGAACGCAAGACCTATCTCGACCGGCAGTACGATGACCTGACCGAAGCGCTCGCAACCCTGCAGGACGCGATCCGCAAGATCGATCGGGAGACCCGGACGCGCTTCAAAGAGACCTATGACAAGGTCAACAACGGACTACAGGCGATGTTCCCCGTCCTGTTCGGCGGCGGGCACGCCTACCTGGAGATGACCGGTGACGATTTACTCGAAACCGGCGTCACGGTGATGGCGCGCCCGCCGGGCAAGCGCAACAGCACCATTCATTTGCTGTCGGGCGGTGAGAAGGCGCTCACGGCACTGTCTTTCGTGTTCGCGATTTTCGAGCTCAATCCGGCGCCGTTCTGCCTGCTCGACGAAGTCGATGCGCCACTCGATGACACCAACGTGGTCCGCTTGACCGAGATGCTCAAGACCATGGCCAACACGGTGCAGTTCCTGTTCGTCACGCACAACAAGATCACGATGGAGATTGCCGAGCAGCTGATCGGTGTGACCATGCACGAGCCGGGCGTGTCGCGGCTGGTTTCGGTCAACATGGACCAGGCGGTCGAGCTGGCTGCCACGGCCTGAAGCGAACGGTCGCACCAACATGTCCCTGCAACTCCTGCTCATAGTCATCGGCGCGTTCATCGTCGCCGGCGTCTATTTTTTCAGCGCCCGGCGGCGACGCCGTGATGCCCCGGTCCTGTTCGGCCGCCGCTTCAATCGCGATCTGCCGGATATCACGCTCCATCATGATGACGATTTCGATGAGCAGTCCGCGCAGGACAGTGCCGCGCGGCAAGCGACAACGCCGGCATTCGAGGCAGCGGAGGATGAGGACGACGAGCCGGCCGCGGCGCCTTCACCGCGGCAGCGCGAGCCGGACAGGGCGGCGACGCCGGCGCCGTCCCACGGACTCGGCCGGGCGTCCGGTGACGCCGCGCCCGCCGCGGTAAAGCGGGCTCTGGCGGGCGGCATCGTGCTATCGCCGGCCGATCTGGATGTCGACGATTTGCCGCGCGTGCGCAATGACGCGCTCATCGATGGAGAACCGGACAATACGCGCCGTGCGAGCGATCAGCTCGACTTGTTCGGTGCCGAGAGCGCGGCGCCGCAGCCGCGCTCCCGGCGCGCGACGCGGGCGGCACCAGCCGAGCCCGATCCGGCGACCGATGATGGCGTCATTACCCTGTTCGTCCGCGCGCCCGAACGCCGACCGTTCGGCGGCCCGGAGCTGGTCCGCGCGCTCAATGCCGTCGGCATGAAATTCGGCGATATGTCGATTTTTCACCATTTCGGCAGTGGCGATCTGCGCTGCGAGAGTGCGGTGTTCAGCGCCGCCAACATGTTCGAACCGGGGACTTTCGACTTGCCCAAAATCGAAGCGTTTCGCACCTCCGGAGTGGTCCTGTTCATGCAGTTGCCGGGGCCGCTCGAAGGCCCGGTCGCGTTCGAACTGCTGCTCAATACGGCGCAGCGCCTGGCCGAACTCAGCGGCGGGGAACTCTGCGTCACACCGCAGGCAGCGCTCGATCCACAGGCCATCGCGCGTCTGCGGCGGCGTGCCGCCCGCTTCGACCATGCCCATCCCTGAAGCGGCCAGTCGGCGCGCCGCCGAACTGCGCCGTGAAATCGACCAGCACAATTATCGCTACTACGTCGAAGATGATCCGACCATCAGCGATGCCGACTACGATCGGCTGCTCGGCGAACTCGAAGCACTGGAACAACAGTACCCGGACCTGATCGATGCGGCTTCCCCGACCCAGCGCGTCGGCGCGGCGCCGGCGGCTCAATTCCGCTCGGTGGCGCACCTGCGGCCGATGCTGTCCCTCAACAACGTTTTCGACGAAGAGGGCTTTGGTGAGTTCTACACGCGGCTATGTCACGAGCTCGGCGTGGACACGCTCGAATTCGTCGTCGAGCCCAAGCTCGATGGTCTCGCCATCAGCCTGCTCTACGAACAGGGCGTGCTGGTCCGCGCCGCCACCCGCGGTGATGGCGCGCAAGGCGAAGACGTCACCGCCAATGTCCGTACCATCCGCGCCGTACCGCTGGCGCTGCGGGGTGACGACGTGCCGCCACTGCTCGAGGTGCGCGGCGAGATTTTCATCGACAAGGCCGGTTTCGCAGCGCTCAATGCGGCGCAGAGCGTGAATGGGGACAAGGTCTTTGCCAACCCGCGCAATGCCGCCGCGGGCAGCCTGCGACAGCTCGACCCGCGCATTACCGCAGGACGTCCGCTGAGTATCTCCTGTTATGGGATCGGCGCGATCGAAGGCACCGAACGGCCGCCCAGCCAGGCGGCGACCTTGTCCTGGCTGCGTCAACTGGGCCTGCGCGTGTCGAACGAGTGGCAGGTACTCAGCGGGCGGTCGGCCTGCGTGGCGTCCTATCGGGACATGGCGGCCCGCCGCGCGCAACTGGGTTACGAAATCGATGGCCTGGTCTACAAGGTCAACAGCACCGCCGATCAGGAGCGGCTCGGCTACGTGGCCCGCGCGCCGCGCTGGGCGGTCGCGTTCAAGTTTCCACCGGATGAACGCGAAACGCGCGTGCTCGCCATCGATGTACAGGTCGGGCGCACCGGGGCCTTGACGCCGGTGGCGCGGCTCGAACCGGTTTTTGTCGGTGGTGTGACGATCACCAATGCCACGCTGCACAACGCCGATGAGATCCGACGCAAGGACGTGCGAATCGGCGATACCGTGATCGTGCGCCGGGCCGGTGATGTGATCCCCGAAGTGGTGCGGGTGGTCACGGCCAAGCGGCCGGCGGGAACCGAACCCTATGTTCTGCCGGCGTCAGTCAACGATCAGGATGAGGCGCGTCGCGTCCAGGCCATCATCCATTTCGCCTCCCGGCGCGCTCTCGACATCGAGGGCCTGGGTGCCAAACTGGTGGCGCAACTGGTCGGCGCGGGGCTGGTCCGCACGCCGGCCGATCTGTTCGCGCTCGACGCGGAAACCCTCGCTGGCCTCGAACGCATGGGAGAGAAGTCGGCGCGAAACCTCATTGCGGCCATCGACCGAAGTCGCTCGACGACGCTCGACCGGCTGTTGCACGGGCTGGGGATCCCCGAAGTGGGGGAAGCGACCGCAGCCAGCCTGGCGCGGCATTTTGGTGCGCTCGATCGTATCGCTGGGGCTCCTGTCGCGGCGCTCGAGGCGGTCGAGGACATCGGTCCGGTAGTCGCGGCCAGCATCCGATCCTGGTTCGATGATGCGGCCAATCGCGAACTCATCGTACGCCTGCGCGCGCTGGGCGTGAACTGGACGGAGCACGAGGGCGCCGCCGCAGCAGCAACGGGCCCCCTGGACGGCTTGACCTGCGTCCTGACCGGAACGCTCGAGGACATGACTCGGGACGAAGCCAAGTCCTGGCTCGAGGCGCAGGGCGCGCGGGTCACGAGCGCGGTGTCGAAGAAAACCGATTTCGTCGTCGCTGGAGCTGAAGCCGGGTCCAGGCGCACCAAGGCCGAATCGCTCGGGATCGCGGTGCTCGATGAAGCGGCGTTTACCGTTTTGCGCGAGGAGCCGGCCGCGATCGGGCGCTTGCTCGACGTCGCGCAATCGCGCCCTGCCGGGGACAACGGCTGAAGCGAATCGCAGCGCCCGTGCTCGGTGGCCGGCGCTCAGCGTGGCGCGTTGGCGATGATGACCCGATTGCGGCCACCGCGCTTGGCTTGAAACAGGACCTCATCGGCGCGCTGCAGGAGCGAGGTCTGGCTGTCGCCGTTTTCGAGATGCGCGACACCGATGCTGGCGGTGATCATGACCCGTGGCGGCAGGGCGTCGATGTCGAGGCTCTCGATGCCCGCGCGTATGCGTTCGGCCAGGAGTTCGGCACCCGCCATGTCGGTGCTCGGCAGGACGACGACGAATTCCTCGCCGCCGTAGCGAAACACGCCGTCACTGGTTCGCGTGCAGGCGACGATACGCTTGGCGACCTGGGTCAGGACGACGTCGCCGACGATATGCCCGTAGCGGTCGTTGATCGATTTGAAACGGTCGATGTCGATGATCAGTAATGAAAGTGACGTGCTCTGACGCAAGGCGAGCGAGATATGGTGGGCCAGATGAGCGCCCATACTGGCGCGGTTGCTGACCCCGGTGAGCGGGTCCTTGAGAGCAATCTCCAGTGCGTGCTCGTATTGCAGGGCATTGCGCAGCGGATAGATGAGCGTGCACAGCAGGACTTCGAGGACGGCCAGTTCGTCCTCGCCGAGCGCGCGGCGGCGCGAGAAAGTCACCTCGCCGAGGTATTTGCCGATCAGATTGAGTTCGTAGCTGTAGCGATTCGGCTCGAGGGTGCCGTCTTCGACCACGAGCTGCTGCCCATTATGTTGGTAGCACACCGCGATGCCGCGCACGATCCGGCGCGCCTCGCGGGTGAAGCCCTTGATGATGTCACGCACATGCAGGCTCGATTGCAGCGCGGTCGCAATGCGCAGTTTGGTCGCATCGGAAACCAGGTGTCGATCATCTTGGTTATCTGCCGAGAAAGGCAGGAAGTCGCGATTGAAATCGCCTCCTTGCCACGCTTCCGGCTCCGTGATGTCCTTCATTCGCGTACTCATTGTCAGCACTGCCGCCCCTGTCCGCATTGTTCCCCGGAGACCCTAGCGAAAAGCGTGCCAGTCGTTCCTGCTGCGGCGTGGTGTTTGTGTCGCAGTCTTCGTTATTAATTTTTAATTATCAATTAGATGGCGCGCTTTTCTCGAGTTCGGGTCGCGTTCGGCGCAGCGCCCGGGCGGCAAGCAGGTGTCAAAAGTCCGTCGCATTCCCAGCCCCTGTTGCGCCGGCGTGTCACCGTTTCCCGCCCGCTAGCGGCAAAGCTTGCCATGGCTCAGTCAGGTCTGGCCAGCGGCGCGCGCACGGCAGTACCGTTGAGTGCCCTGCCTGCGGCGCCGAGCAGGTGAAGATAGGCATCGGTCACGGTCTCGGGTGCGGGCAGGCGGTCGACATCGGCGGCCGGATAGGCGTCCATGTACAGACGGGTGTGAACGGCCTGCGGGACGACCGCATTGACCCGCACAGCCGGGTTGCCGGCGCTCTCGCGCGCCCAGGTCTCGAACAGGCCGCGCAAGGCGAACTTGGATACGCCATAGGCGCCCCAGTTGGCTTTGGCGGTATAGGCCTCCTCGGCGAGTGTGAAAATCAGCGAACCGCGGCCCGCGGCCAGCAGCAGCGGCCAACAGGCCTGGGTGAGCAGCAGAGCGCTGTGCACATTGACCTGGAACACGCGGGCCCAGGTGACTGTGTCGTAATGTGCCAGCGGCGTCAGGTCCCCGAGCATGGCGGCGCCGAGCACGAGCCCGTCGAGTCGGCCGAACTGCGCCTCGATGTGCTCGGCGATGCCGAGGTAGTCGTCGACGCTGGCTGTCTGCAGATTGATTGGAAGGAGCAGCGGCGGCGGGCGGCCGCGGCCGGTAATGTCGTCGGCGAGCGCTTCCAGGGCCCGCACGTTGCGCGCGGCGGCGATCACCGTCGCGCCGGCGTCGGCGCAGGCCAGGGCCAGTGCCCGGCCAATACCGCGGCTGGCCCCGGTGATGAGAATAATGTGGCCGTCGAGGGCCGGCGCAGCCGGCGTGCTGTCATTTATCGCCATCAGCTGAAGTCGCCGGCGCGCAGGATGGTGTCGCGGCAATGCTTGGCGTCGTCGCGGGTGGGGTAATCGAGCGTGTAATGGAGGCCGCGACTTTCGCGCCGCTTTTTGGCCGAGCGGATGATCAGTTCCGCGACCTGGACCAGGTTACGCAATTCGATCAGGTCACCCGAGACGCGGAAATTGCCGTAAAACTCGCTGATTTCGCCGCGCAGCAAATCGACCCGGCGGCGCGCACGTTCCAGTCGCTTGTTGGTCCGCACGATGCCGACGTAATCCCACATCAAGCGCCTCAGTTCGCCCCAGTTGTGGGTGACGACGACTTCCTCGTCGGCGTCGGTCACGCGTGATTCGTCCCAGGCCGGGATGGTCTGGGTGCTGGGGAAATCGTCGGTCGCGGCGCGGATTACCTGGGCGCACGATTCTGCCATCACCAGGCACTCCAACAGGGAATTGCTGGCCATGCGATTGGCGCCGTGCAGGCCCGTACAGGCAACTTCGCCAATCGCATGGAGGCCGGGCAGGGAGGTTCGCCCGCTGATATCGGTGACCACGCCGCCGCACAGATAGTGGGCTGCCGGTACCACCGGGATACGATCGCGGGTGATATCGATGCCGTAGGCCAGGCATTGGGCATGGGCATTGGGGAAATGCTCGAGGATGAAATCGCGCGGCTTGTGGGTGATATCCAGGTACACGCAGTTCAGACCCAGCCGTTTCATCTCATGATCGATGGCGCGCGCGACGATATCGCGCGGTGCGAGTTCTGCCCGCACATCGAATTTCCGCATGAAGCGCTCACCGGATTCGAGTACCAGGTGGCCCCCCTCGCCGCGCAGGGCTTCGGTCAGCAGCAGGGTCTTGGCTTGCGAATGATAAAGGCAAGTCGGATGGAACTGGACGAACTCCATGTTGGCGATCGCACAGCCCGCTCGCCAGGCCATGCCGATGCCGTCACCGGTGGCGACATCCGGATTGCTCGTGTAGCGATAGACCTTGCCGGCGCCGCCGGTCGCAAGCACCGAATGACGCGCCGTGATGGTGCGTACACGGCGTTCGGCGAGGTCGAAAACGTAGGCACCGAGACAGCGATCCGGTGTCCCGCCGAGTTTGGCGGTGGTAATCAGGTCGATCGCCATGTGGCGCTCGTACAGGGCGATGTTGGGATGGGCGCGTACGCGCTCGACCAGCGTCTCCTCGATGGCGCGGCCGGTGGCGTCGGCGGCATGGACGACGCGCCGGTGGCTATGACCGCCTTCACGGCTGAGATGGTACTCGACGACCCCGGATTTTGAGGTTCGTGTGCTGAACGGCACACCCTGGGCGATCAGCCATTCGATGCGTTCGCGGCCATGACGGACGATGTGGTCCACCACATCCGGGTGGCACAGGCCGGCGCCGGCAACGAGCGTATCCTCGATGTGGGATTCGATAGAATCGGCATGGTCCATCACCGCCGAGACTCCGCCCTGGGCATAAAGGGTCGCGCTTTCGGCCAGTTCGCTCTTGCTGAGCACGACCACGCGTGCGCGCTCGGCGAGGGTCAAGGCGAGACTCAATCCGGCCGCACCGCTGCCGACGACCATGACGTCAAATGATTCGATGTCGCTCACACAAGGCCCTGATGTGAATCGTGCTCAATCCGTTGTGACCGCGGGTCGGGCCGGTGGCGGGGTACCGCCAGCGCGGACTTCGCCCGGCGTAAAATGTCGCGCGCTGTTGCTATAATTCGCCGGCCGCCCCATCTGAAGCCTCTGCCCGAACTTAGCCAGCGCCCCATGGTCTACCCCAACATACCGCCCATCCGGCGTTGCAGCGATGATACAGCGATAGTGTCGGGATGAGCGACAACACAACCGACAGTGACTTGGTGCAGCGTGTCCAGCAAGGCGACAAAACCGCATTCGATCTCCTGGTCCTGAAGTATCAGCATCGCATCGTGAAATTGGTATCGCGCTACGTTCGAGAACCTACCGACGCCCTGGATGTGACGCAGGAGACCTTTCTCAAGGCCTACCGTGCGTTGCCGAGATTTCGAGGCGACAGTGCCTTCTATACGTGGATCTACCGTATCGCGATCAATACGGCCAAGAACTACCTGGTCGCGATGTCTCGCCGTCCGCTCGAAGTGGACCTCGAGAACGAGGACGGCGAACCGCTGTCGATGGATTCGTTGCAGAAATCCCTGGAGACACCGGAAGCGCTGCTGCTCACCGACGAGATCCGTGACACTATCCTCGACGCGATGGCCAAACTGCCGCCGGATTTACGCGAGGCCATCACGCTGCGCGAGGTCGATGGTTTGAGCTACGAAGAGATCGCCGAGGCCATGGTTTGTCCGATTGGTACCGTCAGATCACGGATCTTCCGTGCCCGCGAAGCGATCGACCTGCGTCTCAAGCCGCTGCTGGAAAATTGACATGCACCAGACGAAGGAGCATCAGCCATGAAACACGAAGATCTTTCTGCTCTCGTCGATGGCGAGATCGGGGATGAAGCGCGCCCATCGCTGCTCGACGCTCTCAGCGCCGATGTGGACGCGCGCGGCGCGTGGCGTCGCTATCATGTCATCGGCGACGTCCTGCGCAGCGCCCCCGCCATGATCGAAGCGCTGCCGGCGGCGCCGCTGCGCTCGGCCGAGGTGGTCACGCTGCCTGCACGCCGCGGGGTCAGGCCGCCTCTGGCCGGGCTGGCGGTGGCGGCTTCGGTTGCGCTCGTCGCCGTCCTCCTGGTCAACGGCGCGGGCATGCCTGCGCGCCACGCGGAGCTCGCCGCGATCGAGGACGTCGGCAAAGATGCCGTCTCCCCACAGGTGGTGGCAACGGTCGGCGACGAGCGCGATTTGCAGCTCGTACCCACCGGCAGCTTTGATCAGCGCCTCGACGGCTATCTGGTGAACTTCAACGAGCAACGCTCGCGACTCGGCGTTCCGGGTGTGCATCCTTACGTGCGTATCGTCGGCTTCGACGCCCGTTGAGAGGCGTGTTCGTGCCGCGGCGAGTTCGATATTGCGCCTGTTTGCTGCTGGCGGTGACGACAGCCTGTTGGGCGGCTGACGAACGCGCGCAGACCTTGCTGCGCGAAATGTACGACGCCACGCGCGAACTCGACTACGACGGCATTTTCGTCTATCAGCGTGGGGCACAGCTGGACACCATGCGGCTGGTCCATATGCGTCATGAAGGCGCTGTGCATGAGCGCCTGATTTCGCTGTCCGGGCCCGCGCGCGAGGTCATCCGCGACGGCTCCCGGGTGACCTGTCTGTTCGCTGACAACGCGGCGGCCCTGCACGAGAAGGGCGCACCGCTCGATTTGCTCAATATCGGATTCACCGCGCCCATAGAAACCTTGCTGGCAAACTACCGTTTCAGCATAGACGGCCAGGATCGCGTGGCCAATCGAACGGCCCATATCGTCGGTGTGATGCCCCATCGTGACGATCGTTACGGCTACCGCTTGTGGGTCGACGAAGCGACCAAACTGCTGCTCAAATCGATGATTCTGGGCCGCGGCGATCGTGTACTCGAACAGATGGAGTTCACCCAGATAGCCTTGCTCGACGGCGCCCGTCCCGAACTGCTCGAGCCCGAGATCGCCGGCGCCGGATTCACCTGGTTACTGGAAAGCAATCACGACAGCGGCGACGACAGCGGCCCCGGCGTGGGGTGGGAAGTGGGCTGGGTGCCGCACGGATTCGAACTCAAGGAAACCCATACCCAGCCCATGGCCACCAGCCGCATGCCGGTAGGACAGCTGGTCTATTCCGATGGCCTGGCCATGGTCACGGTCTTTATTGAGCAGTTGATGGTCGACGAAGCACCGCTGCAGGGGTATTCGGCGCGCGGCGCGGTCAACGCTTTCAGCCGTGTTGCTGACGAATTCCAGATTACGGTGGTCGGAGAGCTGCCGCTGCCCACAGTGCGACAGATCGCCGCGTCCGTCGTACGCACGGACTGAACAAGAGGATACGATGCGTACCATGAACAGATTGCTGATTGCGACCTTTGCCCTGTGGTTTCTGAGCGGCACGAGCGCTGCGGCGGTCAAGGATCTGCCCGATTTCACCAAGCTGGCGCGCGATAACAGCCCGGCGGTCGTGAACATCAGTTCGACCATGAAACCCGCTCGTGGCAAGGATCGGATGCCGCCCGGTTTTTCGACCCCGGATATCCCCGAGGACAGCCCCCTGTCGGAATTTTTCCGCCATTTCTTCGGTGAAGAAGGGCCGGGAGGGCCTCCGGGGGGGATCGATCCGCGTTCTTCGCTGGGCTCGGGGTTCATCATCTCCGAGGATGGCTATGTCATCACCAATTATCACGTCGTGCGCGAAGCCGATCAGATCGTCGTGCGTATGTCCGATCGCAGCGAGCTCAAGGCCGAGCTGATCGGGTCTGATCCGCGCAGTGACATCGCGGTACTCAAGGTGTCGTCGCCGGACAAATTGCCGGCCGTGCGGCTGGGTAAATCGGCCACTCTGGATGTCGGCGAGTGGGTGCTGGCGATCGGTTCGCCGTTCGGCTTCGACTATTCCGTCACCGCGGGCATCGTCAGTGCCAAGGGCCGCAGCCTGCCCAACGAAAACTACGTACCGTTCATTCAGACCGACGTCGCCATCAATCCGGGTAACTCGGGGGGGCCGCTGTTCAATCTCGACGGCGAGGTGGTCGGCGTCAACTCGCAGATCTACAGTCGAACCGGCGGCTTCATGGGTGTCTCGTTCGCGATCCCGATCGATGTCGTGCTCGATGTCTACGAACAACTGCGCGACAAGGGCAGTGTCACGCGTGGTTGGCTGGGGGTTCTGATCCAGGACGTTACGGCCGAACTCGCGGAATCGTTCGAGATGGACAAGCCGCGCGGCGCGCTGGTATCGAAGGTCCTCGACGACAGTCCGGCCGGGGCCGGCGGTATCGAGACGGGTGACATCATCACGCGGTTCAATGGCCGGCAAGTCGATCAATCGTCCGATCTGCCGCCCATTGTGGGCGCAGCCCGGGTCGGCGACAAGATTCCGGTCGAGGTCATCCGGGGCGGCAAGCAGCGCTCGCTGACCATCGAGATCGGTGCGCTGCCGGACAGCGAAGAAGGGATTGCGGCGGTTCCTGGCAAAGCGCCGAAATCTGACGTCGACAAGAAGCTTGGGCTCGCCGTGGCCGATCTGAGCAAGGAGCAGCGGGCCAAACTGGAAGTCGACAGCGGCGGCGTGCTGGTAACCGACGTCGAGGACGGGCCGGCCTACGCGGCCGGCCTGCGCTCCGGCGATGTCATCCTGCAACTCAACAACGAAACGGTGAGCAATGCCGCCCGATTCAAGGAGATCGTCGCCACCCTCGAGGTCGGCAAGACGGTGCCGGTATTGGTTCAGCGCGGCGGCAGCCCGCACTTCCTGGCCATGAAGGTCACCGCACATGACGGTGGCTGAGGGCAAAGCAAGTTCTGCAAACGAGCCTGAATCAGACGCGGTGCTCGAGTTGACCTTGCTCGGCACCGCGGACTGCAGTCTGTGTGAGACGTTCGCGCTCGCGCTCCAGCAGTGGGTCGACGCCCAGCGCCGGCCCGTTCACATCGATGTCATCGACATCTGCGACGCCCCTGAACTGGAAACTCGCTACGGATGGCATATCCCGGTGCTGTTGTCCGGCGAGCAGCTGGTCTGCAGCGGCCATTTCGATGCCGACAGCCTGTCCCGACAACCCTGATCAAACATTTCCCGGCCTGTGTCGCTGGGCCTGGCGAAAGGACCCTGACCAAAATTATCTTGTCAGCACCGAGGGTGTTCCTGAGTGGCCGA
>JBBDTC010000302.1:0-10142 GCA_040904625.1 Gammaproteobacteria bacterium
GGCGCGCCTTTTGGCGAGTGGATCTGCTCGAAGGCGTGGTTGACGGCGGCGACGTAGTTGGTGACTTCCTCGATGTCCTCGATGCTGGAGTCGCCGGCCTGGTCGGTCTGTTCCCAGGTGAGCACGTCCACCAGCGTCGCCTGCGTGCCCTCGATCTCGGAGGACAGCAGGGCCTCCTTGCGGACGAAGGCGTAGATGAACCAGTCGAGTGAGGGGATCATCTCGCCGGCGAGATCCAACCGCGCGAGGGCTGCCTCGGTCAACCGCCGCAGCTCGTCGAGGGTCGCCAACTCCTTCGCCGCGAGCTTGGGCGGCAGCGGCTCGGGCACGAACGCCTCGAACGATTCGCCGGCGACAGAAGCGGTGACGTATCGGCCTGTGGGCTGCACGACCATGGTAATGAAGTCTTTACCATGTTCGATCTAAAGTAAAGATTTATTTACCATTCTTGGCGCTGGGCCAAGCCGGCTTTACCGTCGGAAACTCACCCAGATTGGGCAGAATAATGCCCAATATGGGAATTCTTGTGAGCGTGCGGTTCAGTGCGAAGTCTCTCGACTACCGGTCCAATCGCACCCGGCTCACGCGGCCAGTCAGGCCGAATGTGTACAGGAAGGGTTTGGGCTCGCTCACGGCCATGTTTGCGAATTTCACCAACAACCGAACCACCACGTCCCCGGTCTCGGCGGCCGTTGCCTCGCCTGCGGTCAGTGCGAATACCGCCGCAGCCGATTGCCGGATCGCCTCCCGCTCGAGTACACGGCGCCGGATGCGCTGGTCCCGGGTCAGAACGATCCAGTTGCGCTCGCCACAGGCGGTCAGCCAGACCTCGTCGGTCGTGCCGAACGGAAACGCGCCGCCTGCGTGTTCAACGTTCGCCCCGGCCGCGAGCATGGCGTCGCGCAGGACGCGCGAGTAGATCGACTCGTCCAGATAGAAGCGGGTTTCGCTAAGCCGCTTCGCGCCTGCTGAGCTCGCAGCGGATGGCCTCCTCAATGACTTGCGGGGAGGTGGCATAGTCTTGCGCCAGATCAGCGAGGGAATCGCCTGCCTTGAAGCGGTCGGCGAGCACTGCAGTGGGAACGCCACGGCCCGCGAGCACGGGGCGGCCGAAGGCAATGCGCGGATCGATCTCGACGGGTTCGGGCTCGTGGTCCGATACGGCTTTGCGGGTAAACGGATAGAGCTTGATCGGAACGCCTGCCGGGTCGCGCTTGATGCGTTTCAAGAACGTGCGCACCACGGGCTCGATTTCCAGCTGGCCGTCCTGCGAAACGTTCACGAGCTTTTCAAGCTCGCGGACCAGCAGGTCCACGCCATCGGTTTCGAAACGGGCGCTGATCAGCGGACGCTCGAGCCCGAGCTGTCGTTCGACGTACTCGAGAGCCCGCCTGACCTTCTGCAAGGGAATGCGATGCTCGCGGGTAATGGCGACGAGAACATGCGCTTCGACCAGGTTCAGAAACGAAGGGCCTTCGCCGGGCTTACCGTCCATACGGATGACGGGCTGAAAGCGACGGAGCTCATCGTTGTGTTTGTATGTCTGACCTTTGAACCAAGACAGAAGGGTGCTGTAAGGCAGTTTCAGGTAGTGTGCAGCTTCCGCGAACGAATAGGCCGGCGTACAGCGAATCCTGTCGATGTCGAGCTGTGCCTTTGCCATAGCCTGCGTATCTCCTACGTTGCCTCGCTGATTCTGCCACAGGACCAGCCTGCGGCGGTAAGCGCACTTCGCCACCGTGATCCGTCACGCGAACACGTCTTCTGGTGCCTATCCAATCCATAAGTGGTTACGACAACCCTAAAACGTAGACGATAACACGACTCCTGCGCACCTCGATCTCACAAGGACCACCCGGATCGCGACCGCCTGGCCTTGCGTTTCGAGCAATTCAGAGCGGCAAGCTGAGCGGACAGCACCGCAATCGGAGCCATCCATGGCCACGGGGTGAGCGTGTTTCACCACGGCGTTCCCGCGGGAACGCTTTTTAATCGATAAGCATTCGTATCTGCGGACCCCAAAGTGGATGCTGGCCAGACATGGAGACAGTCGGCGAGCGTTCTAGCCCTCGAACTGGATTCACTGCATCGCAGAGAAACCGGTATGGTGGCCAGGGACGGAATCGAACCATCGACACGCGGATTTTCAGTCCGCTGCTCTACCAACTGAGCTACCTGGCCTCGGGAACTGGACGCTTGCCGCGGCGTGTGTCTGCACGCCGGGGTCGAGATTCGAGCCGCGTCATGCGGGCTCGGAGGGCCGGTATTACAGCGGGCGCGCTGGTCTTAGTCAACCCGGCGGCGCGGGTCGTGCTTGATCCCGGGGCCGGGCCGGGCATAGGCTTCGTCGCAACGTATCGAAACGCGACAGGAGTAGGGCTATGGCAACGCAATGGTCGGCGAGCGGTGAGTACATGGAAGCCTGCAGCTGCGATTTTCTGTGCCCCTGCATCCCGAAGAATTCGACGACGCCAGCAACGCATGATTTCTGCAAGGTGGCGCTGGCGTTCGATACCCGTGAGGGACACTTCGGTGAGGTGTCGCTGGCCGGGGTGCGTTGGGTGTTCTTCGCCCAATCGAAAGCCATCATGGCGGAGGGCGAATGGATCGGTGGCCTGGTGGTGGACACCGAGGCCAGCGATGAGCAGGTGGCGGCGATTGCGGCCATCTGCGGGCCCGGCGCGACCACGGGGCCGGGCGCCTTCGCGCCGCTGATCAGTGATTTTCGCGGCATCGAGCGCCATCCCATCAACTTCGTGAAAGACGGCAAATCAGTGAGCGTGAAAATCGACGGCCTGCTCGATCAGGCGGTGGTCGGCGTCGACAGCCTGTCGGTGCCGGAGGAATGCGTCGCCATCGACAACACTTTCCATCCGGTCAACAAGCGGCTCAATCTGGCCTCCGCCGTGCGCAATGTCATCCGTGCCTTCGGTATCGAGTGGGCCGACGATTCGGGCCGCACGAACGGCCATTTCGCGCCGTTTGCCTGGGCCGGTGAGGCGGCGTGAAGCGGGTGTGCCGTCCGGGGTTCGGCGCGCGGAGCATTTGAAGCGGGCACCGTTGTCGCTGGCCACGGTGCGCCAGGGCGCCGCCGGGGCGGCTCTGCTCGCCATCTCGGCGGTGTCGTGGGTTTTTCTCATCGCCTCGGAACGTGCCATGGCGGCGATGAGCGGCACGGGGCTCATCGATCGGCTGATGCTGGCGATGATGCAGCCGTCGGCCATGCTGCCTTATCTCGCGGCGACGGCCTTGATGTGGCTGGTGATGATGGTCGCGATGATGGTGCCTGCGGTATTGCCGATGGTGATGGTCTATCGCGGCATCTACCGTGGTGTCGATCGCGGGCTGGCGACGGCGTCTTTCGTCTCAGGTTATTTCGCGGCCTGGGGGGCGTTCGCGCTGCTCGCGGCGCTGGGGCAATGGTGGCTGCATGCGCAGGGTTTGCTCTACGGCATGCGTCTGGCGGCGAGTGCGCAAGTCGCCGCTGTGCTCTTTGTGGTGGCGGGTCTCTACCAATTGAGCCCGTTCAAGGAAGCCTGCCTCGCACGTTGCCGCAGCCCGCTCGGTTTTTTCATGGCGGACTGGCGCGACGGTCTGCGCGGCGCGTTCGCCATGGGCGCGCGCCATGGTCTCTACTGTATCGGCTGCTGTTGGCTGTTGATGGTGCTGATGTTCGCCGGCGGCGCCATGAGTGTGCTGGTGATGGCCGCGCTCGCGGCCCTCATCGTGGCCGAGCGTCTGCTGCCCGGCGGGCCGTGGCCGGCGCGGGTGCCCGGCGTGGCCTTGATTGTGCTCGGCACGGTGACCTGGTGGCAGGCGTGAGGGCCGGGCTCAGGCGTTCGGATCGACGAATTCCTTGGGTGCTTCGGAACCTTCGCCGAAGAAGAACTTCTCCATTTCCTGTTCCAGGAACGCGCGATCCTTGGCTTTGATCGGGGTCAGACGGTATTCGTTGATCAGCATGGTCTGGTGTTGCAGCCACATCTGCCACGCCTCGCGGCTGACGTTCTCGAGCAGGCGTTGGCCGAGCTCTCCGGGATAGGGAGCGCGTGGCAGGGCTTCGGCTTCACGGCCGAGCTTCACGCAGTTGACGGTTTTGGACATGATGTTCTTCTCGTGGCGTTACGTTTCAACAGTGGCGAGCAGACGGGTGACCGGCGCGGAGAGGCCAATTCTTGTCGAATCGCCGCTCGAATACCAGAGGCGATCGTCTTGTTCCTGTACAGCGGCGTCGAGTTGCCGTGCGCGGAGCGCGATGGGCTCGATGGTCAGGCGGAAATGGGTGAAGGTGTGGCTGATGGTGGCGAGCGCCACCGGTTCCATTTCTCTGGATAGCCCGAACGCCTCCAGCCGTGCCGCGAGTTGGGTGGCGTCATCAATCTCGGGAAAGCACCACAGGCCGCCCCAGATCCCGTGCGGCGGGCGCCGTTCGAGAAGAACGTGCCCGGCGTCGTTGCTGATGATGAGAAAACAGGTGCGCCGTTCCGGCAGCGTGCGGCGCGGCCGTTTGCCGGGATAAGCCGTAGGCATACTGCTGCGCCGCGCGGCGCAGTCACTTTCGAGCGGGCAGCGCGGGCAATCGGGCCGGGTACGGGTGCACAGCGTCGCACCGAGGTCCATCAAGGCCTGGGTATAGGCACGTGCGTGCTGTGGTGGCAGGTGGTCTTCTGCATGGGCCCAGAGCCGATCGAGGGCGGCCGTCTTGCCCGGCCAGCCGGACTCGGCGTGATAGCGTGCGAGCACGCGCTTGACATTGCCGTCGAGGATGGCGGCAGGGATGTCATGGGCCAGCGCGAGGATGGCGGCGGCGGTGGAGCGGCCGATGCCGGGCAGGGTGACGAGGGCTTCCAAGGTGGCCGGAAACACCCCGTCGTGTTCGCTGACTACGTGTCGTGCGGCTGCATGCAGATTGCGGGCGCGGCTGTAGTAACCGAGGCCCGACCACAAGTGAAGCACTTCGTCGAGTTCGGCGGCAGCGAGTGCGGCGACGTCGGGGAAGCTCGCGGTGAAGCGCTCGAAATAGGGGATGACGGTCTGCACCTGGGTTTGCTGCAGCATGATTTCGGACAGCCACACGCGGTAGGGCGTGGGTGATCGTTGCCAGGGGAGATCGTGGCGGCCATGGGCTTGTGCCCAGGTGACGATGCGGGTGGCGAAGTCGTTCATGGGTTGTTGTGCCGGTTGTGGTGGCCGGGTGCGCCCTTCGACGGGCTCAGGGCGAGCGGTGCGGGGGCCGGGTGCAGAGCGTTCTGCGACGGGCTCGGGGTGAACTGACGGGGTCGATTCGCTGCTGAACTTTTCGTAGCGGTAGTCGTGCCCGCTTCGCGGGCGAGGCGTTCGAGATTGGCGCAGGTCTCGCGGACTTCGGCCAGGAAGACGCGCTTGAGCAGGGCCGGCCCGAGTACGGGCGGAATCCAGAAATCGGGGGTCTGCGAGGCGCGCATGGTGATGCGGGTTCGATGGTCATCCACGGCCTCGAAGCGCCACTCGCCGGTACCATCGTGGAAGGTACTCTCGGCCGGGATGATGGTGGTGTGGATGGCGTCGCTTTCGATACGCACGTGTTCGACGAAGCGCAGGCGAAAGCACAGGAACAGCACGCACTTACGCAGCGCCAACAGGCGTTTGAGCGAGTTCTCGTCGTAGCGTTCGAGCACGCGGCTCTCGGTGATGCTGTCATTGAGGCGATCGAGGTGCTCGTAATCGGAGGCAACCCGGAGAATCGCGCTATGTGCGCCTTCGAGTATGGTGCTGTAGGTGTAGGCGTAGGTATTGCCGTTGAACGCGATGTCAGCGGATTCCTCTGCGGCGAGGACCGCGCACACGCTGTGTGCGGTCCAAAGCAGCAGCAGGCCAGCGAGCTGGAGGGCGCGTGCGGGGCGCTGGCCGTTGCTGTCGTGCGTCAAGGATCAGAACTTGAGGAGGTTCTTGATCGCTTCGCCGGCTTCGCCGCCGATCGAATCCTTGATCTTGTCGCCGACGGCTTTCTCGACCTTCTTCTTCGCCTCGGCCTTGACGACCTGTTGCACGATACGGCCAGCGTCCGGCACGCAGGACGGCGAATCGAGCGTGCCACGGCAGCGAATCGGCACCTTGTAGCCGCCGAGGTTGAATTTGCCGCCGCTCTGTTGCTTGCTCACTTCGGTGACGGCAAGCTCGAGATCGTATTTGACATTGTTGTTGTGCAGGTTGGCGAGCATGCCTTCACCCGTGATGGTGAAGCCGTCGCCGGCCATGACGAGATCGTCGTTGCGCAACACGCCCTTGTTGGCCTTGATCGTGCCGCCGAGTGAATTGAAGCGCGTCTCGCCGTCCTTGGGTATCGGCACAGCGCATTTGCATTCGATGATGCGTTCGACCGCGCGCAACACGGCGACGGCATCGACGCCGCGGAAGATCCCGTCCTTCATATCGAAGCGGCCGTTGCCGGTCAGGGTTCGTTTGAGCTGCTCGGCGTCGCCGCCGGTACCGTTGAGCGAGGCATTGAAGCTGACGACACCGGACAGCATGTCGTTGTCGACGGTATCGCGCAGCAGTGGTTCGACATTGATGCGATTGAGCCCGGTCTTCAGAACGAGCCGGGTCTGCTTGCCGGTCGCGTCGAGATTGATGGCGCCCTCGTAGGTGCCGCCGTAGAGTTGGGCGGCCAGCGGAGCCATGCGGATCTTGCCGCCATTGGCATTGATCGAGAGCTTGACGTCTTTCATCTTCGCGCCGGACAGCACGAGGTCGCCGATCAGCAGATCACCTTTGATCTGCAACGCGCGCAGGGTCTCGACCGGGATCTCGCTGGCCGCTCCCGCGGCGGCGGCCTCGGGCGTCGTCGCGCGTGCCTTGCCCTTGGGCTTGGGTTCGAGATAACGGTCGGCATCGATTTTGTCTATGCCGATGCCGAATACGAGGTCGGGACCGTCGAAATCGCGGACGTTGATGTCACCCTTGATGGTGGTGTCGTCGAGTCTGATGTCGAGCTCGTCGAGCTTGAAGCTCTTGGCGCTGCCGGCCAGTTTGCTGCTCAAAGCTACAGCCGTAAGCGCTTTCGGATCGGCCGTTTTCGGTACTGGCTTGTTGAGGCTGCGCAACAGCGTGCGCAGATTGAACGCCGGCACGTCCAGCGTGCCATTGAAGGTCGGTTCTTCCGAGATCCCGCGCGCCACGATGTCGGCAGTGGCGTTGAGTCCCAGGCCGGTGACGCTGATTTTCTGCAAGGATAGCGTGTCCTTGTCCAGATTGGCCCGCGCCGACCCCACGCTGATTTCGAGATCGACCAGTTTCGGCACCTCCGGGCTGGCTACCCGTGTGATCAGGGTGAGCGGCGCGAAGGTCAGGTCGGAGAGGCTGCCTTTGATGCCGAGGTCGAGATCCAGTGTCTTCATCGACTCGGCGAGATCGGCCTGACCGGCGCTGCGCAACAGCGGTCCGAGATCCTTGCTGTCGACGCTCAGTTTACCGTCGAGTTTGCCCTGGCTCTTTTCGAAATCGACGCCTTGCCCTTGCAAGTTACCGCGTACGGCGAGGCCCATCATGTCGGCGGAGAGCCGCGGCAGGTCGATGCGGCCCTGGCCGAGGTCGGTATCGAATGCCACTTCGATGTCGAACGCACGGTCCTTCTCCTTGGCCAGCCCTTTGGCGAGATCGCGCAAGCCCTCGCCGTCGGCCTGGAACTGCGACGCAATGGCGAGCAGCGCCGGCAGATCGGCGCCGCGTGCCGTCAGGGTACCTTTGGCGGCTGGCTTGTCGCTGTCGATGTTGCGCGCTTCGACCTGGCCGGTGACGGTGTTGCCGAGCAGGCGGGCATCGAGCTTGGGCAGATTGGCGGTGCCTTTGGCCAGGTCGGCATCGATATCGACGGCAACGCTGAAGGATTTGTCGGCGGCGCTCTTGAGCGCCGTGTTGAGGCTCTTCATGGCAGCCGCGTCCGCGCCCTGGAAGCGCGCGATGACCGTGGCGAGCGTGGGGAAATCGGGCCCCGCCGCGGTCAGCGTCCCTTTGATGGCGGGTTCGTCGCTGGCGGCGTTGGTCGCCGCCAACTGGCCGCTGATGGTATTGCCGAGGAGCTTGGCCTCGAGGCGCGGCAAATCGGCGCGGCCTTCACCGAGGTCGGCATCGAGGTCGACGTTGATCGCAAACGACTTGTCCGCGGCCTGGGCGAGTGCGGCATCGAGGCTTTCGAGGGTCTCGGCATCGGCGCCCTGCAACTGGCCGAGGACAGCGAGCAGCATCGGCAGGTTGGGACCGCTCGCGGCCAGCGTGCCGGTCGCTTTGGGCGTGTCGGTATTGGCCTCGGTTGCGTTGAAACTGCCGTCGAGGGTGGCGCCGAGGATTTTGCCCGAGAGTTCGCTGACGACGACGTTGCCGCTGTCCATATCGGCGTCGAAGGCGGTACGGAAAGTGAACGTGCGATCATCGACCCGGCCGAGCTGTTTGCCGACGGGAAGCTCGAAGGCGTTGAAGATCTGCGCCAGGTCCTTGCCGTCGATGACGAGCCGGCCCTGGGCGCTCGGCTTGTCGTGTTCGATGTCGCGGGCCGTGAACTCGCCTTCGACCGTGGTACCGAGCCCGGCCAGGCGGAGGTCGCTGATGGTCGCGGTCTCCTGCTTCATGTTGACGTCGATGATGGCGCCTACATCGATATTGGCGGTGCCGCCCGGCAGATGATCGCCGCGCAGGAGTGCATTCAAAGCAAGCGGTGAGATGACGTAATGCTCGTCGTCCAGGTTGTAGGACACCGTGCCGTTCAGCTTGATGTCGCTATCGAGGGCCGGTTCGTTGGCAAGCGCGGTGAGCGCGAGGGAAAACTCTACCGGATCGCCGAAAGTCAGTTCGCCGGTCTGCGCAGTGAGATTACTGATGACGACGTGCTGGCCGGTGGTGGCATCGTTCCACGTCAGGCGCGTATCGCGGATGTCGACGCCGCCCAGGATGATGGCGGCGAGCCCGTCGCCCCGTTCCCGTTCCTCGCCTTCACCGACCAAATCGTCGAAGTTGCTCACGCCATCGGCATTGCGCGCGAGATTGACCTCGAGACCATGCACCACGACCGTGTCCATCTCGAGCCGGTTGCGCAGCAGCGGCAGGGTGGCGACGGCGATCTGGAAGTTTTCCAGCGCGACCATCGGCTCGTCGCCGAAGCCGGCTGCGTTGCCGAGCGCCAGCGGACCGGCCTTGATCCGGATCTTCGGCCAGATGCCGATCTCGAGCGGACCGTCCAGGGTCAACTCGCGCCCGGTCGCTTCGTAGACTTGTTCCGCGATGAGACCCTTGAAATCGTTGGGGTCGGCGAAGCTGATGAAAGCGGCGATGCCGCCGACCACGAGTACGATCGTGACGACGAGGATGACGAGCAGTATTTTCAGGATTTTCATGGCGAACTCCCGTTCGTGTGCTTACGCTAAAGCGCTGGCGATGCGGCCCGCGGCGCGCCCGCAAGCCGCGCGAACCTGCGCAGGCGCGGTACCGCCGAGGTGGTTGCGTGCGTTGAGAACGCGGTCCATGTCGAGAACCTCGAAGACGGATTCGTCGAGCCCGGCATCGAATCGACGAAAGTCGGCAAGCGTGAGGCGGTCGAGTTCGCAGCCGCGCTCGACGGCCAGCGCCACGGCTTTGCCGACGACTTCGTGGGCGTCGCGAAACGGCCGCCCCATGCGGACCAGGTGGTCGGCGAGATCGGTCGCGGCGATGAAGCCTTGCGCCGCCGCGGCGCGCAGACGGTCGCGGCGGACCTCGAGTGTCGGCACCAGGTCGGCGAAGGCGCGGGTACAGGCATGCAGGGTATCCAGCGTATCGAACAAGGGCTCCTTGTCCTCCTGGTTATCCTTGTTATAGGCCAGCGGCTGCCCTTTCATGAGGGTCAGCAGAGCCATCAGGTGGCCGACCACCCGCCCCGACTTGCCGCGCACGAGTTCGGGCACGTCGGGATTCTTCTTTTGCGGCATCATCGAAGAACCGGTACAGAAGGCATCGTCGAGATCGATGAAACCGAAAGCCTGGGAATTCCATAGCACGAGTTCTTCGGCCATGCGCGAATAATGGATCATGATCAACGCACCGACGGCGGTGAATTCGATGGCGAAATCCCGGTCGCTGACGGCGTCGAGAGAATTCTCACACACGGCGTCGAAGCCGAGCAGTTCGGCGACCCG
>JBBDTC010000302.1:10242-17941 GCA_040904625.1 Gammaproteobacteria bacterium
GCCTTCAAGGCGTCGATCTCGCCGCGCAGGTAGAGGCGGATATCGGTCGCGACCTGGTCGTTGCGCGAGCGGGCCGTATGCAGTTTCTTGCCGACTTCCCCGATCTCGTCGACCAGCGCGCGCTCGATGTTCATGTGTACGTCTTCGAGCTTGACCGACCACTCGAAGCGGCCCGCGGCGATGCGCTCGCGTACCTGCCGCAAGCCGTGCTCGATGGTGCTGAACTCGTCAGCGGCGATGACGCCGCATTCGGACAGCATGCGCGCATGCGCTATCGACCCCTCGATGTCACATAGCGCGAGACGCTGATCGAAGCCGACCGAGGCGGTGAATTCCTCGACGAAGGCGTTGGTCGGGGCCGTGAAACGGCCGCCCCAGGGTTTGGTGGTTGCGGTCGGGTCTGACATGCTCGTTGACGGCAAAGATCTGGCTGGAATCCGGGGGCAAGGTAAGCGTGCGCAGTATAGCGCAGGCGGACCGCCGGTCGGACGCCGGCAAAGGGCCTGTCGATTGACCGCGATCGGGCGCTCTCGCACACTGGCCGCCGTGATCACCGCTGGCGCCGTTGTCGATGTCGAATCCGCCTGAGCCCGCGGCCAGCACACGTGTGGGCACGACGGGCGGCTCTGTCGAAGCCGACTTCCTGCCCGATCTGTGCGGCTTCAACACCCTCTTCGTCGTCGTCGTCGTGGCCGCTCTGGTCGCGCTCATCATCGCCATTGCCGGCCATGGCCTGGGGCCGGGTCTGCCGGACGCGCTCGCCCTGCTGGCGCTGTACGCCGAGTGGCTGGGGCTGTCGGCAGCGGCGGCGCTGTGCCTGGCGCGCAAACCGCTGCGCGGATGCAGCGAACGTACCGTTGCCGTGGTCAGCTATCTGCTCGTCGTCGGCGTCACCTATGTCATCGCCGAACTCGCCTGGTGGGTGGTCGACCCGGTCGTCGGCGCCGGTGCCCTGAGCACGCTTTCGCGTGGCGATCTGGTCTTGCGTACCATAGTCATCAGTGCGGTGGTTGCCGCGCTGGTGCTGCGCTATTTTTACGTCCAATTCCATTATCGCCAGCGCATCGCCTCCGAGGCACGCGCGCGGCTCGAGGCCCTGCAGGCACGGATACGCCCGCATTTCTTCTTCAACTGCATGAACACCATCGCCAGCCTCACGCGCAGCGATCCGGCTCTGGCCGAGCGCGCGGTCGAGGATCTGGCCGATCTGTTCCGGGCCAGTATGGCCGACGCCCGGGCGCCGGTCGCGGTCGCCGAGGAGATCGCCTTCGTCGAACGGTATCTGAACATCGAGCGGCTGCGACTCGGCGCGCGTCTGAACATCGATTGGCGCCTCGAACCGCTGCCGGCGAGTGCACGCTTGCCGCTGCTGTCGCTGCAGCCGATCATCGAGAATGCCATCTACCACGGGATCGAACCCGCGGCTGCGGGTGGCCGTATCGGGATCGCCGCACGCGTGAAGGACGGTCGCCTCGAAGTCGACATCAGTAACCCGGTGCCCGCACCGGCGGATGACCATCACCACGGCAACCAGCTGGCGCTCGACAATGTGCGCGAACGCCTGCGGGCCCATTTTGGCGACGCCGCGGTCCTCGTGACGCGGCGTGATGGTGACATCTTCCATGTCCACCTGGCCGTGCCGCTGGAGCATCGTGGATGAGGATCCTGGTCGTCGATGACGAACCGCTCGCCCGGCGCCGACTGATCGCGCAAATTGACGAACTCGGTATCGGCCTGGTGGTCGGCGAGGCCGATCACGGTATCGCCGCGCTCGAGCAAACCGCGCTGCTGGCGCCCGACGTCGTACTGCTCGATGTGCGTATGCCGGGCATGGACGGCCTCGAGGCGGCCCGGCATCTGGCGCGCCTGCCGCGACCGCCAGCGGTCATCTTCAGTACGGCCTATGACCAGCATGCCCTGGCCGCTTTCGAGGCGGCGGCAGTGGCTTATCTGCTGAAACCGGTGCGCGGCGAGCGCCTGCGTGATGCGCTCGAGCGCGCCGCCCTGTTGCATGCCGGGCGTGAAGCGCTCGCGCCGGCGCTCGCCTCCGGGCGGCGCCGCCACGTCAGCGCCATGGTCGGCAACAGCCTGCGCCTGCTCGCGCTGAGCGAGATCGACTACTTCCAGGCCGATCGCGGCTTCGTCAGTGCAGTCGCCCGTGACACGCGCCTGCTCATCGAGGAGCCGCTGCGGGCGCTGGAGGCCGAGTTCGCCGACAGCTTCGTGCGGGTACACCGCAACGCCCTGGTCAACATCGCCGCCGTCAAGAGTCTGGAACGCGACACCTCGGGCAACACGGTGGTGGCGTTCCAGCGCGTGCCCGATCGTCTGCTGGTCAGCCGCCGCCTGCTGGGGGCGGTGCGCAAGCGTCTGCGCGAGGGTTGATCGCGGTCAGGCGAGATCGCCCCACAGCGCTTGCATGACGGCCAGAGCGCAGACCGCGGCGGTTTCGGTGCGCAGGATGCGCGGACCGAGTGCGACCGGGGTGACGCCGCTCGCGAGCAGGGCAGTCACTTCGCGTTCGGCGAAGCCGCCCTCGGGACCGGCGACCAGTGTGACCGGCCCCGCGGGTGCAGCCTGGCGGGCCAGCGGTGCGGGGGCGGCGGGCTGCAGCAGGAAGCGCGTGCCGGTCGCCCGATCAGCCCAGTCGGCGAGCGTGCCGACGCCTTCCACAGCGGGCAGCAGGGTACGGCCGCTTTGCTGCGCGGCGTGCATGACGACGCCGCGCCAATGGTCGAGCCGTTTTTGCGCACGATTCGCATCGAGCCGGACCACGGTGCGCAAGCTGGTCACGGCGATGATGCGCCGTACGCCCAGCTCTACGGCTTTCTGCAAGGTGTAATCCATACGCTCGCCGCGCGAGATCGATTGCACCAGGGTGACGGCTAGCGGCGATTCCGTGCAGTCGGGGAGCGCCGCGCCGATCAGCGCCTGCACGCGTTCGCGGCTGACCAGTGTCAGACGCGCCTCATAGGCCGGTCCGCGGCCGTCGAACAGGATCACTTCGGCATCGCGCGCCAGGCGCAAAACGCTGCGCACATGGTGGGCCGCGGCCGGCGGCAGCGTGATCTCCTGGCCGGATTCGAGCGTGGTATCGACGTAGAGGCGGGGCATGGGCGAGGTTGGCGTCAATGACGGAAACTGTCTTAGTCTACGGACCCTGGTGGAAATTATCCTTCCATGCGGCGGTTTGAGAGCGGCTGCCGGGGCTGTGCGTCTCTGGCGCAAGCACTGCGGAATTTCCACGGCACGGCCGCGGCATTTCGATACAGGTCCACTCGGGCTACCATGGGCTGCCCAGATGCAGGTATGGCTTGGCCAATGTTACGCACCTTGAAAGCCCTGTTCGACGAGCGCATTGCAAGCTACGCGAATGATGAGGACGCGGTCGATGCGTTGCCGCTCGCCGTGGCCGCGCTGCTGCTCGAGATCTCGCGCGCCGATCACGAAGTCGACGCCGCTGAGCGAGCCATCATTTGTCACGCCGTGGCGCAGATTTGCGACGTTCCGGCAGCGCATATCGAGGCCTTGATCGAAAGCGCCGACGAAGCCGTCGACGAAGCCGTTTCGCTGTACGAATTCACCTCGGTCGTCAACGATCGTCTCGATCACGAGCAGAAATATCAGTTGCTGCTGATGCTCTGGCGGGTTGCCCACGCCGACGGCCACTTGCATCGTTACGAAGAATATTTCGTGCGCAAGATTGCCGACCTGCTTCATCTTTCGCAGCGCGATTTCATCCGCGCCAAGCACGCAGCGCTGGATTGAACTGAACGGAACTGCTACTCAGCTCCTGGTATCTGTTTGCGGCACCGGGAAATCGCTGCCCAGCATGGCGAGTATGAGGCGGTCTTCGAGTTCGATGCGCGTGGCCAGTTCCTCGCCCAGGCGCGAGAGATCGCTGGGCAGTCGAGTTCGCAGCGGCGCCGCAGCCGGATTGTCGTAGCGTTCGCTGAAATCGATGGCGACATCCGTGCTGCGCGCAATGCGCGGATAGATTTCGCGGGCGACATCGAGCACCGGCTGGCGCCGCTCGGTCCCTTCGCCGAGGCGCTGGTAGAGCCCGAAATGGCCGGCGGCGATGTAGTCGACCAGCAGCTCCTCGAAGTCTTCCAGCAGCTTCAGCACCGGCTCGTCGATGGTATCCAGATCGAGCTTGGACAGCTCCCACAGGAGCACCAGCATCTGCTGGCGCTCGGCCAGCATGTCGTCGATGCGTTTGCGTGTCTGGGGGCGGGCCTGGGCTCCGCCGGCCGGCGCTGTGGGCATGAACTGCGCTCTGGGGTTTCGCGGGCGCCGTTAATGTAATACGCCCATGCGCGAAAATCATCCGATTCCTGGCGGCCTGAGTCCGACAGCCTGCCAGGCGCTTTGGCGCACGCGCCGATGATTTTGCCGGCAGCGGTGGGCATAATCCCGCGATGGAAATCCCGGGCTACGAGATCACGCGCATCATCGGCCGGGGCGGGATGGCCACAGCGTATCTCGCCTTGCAAAAATCGCTCGGTCGCGAAGTGGTGTTGAAAGTGCTCGACACCAGCATCAGTGACCGCAAGGAGACCGTCGAGCGATTTCTCAACGAAGGGCGCATCATCGCGGCGCTTCGTCATCCCAACATCATCACCATCTACGACATCGGGCAGAGCGGTGAACAGGTCTATATCTCGATGGAATTCGTCGAGGGGGGCGATCTCAAGCAGCGCATGCAGCGCAAGGTGTTCACCCCCGATGAAGCGCTGGACATCATCGAAAAGATTGCCAGCGGACTCGCGGTCGCGCACCGCAACGGTATCGTCCATCGTGACGTCAAGCCGGGCAACATCCTGTTCCGCCGCGACGGCACACCGCTGCTGAGCGATTTCGGGATTGCCAAGCGCCTCGGCGGCGATCCCGATTTGACCGCGACGGGCATGTTCGTGGGCAGCCCTAACTACATGGCACCGGAACAGTCGGAAGCGGGTCCGATCGACGGACGTGCCGATATCTATGCGCTCGGCGTCATCCTCTACGAGATGCTCAGCGGCGAGCGTGCCTATGCCGCCGACTCGGTCATCGACGTCATCTTGATGCACAAGAAAGCACCCTTGCCGCGCCTGCCGGCCGGTTACGAAGAACTGCAGGAGCTGCTCGAGCTGATGATGGCGAAGAACCGCCGCGACCGTTTTCGCGACGTCGACAGCCTCATGCATTACATCCGCGAGCTGCGGCGCAAAGGGGTAGTCAAATCCACCGCCGAACTGACCGCCAATCCGGATTTCGACATCACGGGAGAGCACGCGGAAGTCGGCCAGAACACGCGCTCGACACGGGTCAATCTGCAGCTGCGGCCGCAACCCTGGCCGCGCATCGTGCTGTTCGGTCTGCTCATGCTGTGCGCGCTGGGCTGGGGTGCATTGCTGGTGTTCGAGCGCCGCCTCGCTGCCGAGACCGACCCGCGGCCGGTCATCGCTGAGACCCTGGAAACGGTGCCGGGCGGTCAGCCTGCGCTTCCGTCCGGGGCAAGCGCCGGCTCGCCCGGCGGCGAATTGACCCAGGTCAGCGACGCTTTGCTGTGGTTGGGACGACACAGTCTGGATGCTCTGCGTCTGACGGCGCCGCCGCGCGACAACGCGTATTACTACTTCACCCGCCTGCTCCAGCTCGACCCGGACAATCGCGCAGCGCGCGAGGGTCTGCGCCAGATTGCGGTGCAATGTGCGTTTCTCGCCGAGCGTGAACTGGCCCAGGATCGCTATGCCGAAGCCTTGAGTTACATCAGTGTGGGCCTGCAGATCGATCCGAACAACGAATCACTGCGGGTGCTCAGGGATCTGGCCGACAGCCCGCGCCCGGGTTTCTGGCAGGCGTTGGTGAAACTGTTCGATTAGGGCACTCGGCACTGACCTGTACGCCTTACGGACCCTGTTCAGCAGGCAGGCCATCGAGCAGCGCGCGAGCCTGGTCGAGACGCCGTTGATCGAAAGCCTCGATCAGCGCCTTGAGGCGGGCCACCTGGTCGGCATCGCTCGCCGGTGCGGTGGCGGCCGTCTGTTCGGCCTCGAACTCGGCATTGACGGTGGCGATGTCGACACCGGCTTCGTGCGCTTGCTCGAGCGCTTCGCGCAATGCCGTGCGGGATTCCTGCGCGGGGTCGGGCGGCAGTTCCGCCGCCGCGGCTCCCAGCGCTTCGTCGCGCAGGAACTGCCGCTGCGCCTCCGACACGCTTATGGCAGTGTCGTCGATGAGGCGGCCATTGTCGAAAACCAATACCCTGGGAGCCGGTTCGATGCCGCGATACCAGGCCGGTGGCGCACCCGAGAGTTGCACGTTGCCACTCTGTGGATTGGTCCACTGGTACATTCGGGCATCCGCGGTCGCGGTTAGAATCACCCCCAGCGCGAGCGTGAATACAATCCTGCGCATGGTTCTTCGACCCGTCAGCGGCAACGAGCGCGCGAGTATAACAGGCTGCTCGCAGCCTGTTGGGCTTAGGGAATCGTAGCGAGGCGAGTGGGAGAGCGAGGCCAGATGTGCGCGCATTCGAGGCGAATAGTGGGGCTATTTAACGAGAATGCGCGCGCATCTGGACCGCTATCCCACCGCCGCAGTAGATTCGGCCTGAGCCCGACAGGCTGCTAGAGACTCCCGGCACGTGCATCTTCATCCCTTCGAACGCCTGTGTAACCGGCAGCAGCCGGTAGTCGTGCCGGATGCCGCGAGTCAGCGTGCACTGTCGACGATGCTCGACCTCGATGCGCGCCAGCGCGGTGAGCCGGCCTGGCGTGCGCCGGCGGTGCTGGCCTGGAGCAACGCGCTCGAACGCGCGGTAGAGGCCGCCGTGATCGCCGGCCATGCGCCGGAAGGCGTCGAATTCATCCTGTCTGCGGATCAGGAACTTGCGCTGTGGAGCCGGATCATCGGCGCTGACGGCGCCCTCGATCTGACGGCACCGGAGCAGGTTGCTCCGCTCGCCCGGGCGGCCTGGCGCAGCCGACAACTGTGGCAATTACCGGCACCGCAGGGACAGCCCTACGCGCCTGCGGATCAGCAGGCCTATGCGCGCTGGGAGCAGGCCTATCGCGCCGAGTTGTCGGCGCTCGGCGCGGTCGACGTGGCCGCTTTGCTCAATCTCGCCGCCGACAGCACCCTCCCGCCGGACGCCCATGTCCACGGTTTCCTCTCCGCGGCGCCGCGGCTTGCAGCGTGGCTGGAGCGCATAGAGGCGGCGTCGCCAGCGGTGTGGGGCGCGCCTGCCCGATTCGAAGGCCATGCGTTCCCTGATCGTGAACAGGAACTATACGCCGCCCTGGTGTGGGCGCAGCAGGCCAGTGCGGCGTCGCCGGCGGCGCGGGTCGTGATTGCGATTGACCAGCCGATGCGCCAGCGGGCCCTGCTCGCGCGCGCTGCGCGCGATGTGTTCGGTACCGACGATGGCTGCTATCTCGGCGTGGCGGAACCCCTGAGCCGCGACCCCCTGTTCCACGGTTTGCTGCTCATACTCGACCAGGAGCCGGTGATGCGCTGGGACGCTTGGAGCGCCCTGCTGCGCCATCCCGCGCTGGCGGGGGCGGACGAGGAAGCCGCGGCGCGGGCGTGCGTCGACGCCGCCTTGCGGCGTACGGAACGACATGATTGGCCGTTGCCCTACGTGCTCGAGCGCCTCGATGCGGATGGGCGCTGTCCGATCCTGGCTGGCGTGCTGCGTGCGCTGGGTTTGATT
>JBBDTC010000303.1:0-2941 GCA_040904625.1 Gammaproteobacteria bacterium
TGCGTTTTTTGGCAATAGTCCCGCTATTACCTGCAAAACGCGCCTTGCAGCAACCGCCCAGGAGCACCCTCGGTGTTGACCAGATAATATTGGCCAGGGCCCTAACCGGGTAGGTTCGGGAAGCTCTGCAAAAGTGGCTGCGCCTCCTGCTGGCTGCGTTACGCGGCCCACTGCGGCGCTCATTTATCACGGATAAGCCGCGCTTCTCGGCGTCTGCGTGCCTTAGCCTGGGGCAGGCTCGCTCGCGTTTGCAGAGCTGACTCAGAGCAGCGCCGCACCGCGGCATTGCGCACGCTCGCAGCTCCACCTTAGTCTTGCCTGAATCGAGCATAAAGAGACAGCTGCATGATTTTCAAAAGCCCATCGGCGGCTATCGACATCCCCTCGTCGAGCCTGCCGGCCTATGCTTTGGCGCGAGCCCACGAATTCGCCGATCGCCCAGCCTATATCGACGCCATGAGCGGCCGGCGCGTCAGTTACGACGAATTGGTCGACCAGGTTCGGGTCATAGCCGCGGGTTTTGCCGAGGCGGGGATGCGCCACGGTGACGTGATTGCGGTGTGTCTGCCGAATATGCCGGAATTCGCGGTCGCGGTGTTCGCGGCGACGTCACTCGGTGGCATCGTGACGACCATCAACCCGCTTTATACCGCCGAGGAAGTGGGTCGGCAACTTGCCGATGCCCATGCGAAATACTTCTTGACGCTTGGATCGCTGCTCGCGAATTACCGTGATGCACTCGACGCCGCTGCGCTCGAGCGGGTTTTCGTCATCGGCCCGGGCGGCACTACAGATACCCTGGCCTGGGATACGTTGCTGGCGAGCACGGGCGCTCCGCCGGCGGTCACCATCGATCCGGCCCGGGATATCGCAGTGTTGCCTTACTCGAGCGGTACTACCGGTCTGCCCAAAGGCGTCATGCTGACCCACACCAATCTGGTTGCGAACATCTGCATGGTCGTCGAGGGTCCCAACCCCATCGAAGACGGCGAGGTCTTTGCCTGCGTACCGCCGATGTTCCATATCTACGGTATCGTCACCTATCTCGGCACCGCCATGCGTCGCGGCTGCACCGTGGTGTGCATGCCCCGCTTCGATTTCGTCGAATACGTCAAGGCGATGGCGACTTATCGCGCGACATTCGCCGTGGTCGTGCCGCCGGTGGCGTTGGGCCTCGCCCAGCATCCCATCGTCGAGCAATACGATCTGTCCAGTTTGCGTACCGTCGTGTGCTCCGCGGCGCCGCTGGCTCCAGCACTTGCGCGCACCATGGCCGAACGCCTCGGTGTGCGCGTCCTGCAAGGATACGGTATGACGGAAGTGGCGGGCGCGAGCCATGTGCAGCGTGAAGACGACCCGCCCGAGTCGGTCGGTGTGGCCTTGCCCAATGTCGAATGGAAAGTCATCGACCTGGAGACCTGGGAGAGCTGTGCCATCGGCGCCGAGGGCGAGATCTGCGTGCGCAGCCCGAGCATGATGATGGGCTATCTGAACCGTCCGGATGCCACCGCCGCGACCATCGACGAGGACGGCTGGCTGCATACCGGCGACATCGGCTACGCCGATGCGGCAGGGCGTTGCTACATCGTCGACCGGCTCAAGGAACTCATCAAGTTCAAGGGCTACCAGATTGCCCCGGCCGAACTCGAAGCCATTCTGCTTGCGCATCACGCGGTGGCCGATGCTGGCGTCATTCCCATGCCTGACGCCGAAGCCGGGGAGGTGCCCAAGGCCTTCGTGGTCAAACGCGCCGAGGTCAGCGCGGACGAACTGATGGCCTTCGTCGCCAGCCACGTCGCGCCCTACAAGAAGCTTCGCGCCATCGAATTCATCGATGCCTTGCCCAAATCACCCGCCGGCAAGCTGTTGCGGCGGGTTTTGCGTGAGCGCCTCGGGGAGTGACGTCCTCGCGGCTCTCTGGCCGTCTCGCGCCGATCGCTTATGTCAGCACGCGGCCAAACTTGACGTGAGACGTATCACTGTCTAGTTTGCCGGAATGAACTCGCCCGAGCCCGTCCTCGACCTCGCCGAACTCTGCCATCAGGCGGGTGTCACACCCCGAACGGTGCGGTACTACATCCAGCAGGGCCTGCTGCCGCAGCCCGGCGTCGGGCGTGAGGCGCGCAAGTACGGGGCACCGTATCTGTACCGCCTGCGCCTCATTCGCCAGCTGCAGCGCGAACACCTGCCGCTGGCCGAGATCCGCCAACGCCTGGCCGGGCTCTCGGAAGAGGCCGTGGCCGCGCAGACGGCAGCTGACTGCCCGAGCGCGAACGCGGCTCCGACCGCTCGCGAATACCTCGATCAGCTGCTCGGTCCGCGCCGTGCAGTGCCTCCGGGCGCGGCGCACGACGGGGCCTCACGGCGGCCGCCGCCGAACGATGTGGCCGCCGCGGACGAGACGTCGGTGACAGCGCAGCGGCAAGTGGCCGCCGGCGTGAGCGAAATCTGGCCGCGTAGCCGCGAGCAATGGGAGCGATTGCGCCTGCATGACGACGTCGAGCTGCACATCCGGCGGCCGGCCTCGCGTGACATGAATCGGCGCCTCGATAGGCTGCTCGAAATCGCCCGCCGCATCCTGATTGACGAATGAAGCCACGGAGGACCCCATGAGCCTGACTCTCACCGCAGACCGCCGTCTCATCCGAGATGCCGGCAAGAGCGCGCGCTATCTCGTGGCGAACATCGAGGCGCCTCTGCGCAATGGCGAGCGTCGCCGATTGCCGCTCAATTTCGCCCTGGTCATCGACCGGTCGGGTTCGATGACTGGCGCCAAGATCCTGCACGCCCGCGACGCGGCGATCTATGCCCTGGGCCAGCTGCAGCAGCGCGACCGTATCGCCGTGGTCGCCTACGCCGACGCGGTCGAGGTCGTAATGCCGAGCGCACCGGCAACGCGTGCCGCCGTTGCCGATGCAAGTCGCCGCATCGGCAATCTGGA
>JBBDTC010000304.1:0-2940 GCA_040904625.1 Gammaproteobacteria bacterium
CCGCCCGGCGGGCCTGCTCGACGGCACGGGCGATGGCCTCGAGTTCGGCTTCCTGCGCCGCGCCTGCCAGGGCATAGCGCCCCGTATGCAGCTCGATGGTCGGCGCTCCCGCCGCCGCTGCCGCATCGATCTGGCGCGGATCCGGATCGATGAACAACGATACCTCGATCGCTTCCGCGGCCAGCGCAGCACAGACGTCGCGCAGCATCCCGGCGTGTGCGCAGACGTCGAGGCCGCCCTCGGTAGTCAATTCCTCACGCCGCTCGGGCACCACGCAGCAGACCTCCGGTCGCACCGCACAGGCTATGCCCACCATTTCCGCTGTTGCCGCGTGCTCGAGATTCAGGCGCGTCGTGAGCGCACTGCGCAGACGCCTGACGTCGTCGTCCTGGATATGCCTGCGATCCTCGCGCAGATGCACCGTGATCGCATCGGCCCCGCCGGCGACCGCGGCCCGTGCGGCATCGAGGATATCCGGATAGGCCGTGCCGCGGGCCTGGCGCAGCGTGGCCACGTGATCGATGTTGACACCGAGCTTTACTGTCGAACAGGACATACTGATGAGATAGTCGTCGCCGCCCCAGTGCGGCCGGGCGTCATTCTACGATTTTCGCCGGCTTCCTGCCGCGAAGAATTCGCGCGAACGCAGCGGACGGCCATCGAGGTGATGGTTGATGACATAACGCATGAGGCGTTTTGCTTCCTCGAGATTGCCCGGCGCCAATTCGCCTTCGCCAGCGAGCGCACGCAGCGTCACGCCATGCACGCGGCAACCATTATCTGCCGAATGCACCGGTAACGGACCCCGATCGAGCACATAGACATATTCTCGCGCAGGTTCCAGCGGCCGCCCGGAATCCGCTTCGGTAGCGAGATTCAGGGCCAGGCCCACGGCACCCAGGAGACCGGTTTCGAAGCGCCGCAGGACGGGCTCTTGGGGCTCCTCTCCAGCGAGTGCCGCCAGCGTCGCCTGGTAGTGTTCGAACAGCCCCGGCACTGGATCGTGAACGGCGGTGAGGCGCATCAGCAACTCGTTGACATAGAACACCGAGTACAGGCGCGAGCCGCTGACGAGGAACGCCGTGCCCAGGGCTTCAGCGCGGGTCAGGGTAAACAGTTCGGAACGCCCGCGCAGTTCCAAGGCCAGCGGTACCAGCGGCTGCAACAACCCCGCCAGCGCCGATTTTCGCCGCAGCGCGCCGCGGGCGACCGCCGCGATGCGGCCCAGGGTCGGCGTCATGAGGTCGACAATCAGGCTGGTTTCGCGGTAGCGACGCCGGTGGAGGACGAAGCCGATCTCCATCTGATCCCGCTCCCTGCTGCGTGCTGTGGCATCTCAGTCGGAAAATCCTATCTGGTGCAGCGCTTCGACGCTCTCCGTCCAGCCGCGTTTGGTCTTGACCCATACCGTGAGGAAGACCTTGCGGCCGAGCAGCTGTTCGAGGTCACGGCGCGCGTCGCTCGCGATCTTCTTCATCAAGGCGCCGGACTTGCCGATGACGATGGATTTCTGGCTGTCGCGCTCGACCCATACGGTGGCGGTGATCCGGGTCAGCTTGTCCTCGTCCTTGAACTCGTCGATCAGCACCGTCGTACGGTACGGCAGCTCGTCACCGAGATAACGCATCGTCTTCTCGCGAATGATCTCGGCACTGAGGAAGCGCTCGCTGCGGTCGGTGAGCTGATCGGCCGGGAACAGGTGTTCGCGTTCGGGCATGCGCGCCAGAAGATGATCGAGCAATGCATCGACGCCGTCTCTCGAACTCGCGCTCGACGGCAGGTAAGCCTCGAATTCCGGGTGCGCCGCGGACAGGCTCGAGAGCAGCGGCAACATCTGGTCCTTGGTTCGCAACATGTCGTGCTTGTTCAGCAGCAGTACGGCCGGTTTCCCCGCTTGCTCGACCATCCCGACGACGAGATCGTCATCGGCCTGCCAGCCGCGCGCGTCACACAACATGACGACATAATCGACATCGGACAAGGCCTGATTCACCTGCCGGTTCATAAGACGGTTCAACTGGCTGCGCGGGTGGCGCTGCCAGCCCGGCGTATCGACGAACACCAGCTGGGTATGGCCCACCGTATGTACGCCCAGAATCTGGTAACGCGTGGTTTGAGGCTTGCGCGAGGTGATGCTGATCTTCTGCCCGAGTATTGCATTCAGCAGGGTCGATTTACCCACGTTGGGACGACCCACGATCGCCACCAAGCCACAACGGGGAGCTGCTGCCGTCATCCGGTCAGGCGGTCCAGCGCCGCACGGGCCGCCGCCTGCTCTGCCTTGCGCCGCGTCGGGCCGCAGGCCGCGATCGGTTCGGCCAGGCTGTCGATGTGGCAGGCCACTCGAAAAAGCTGGGCATGGGCGGGCCCGCTGACGCGCGTCGTCTCATAGCGCGGCAGGGGCTGCTGTCGAGCCTGGAGAAATTCCTGAAGCGCCGTCTTCGCATCTTTGGCAGTTGCATTGAGATCCAAGGCATTGAAGCGTTCGTGATAAAGGGTACGAACGACACCCCGGCAGGCCTCGAAGCCGCCGTCCAGATAAATGGCGCCAAGCAGCGCCTCCACGGAGTTGGCCAGAATCGAATCGCGGCGCCACCCGCCGCTCTTCTGCTCACCCTCGCCGAGTACGAGGTGGTCGCCGAGCTGCAGCGAGCGCGCGAGTTCCGCCAGGCTTTCGCGATTGACCAGCGCCGCCCTGATGCGGGTCAACTGGCCTTCGTCGGCCTCTGGGAAAGCGCAGAACAGGTGCTCGGCGACGAGCATGCCGAGCAAGGCATCACCGAGGAACTCGAGGCGCTCATTGTGTCGCGAATCGGCACTGCGATGGGTCAACGCGCGTCGGCACAGGGTCGGATCGCTGAAACGGTAGTTCAGACTGCGGGCCAGGGCCTGTTGCTCTTTCATTGTTCGGTGCTGTTGCCCCTGTAAGGAGGCCAATCA
>JBBDTC010000305.1:0-17637 GCA_040904625.1 Gammaproteobacteria bacterium
TCGCTCATTGCGCCTTGATTGGCCTCCTTACAGGGGCAACAGCACCGAACAATGACAGATCAACAGGCCCTAGCACGGCCCGAGTTTGCGCGCAGATCGGCGGCCGCAGCAGGATGGGGGTGAGAAATGCGGGCTAGCGTCGGCGCCTTCTTTCATGCGGCCGCGCGCCTGTCCGGGCGGCCCAGGTGCGAGGATCGATGATGGCGAAGACGACGATACTGGTAGCCGGGGCGTCCGGCGTGGTGGGTCAAGGGGTACTGACGGTACTTGCCGGCGCACCGGATTGCGAGGTCATCGCGGTATCCCGCAGAGCACCGGTCGATCTTTGCGGCGCCCGCCACGTCGCCGCTGATCTCAACGACGAAGCCCAGTGCCGTGAGCTGTTCGGCGGCATGCACGAGGTGACTCACGTCGTCTATGCCGCGCTGTACGAGAAACCCGGCCTGGTCGCCGGCTGGCTCGAGCAGGAACAGATCGAGACCAACGAGCGCATGCTGCGCAATCTGTTCGAGCCGCTGGCCGCTGCGGCCCGCAATCTGCGTCATGTCACCCTGCTCCAGGGGACCAAGGCCTACGGCGTCCACGTCCGCCCCTTGACCATCCCGGCGCGCGAGAACCGCTCGGAGATGCACGAGCAGCCCAATTTCTACTGGAAGCAGGAGGACTACCTGCGCGACAAGCAAGCCGGCAGCAGTTGGCATTGGACCATCCTGCGCCCCCAGATCATCTTCGGTCTGTCGACCGGCAGCGCAATGAACCTGATCCCGGCGCTCGGCACCTACGCGGCGCTGCTGCGCGAAGGCGGCGAACCGCTGGTCTACCCTGGCGGCCCGGGCAATATCCTCGAGGCGGTCGACGCCGATCTGCTGGGCCGCGTGATCGTATGGGCGGGCCGCGCCGAAGCCGCGCAGAACGAAATCTTCAACGTCACCAACGGTGATGTCTACATGTGGCAGAACATCTGGCCGGCACTGGCCGAGATGCTCGGCATGGCGCCGGGACCGGCCGTGCCCTGCTCGCTCGGCGAAACCATGCCGAAACGTGCCGAGGAATGGGCCGCCATCTGCAAGAAATACGACCTGCTGGCACCGGATATCAGCCGCTTCGTCGGCGAATCGTTCAACTACGCGGATTTCTGCATGGCCTACGGTGCCGAAGGCTTCGGGGTTGCGCCAGCCATCGTGTCGACGGTCAAACTGCGCCAGGCGGGCTTCTGCGAAGCCATGGATACCGAGGACATGTTCCGCAAATGGTTCCGCGAATTCGAACGCCGGCGCCTGCTGCCGCCGGTCAGCGGGAAGCGCTGAGGAAAGTCTGAACGCGTTGAATCCGTTCATGGTTCGACGGGCTCACCACAAACGGAATCAACGACATACCACGCGCAACGTCATGGTTGAAGCACTGGTTCAGACCTTCCTTCAAGGACCCACGTCACGACCGGGGTAGCCGGGGCCATGAGGAGGGCGTCCCGCGACATGGACTATGCCGCTCCAGCATCGGCATCGAGCACCGCGCGCACGGCGCGGGCGAGTTCGGCTCGACGGTAAGGCTTGCTCAGCAATTGGACCCCCGCGTCGAGACGACCTTGATGAACGATGGCATTTTCCGTGTAGCCGGAGGTGAACAACACCCGCATGCCCGGGCGCCGCAAGTGTACCCGGTCGGCCAGTTCGCGACCGCTCATGCCGCCCGGCATCACCACATCCGTGAACAACAGGTCGATAGCGTCATGCGCTTCGACCAGCGCCAATGCCTGGGCACCGTCGCCCGCTTCCAGAACCCGATAGCCGAGACCCGCCAGCTGGTTGCGCGCATAGCGTCGCACCAGGTCGTCGTCTTCGACCAGCAGGATGGTCTCGGTACCGCCGACCAGCGACGATCCGGCCGCATCCTGAGCGTAGGCCGCCGCGGTACCGATCACCCGTGGCAGATACATTTTCACGGTCGTGCCCTCGCCCGGTTCGGAATAGATGTTGATATGCCCCTCCGACTGCTTGATGAAGCCGTAGACCATCGACAGCCCGAGGCCCGTGCCCTTGCCTTTCTCCTTGGTCGTGAAGAATGGCTCGAATACCCGCCGCAGATTCTCGGCCGGAATACCCTGTCCGGTATCCGAAACTGCCACCAGCACGTACTGCCCTGGCTGCACTTGGGCATGCATAGCGGCATACTCCCGGTCGAGCCGGGTATTGGAAGTCTCGATGGTCAGGCGTCCGCCGCCCGGCATGGCATCACGTGCATTCAGCGAGAGATTCAGCAGCGCGTCTTCGAGTTGGCCCGGATCGATCAAGGCCGGCCACAGCCCGCCGCCGCGGACCAGCTCGATATCGATGTGCTCGCCGAGCGTGCGCCGGAGCAGCGGTTCCACGCTCCCGACGAGTTCGTTGACGTTGACCGAACGCGGATCGAGGGCCTGCTTGCGCGCGAAGGCCAGCAGACGGCCGGTCAGTTCGGCGCCGCGCAGGGCGGCGCCTGCGATCATCTCGGCCAGGGCTCGGCGCTCACGGTCGGCCATCAGCTCATCGACCAGGACCTCCGCATTGCCGAGGATCACGGTCAGCAGATTGTTGAAGTCGTGGGCGACGCCGCCGGTCAGGTGACCGACGGCCTCGAGGCGCTGCGATTGGCGCAGCTGGTCCTCCAGCGACATGCGCTGGGTGATGTCGCGTTCGACGGAAACCCAGTGCGTGTAACGGCCGCTGTCGTCGGCGAGAGGGACGAGATTAATCTCGAGCCAGATCTCCTCGCCCGTCTTGCCGTAGGTGAGGATTTCGGTGCGTACCGGTCGCGACGCGGCGAGCGCACCGTGGATGCGTTCGAGCTCGGCTGGCGCCGTACCCTCCCCCGCCGTAAAGCCGAGCGGTCGGCCGATGACTTCATCGGCCGGAAAACCGGTCACGCGTTCGAAAGCGTCATTGACGAACACGATGCGCGGCTCAGTGGGTCGATCGGGTACCGCCTCGGCGATGACGATGATATCGCCCAGACGCGCCACCGCGCTCTGCAGCAGATGCAGCTGGTTTCGTGCCGCATGATCGGCGGAGACATCGCGAAAATAGATCGCCAGACCCTCATGCGACGGAAAGGCACTGACATCCAGCCAGGATTCGAATGGGGCATAGTAGGCCTCGAAATGCGCTGAACGACCCGTAATCACCGCCTGGCGAAACGCCGTCTCGAAGCGTGTACCGACGGCGTCGGGAAAGAGTTCCCAGACATTGCAGCCGAGCAGTTGGTGGCGATTCTTCGCCAGCAGGCGCTCCGCCTGCCCGTTGAGGAAGGTGAACTGCCAGTCGCGGTTGAGGGTGACGAAGGCTTCGGTGATGCTCTCGAGCGTCGTCGTCAGCCGCTGCGCGGCGGCGCGCGCTTCGGCTTCGAGCTGCTTCTGATCGTCGATGTCGGTGGCGCTGCCGTACCATTTCACGGGGCGCCCGGCGCTATCGAGATCGGCCACCGCCCGGGTCACAAACCAGCGATAGACGCCGTCCGCGCGGCGCAAACGAAATTGCACCAGATAGGGCTGTCCCGACGCGACGACGGCCTCCCATATCGTGAGTGTGTGCTCGAGATCCTCCGGGTGAACCAGGTGCAGCCAGCGGTCGGCCGGCGTCCACGCTTCCTCGCCGATGCCCGTATACTCGATCAAGGCCTTGTTGTGATAGTCGACCGTGCCGTCGGCGTCGGCCGTCCACACGATGATCGGCAGCGAATCCGCCAGCAGGCGGAAATGATGGCGGGTCCGATCGAGCGAAAGTTCGGCCGCCCTGCGTGCACTGATGTCCTGGAAGGCCCCGCGCACCTCGACGATGTTGTCGTCTCCATCGCGCACGGCGCGCCCCATGCTGCGCACCCAGGCCTGCGTGCCGTCCGGTCGCCATAACGCCAGTTCCTCGTCGAACGGCACCCCCTCGCGTGCACAGGCAGTGAACACCTCGCGCACCCGCTGCTGGTATTCAGGCAGATAGGCGTCGAGGGCCTGCTCCATGCTCAAGGCCGGCGCGTCTTCGGCTTGGCCGAAAATACGTGCAACCTCGCCCGACCAGACCACGCGGCCATCGGCGAGACGCACCGACCAGCCGCCGAAATGACCCACGGCGCCCGCCATTTCGACCAGCGCGCGCTGCTCGGCCAGCGAGGCCTCGATGCTTCGCGCGGCCGACTGCGCCGCACGCGCCGCGCTGGAGTGACGCAGCATGCCGAGCGCCAGCCAACAGCTCGCCGCGATGGCCAGCAGGGAGACCAGGCGATTAGCCTGGCCGTAAATCGAGGGGAAACCAGCATAAGGCGGCGCCGACAACACGCCACCGACAACGGTCGCCAGCGCCGCCAGCACACCGATGCCGACGACCAGGCGCGCATTGCGCGACAGGCCAGCCATCGCCACCGCCAGGACGTACAGGGTGCCGTGGGCGAATCCGAGCGGGGTCAGGAGATCACTGACGCAGACCGCTGCCGCCACGGCGACAGTGGCGTAGATCCAGAGTCGATTCAGATCGCTATCGTCGCCTGCGGGCATGGTCGGCAATCCCCTGCTGTGATGGGTCGACGTCAGGAAGCGGCCCGCGTCAGACAGCTATCGCGAGTCTCTACCGGGCCGTGTAGGCGTACCGCCGCGCCATTCTGGTGCATTCTCGACTTCGTCGACGCACCGGCACAAGCGCGCATTGTATCGTGTCGCGGCCGACGGCTATGCTGCCTGGAAGGCGGGCCGCCTCAGCGACGCCCACAGCTTCCTCTGGACCGCGCGCTGACGGCACGCGAGCGAGCTATGCCGCACAATCTGGGCAATCATGATGGATCAGGAACTCCCGATCAGTTTCCTGCGCGGCGGCGGCTCGACGGGCGCTTTCATCCGCGCCTTCGACTGGCCCGGCTCCCCACTCGGGCATCCCGCGCATTGGCCGCAGAGTCTGCGCACCATGGTGCGTTTGCTGCTCAACACCGAGCATCCCATGCAATTGCTGTGGGGTGACTCGCTGATCTGCATCTACAACGAGGCTTTCCGTACGCTGCTCGGGCCGGACCGCCATCCCGCCGCCCTGGGAGCACCTGCCCAGCGGGCGTGGAACGATGTCTGGGACGTCTTCGGGCCGCGTATCGAGCACGTCATGAACGGGCACGGTGCGACCTGGGACGAGGCCCAACCGCTGCCCATCTCGCGGTCGGCAGACGATGCGGTGACGTGCTGGACCTACAGCCTGAGCCCGGTCGACGAAGAGGCGGCGCCGGGCGGTATCGGTGGCGTGCTCATGGTGTGCACCGATGTCGGTGCGCAGATTGCAGCGCACGCGGCGCTGGAAGCCGAACGCGCGCGTCTGCTTGCGGTATTCGAACAGGCCCCGGGCTTCCTTGCCGTCGCCAGCGGACCGGAACATACCGTCGAAATGGCCAATGCGGCCTACCGGCACCTGGTCGGCGAGCGTGACCTCGTCGGCAAACCCGTCCGCGAAGCCCTGCCGGAACTGGCCGGCCAGGGCTTTTTCGAAATGCTGGACGAGGTCTATCGCAGCGGGCGTCCCTGCGTCGGTGAGGCCATGCCCATCCTGCTCCAGCGCGAGGCTGACGGTCCGGCGGAGCAACGCTATATCAATTTCATCTATGCCCCCGTGCGCACGCCGCGGGGCGAGATCACCGGCCTTCTGACCGAAGGTCACGACGTCACCGAACTCAAACGCACCGAGGACGAGCTGCGCACGGCCCTGCACGACAACGAAGTGATCTTCGCCAACTCGCGCGACATGCTCTGCATGCTCGATATCGAAGGCCGCTATGTCCGGATCAGCGCCAGTGCGGCCGGGTTGCTCGGTTATGCGCCGGACGAACTGATCGGGCGCAATTGTCTGGACCTGGCCCACCCAGCCGACCTCGAGCGCACACGCGGCGCCTTGCGTGACATCCTGACCGGGCACCCGACGTCGGCTTTCGAGAACCGCTGCATCCGCAAGGACGGCACCATCGCACCGCTCTTGTGGTCCGCCGTCTGGGCACCCGAGCAGCGCAAGATCATCGCCGTCGCCCGCGATCTGTCCGAGCGCCTGCAGGCGGAGGCGACGCTGCACCAGGCGCAGAACATCGAGCTGATCGGGCGCCTGGCGGGTGGCATCGCACATGATTTCAACAATCTGCTCACCGTCATTCTCGGCAATTCCGATTTGCTCGTCAGCGAACTCGTCGACCATCCCGAGCTGCGCGAGCTCGCCGAGATGACCCACACCGCCGCCGAGCGCGGCGCCGACCTGACGCGGCGGCTGCTCACTATCGGACGCCAGCAGACGCTCGCACCACAGCCTGTCGACGTCGCCGCGCTGCTGGCCCGCGGCCGTGCCTTTCTAGGCCGCGTCCTGCCGGAGAACATCACGCTGGAAGTGAGGTCAGCGATAGGCTCGCAAATGGCCTGGGTCGATCCGGCGCAGCTCGAGAACGCCGTGCTCAATCTGTGCATCAACGCCCGTGACGCCATGCCGGACGGCGGCCATCTGACCATCGAGGTGCAGAGTGTCGAGGTCGCACCCGACCGATTCGCGACGACGAGCGATCAGGCACCGGGCGCCTATGTCCGCATCACGGTCTCGGACAGTGGTTCGGGCATGGACCCCGACACCATAGCCAACGCCTTCGAACCGTTTTTCACGACCAAGGATCACGGTCGCGGCAGCGGCCTCGGGCTCGCCATGGTGCAAGGCTTCGCCCGCCAGTCCGGCGGTGTCGCGCGCCTGCGCTCAATGCCGGGACAGGGTACGAGTGTGGAACTCTACCTGCCGCGGAACGCGGGACGGTTCAGACCCTGACCGTCGGCGACCACCGCCGCGCGTCGTCGCTGCTCATGGGGCGGCCGATCAGAAAGCCCTGCGCCAAATCGCATTCGATACTCTTCAGATAGGCCAGCGTCTCGGCATCCTCGACGCCCTCCGCCGTCGCCCGCAGCCCCAGACTGTGGCCGAGTTCGATGATCGAACGGACCACGGTGCGCGATTCGATCGAGCGTGTCGCCGTCATCACGAAGGACTTGTCGACCTTGATCTCCGAGAACGGCAGCCGGACCAGCTGCAGCATCGACGAATAACCCGTGCCGAAATCATCGATGGACAGCTGAAAGCCTTTCATGCGCAGGCGTGTGAGCAAATCCAGCGACGCGATCGGATCCTCCATCGCGCTGGTTTCGGTCAACTCGAAAATGATTCTCTCCGGATGGATATCCCGCTCCACGCAGTGATCGAGCAGACGCTCGACGAAGGCCTGATCGCGCAAGGTCCGCGCCGAGATATTGACCGACAGGACGACCGGCGCGGTCGGCTGTACGGCAGCGCCGGTGGCCGCGCCTACCTCGACCGTGTGGAAAGTCTCGGCGAACCACAACAAGGCTTCGTCGAACACCTGTTCGGTGAGTTGGTCGATCAAACCGTACTGCTCGGCGAGTGCGATGAAGCGATCGGGCAAGATCAGGCCGTGCTCCGGATGACGCCAGCGCACCAAGGCCTCGAAGCCGGCCAGGCTGCCGCTGCTGCAGTCCACCTTGGGTTGATAGAAGACCACGAACTCACGTTCGTGCAGCGCCCGCTCGACATCGGTGACGGTCGGTGCAAAGTGGACTTGCGGGTCCCGTCGCGCTGGCGCCGGGGCCGGCGGCGCGGGCGCAGGGCCTGGCGCAGCCAGCAGATCGCGCAGCGTCTGTGCCGCAAAGGGCTTCGACAGCACCCCTGCGATATCCAGGCCGTGCTCGGCTGCAGAGCGGCCCGCGGCGTCGAGCACGCGGCTGCCGACCCCGCTGCTGATGATGATCCGCGCACGGCACTGCCGCTGCGCGAGCTTGACCATGACTTCGACCCCGTCCATGTCCGGCATGATGAGGTCGAGTGCGATATGGGTCGGCAACCAGGTGTCGAAAGCCTGGAAGAATTCGGGAGCATCGTCCGTCCAGCGCGCTTCCAGACCCGCCGCTTTGGCAATACGTTCTATCGTTCGACCGACATCTGCATCGTCGTCGAGTATCAGCAGGCGGCCATTGGACATGCGGCGTCATCCATTGATTGTGTGCAGGACAGGGAGGACGTCTTCTCGTCCGTTACGATGACGCAGGCGAGGTTGCCACGGTCGTCTTCGATCGCTCGCTGTCATCGCAGGCGTTGTCAATTTCGATAACACCCAATCCTGACGCAAATCAAAGTCCAGCGAAAGCCTGTCCGCGGGCATCTAACCGGCCCGGGTCACGCACTTCACGGAAGCCATTCGAGCACGGCCGCTCGCGCTGAGCGCGATCCGTCCCTGTAACACTTTGACACACCCTCGGTCGAGCGCGGGACCCACGCGCTTGCACCGAACCGCGGCCAGCGGTGTGCGCTGCGAATGACGGGTTCCCGTCACGCCGCCGAGCGGGTCGGGCGGGCCGCAGCGGCAGCGCGCGGCGGTTCCTCGAACACCAGCACACCATCGGCGATCGGCGCTTTACGGATGTTTTCGCGGTCGAGAAGATAGTTCTGGGTGTTGCGCCAGGGATCGTGATCGCCCTGCCTGGGGAACAGGTGGATCGCCCGGCGCATGTAACCGGGAGAAAAATCGTCGATCAGATGATAGGCGGGCATATCCCGATCGGATTCGCGGAGCTGCGGCGTGCATACGCTGACTCCGGCGTCATCCATATGATTCAGCAAACGACAGACGTACTCCGCAACGAGTTCCGAACGCAGCGTCCACGAAGCGTTGATATAACCGAGCGTGTAGACCAGATTCGGCACCCCCGAGAACATCATGCCCTTATAGGACCAGGTCGACGGGAAATCGACCGGTTCACCGTCGACGCTGAAAGCGGCGCCGCCGAGTACGACCAGCTCGAGGCCGGTGGCGGTGACGATGATGTCGGCATCGAGCCTCGCTCCCGATTCCAGCATGATGCCGTCGGGCGTGAACGCTGCGACCGTATCGGTGACGACGTCTGCTTTGCCCGCACGTATGGCCTTGAACAAATCGGCGTCCGGCACCAGGCACAGACGCTGATCCCAGGGCTTGTAGTTCGGCGTGAAATGGGTGTCGATGTCGTAATCCGGTCCCAGCTGCTTGCGCACCATACCGAGCAGCTTGCGCTTGACCTTGTCCGGGTTGATGCGCGTTTGCCGGTAGACGTAGCGTTGAAACTGGATGTTCTTCCACCGAATCAGACGGTAGGCCAACTGTTCGGGCAGCAGCTTGCGCAACAGGTGCGCGATCTTGTCCTCGGCCGGCATGGAGACGACGTAGGTCGGCGAGCGCTGCAGCATGGTGACTTTGGCCGCGCTGCGCGCCATCGCCGGTACCAGGGTCATCGCAGTCGCACCGCTGCCGATGATGACCACGCGCTTGCCGGCGTAGTCGAGATCCTCCGGCCACTGCTGCGGATGAACGACCTGCCCCTGGAAAGCCTCGATGCCGGGGAAATCGGGGCTGTGGCCTTTGTCGTAGTTGTAGTAGCCGCTGCATACGAAAAGAAACGTGCAGGCGAAATCGACCTGCTCGGCGCTGTCACCGCGCACGGTCGTGACCGTCCAGCGCGCGTCGGCGCTAGACCACCCTGCGGCCACCATGCGATGGTTCAAACGGATGTGGCGTTCGAGCCCGCGCTCGGCTGCGGCTTCCTCGATGTAATTCAGTATCGACGGGCCATCGGCAATGGCCTTGGGTTCGCGCCACGGTTTGGAGTCGTAGCCCATGGTGTACATGTCGCTGTCTGAGCGGATGCCCGGATAGCGAAACAAATCCCAGGTACCGCCGATGCGATCGCGCGCCTCCAGGATGGCGAAAGTCTTGCCCGGACACTGGTCCTGGAGCCGGCGCACGGCGCCGATCCCGGACAACCCGGCACCGACGATGATGACGTCTACGTGTTCCATGCTCTACTCCCTGGCGGACAGGACACCGCCTCCCAGTATAGGAGAGCTGCACCCCGGATCGTCAGGACGCAGTCGACAACACTGACGAAACCCCCGCAGGCGCCTATAATGCGCCGCCCCGGCTCCGACCCGCCGCCTCTCCACCGCAAGGGTGCCCCATGTCCGCTGACCCCGTATTAGCTTCGAATTTCAACGATTTCGGCCTGCCCGCAGCCATTGTGCAGGCGCTGGCGGATGTCGGCTACGAAACGCCGACCGCCATTCAGGCCGAGACCATCCCCGTGCTACAGGCCGGGCGCGATCTGATCGGCCAGGCCCAGACCGGCACCGGCAAGACGGCGGCGTTCGCCTTGCCCATCCTGCAGGGGATCTCGCTCGGTCAAGCGGGCCCGCAGGCATTGATACTCGCACCGACCCGTGAACTCGCCATCCAGGTGGCCGAGGCTTTCCAGCGTTATGCCAGCCACATGAAGGGCTTCCATGTGCTGCCGATCTATGGCGGGCAGGACTACGGCGTGCAGCTGCGCGCCCTGAAGCGCGGCGTGCACATCGTCGTCGGCACGCCGGGGCGGGTCATGGACCACATGCGCCGGGCCACGCTCAGACTCGATAGTCTCAAGTACGTCGTCCTCGATGAGGCCGATGAGATGCTGCGCATGGGATTCATCGACGACATCGAATGGATCCTCGAACAGACCCCGCCGGCACGCCAGACCGCGCTGTTCTCGGCCACCATGCCGACGCCGATCCGCAAGATTGCCGAGCGCTATCTGCGCGACCCTGCCCAGATCAGCATCCGCATGCAGACGACGACGGCCGCAACCATACGCCAGCGCTACTGCACCGTGAGCGGCGGCCACAAGCTCGACGCCCTGACCCGCATCCTCGAAGGCGAGAATATCGAGGGCGTGCTCATTTTCGTCCGCACGCGCATCGCCACCGAAGAGCTCGCCGGGCGACTCACCGCGCGCGGTTTTGCCTGCGCCGCCATCAACGGCGACCTGCCGCAGAAAATGCGCGAACGTACCATCGAGAACCTCAAGCAGGGCACGCTCGACATCCTCGTCGCCACCGACGTCGCTGCGCGCGGCCTCGATGTCGAACGTGTCAGTCACGTCATCAACTTCGACATTCCCTATGACCCGGAAGTCTACGTCCACCGCATCGGACGAACGGGGCGCGCCGGCCGCCACGGCGACGCCATCCTGTTCGTCGCGCCGCGCGAACAACGCATGCTGAAGCTCATCGAGCGCGCCACCAACCAACCCATCGAACGCATGGAAGTGCCGTCGGCGGAGATCATCAATGACAAGCGCCTGGCCCGCTTCATGCAATCGATCAGCGATACGCTCGATGCCGGGGACCTGGAGATCTACGTCGATCTGGTCACCCGCTACCAGCGCGATCACGACGGCGATCCGCTGCTGATCGCCGCCGCTCTGGCCAAGCTGGTGCAGGGTGACGAACCCCTGCTCATGGCACCCGGACCGCGCGAGCGCGAACCGCGGCGCAGCGAACATGCGCGCGGCTGGGGTGCACGGGACGAGCCGCAGCCGCGCGAACGGCGCCCACGTGAACGCGAACCTCTGCATTACGAGTCGACCGGCGACCATGGCCCGCGCCCGCCCGCCGGTTGGCACGAACGACCCGCCGCAGGCGACGCGATAACGGACCCTCGCGTACCGGCCGATGGCGAGCAGCCGCCGCGGCGCGGTGCGCAGCGCGAACCTTTCCCGCGTGCCGAACACCGCGCGGCGCCGTCCTATGGCGCCGATCCTGGCCAGCGGGACGATGCGCGCGGCGAACTGCACCTGCGCCAGCACCGTGCGCCCGCCGGAATGGAAACCTATCGTCTCGAAGTCGGCCATGAGCATGGTGTGAAGCCCGGCAATATCGTCGGCGCCATCGCGGGCGAAACCGGACTCGATGCGCGCGAGATCGGCCGCATCAACATCAACGGCGATCACAGCACGGTCGACCTGCCCAGCGGCATGCCGAAAGAGATCTTCCAGGTGCTGAAGAAAGTCTGGGTCTCCGGTCAGCAGCTGCGTATCTCGCGCCTCGACGAGGCCCGCGGCGGCCCCTCGCGCCCCCGTGATCGCGCGCCCGGCGGCCCACCACGCTTCAAGGACCGGCATCGCGACCGCAAGAACAAGGGCGCCCCGAAGCGCCGCGGGCGCGACTGAGAAGGATCGCGCCAACCCGACCCTTGGACGGTGCTTGCTCCAGCATGACTGACGACGTCGCACGGCTGGGCCCGGCCGACGCTGTGTTGGCAACGGCAGTCCGTGGCGAGCTGCGCAGATACGGTCTGGTGCTGCATTACGTGGCACCGGCCGTGGCGATCCCCGGCAGCTACTGGGGCGGATGCGAGGCCGGCCTGCGCCGCAACCTCCTGCTGGTACGCACGGATACACCGGTGCATTCGGCGCTGCACGAAGCCTGTCATTCCATCTGTATGGAACCGGCGCGCCGCCGCGTGCTCGACACCGACGCCGGCGGCGACGATCTCGAGGAGTGTGCGGTGTGCTACCTGTCCATCTGCCTGGCGGCCGACCTGCCCGGATTCGGACGGCCCCGAATGCTCGCCGACATGGATACCTGGGGCTATTCCTTCCGCCTCGGCTCGGCCCGCATGTGGTTCGAACGCGATGCCACGGATGCGCACGACTGGCTCTCGCGCCGCGCCATGATCGATCCGGAGGGGCGGCCGACCGGTCGTTGTGCAGACGCCCCGACCGCGCTCACGCCTTGAGCGAGCCCGTCGGCACGCCATACCACGCGTGCCGCATGCGCCCTCTGCCACACCACCGGAGCGGCGCCGTTTGCGGCAACCACGGTGCTATCATCCGGCGCGCCCAAGCGGAGTATGTCGATGAAACTGGAAGGTATACGCGTCCTCGATCTGTCCTTGTTCCTGCCCGGACCGGTCATGACGCAGATGATGGCCGACCATGGCGCCGAGGTGATCAAGCTCGAGCCCCTGGGGGGCGAACCCAATCGCGAGATCGGCCCCAAACGGGACGGGCTGAGCGTCTATTACGCCAACACCCACCGTAACAAGCGCAGCATCCAGCTCAATCTGAAAACCGCTGCCGGCCGCGCCGCAGCTCTCGATCTCGCCGCCAGCGCCGACGTCATGATCGAGGCTTTCCGGCCCGGCGTCGCGGCGCGTCTCGGTGTCGGTTACGAGGCGATCGCGGCAGTGAATCCGGGCATCGTCTACTGCTCCATGTCGGCCTGGGGGCAGGACGGGCCGTACGTCCACAAACCGGCCCACGACCTCGCCACCGAAGCCATGGCCGGCATCCTCAGCATCAATCGCGGCCAGGATGGACAGCCCGCCATTCCCGGCATCCCGGGCGCCGACATGCTGTCGTCGATGATGAGCTTGAGCGCGGTATTGATGGCTCTCCTGCGGCGCACGGAAACCGGTCGCGGTGACTATATCGATATCGCCATGGCTGACAGCCTGGTCGCGGGCCTGGCCAATAATCTCGGCAGCGTGTTCGCCGACAAACAGCCGCCTGTCGTCGATCACGAACGCGCACTCGGCGGCTATGCCATGTATCAAATCTACGAGACCAGAGACCGGCGCCACGTCGTCCTCGGCGGCTCAGAGCTGCATTTCGCGAAGGCCGTGCTGGACAAGCTCGGCCGCCCGGATCTGCTCGAACTGTGCAAACCGCCGCCGGGCCCGCGGCAGGATCCGGTCAAGGCCTACCTGAAAGAGACCTTCCTCACCCGTACGCAAGCGGAATGGGTGGAATACTTTGCCGACGTCGACTGCGCCTTCGCGCCGGTCAAAGACCTGCGCGAAGCCGCCGACGACCCGCAGTTGCGCCATCGCCAGATGTTCGTCGAAGACAGCCGTGGCTGGGAACACCTCGGCACGCCGCTCAAATTCCGCCACGAACCGGGCGGCTTGAAGTTCGAGTTCGCCAGCCGCGCGGGCCAGCACACCGAAGAAATCCTGCGCGAACTCGGCCGCTCGCCTGAAGACATCGAGGCCATGAAACAAAGCGGCGTATTCTGAGCGGAGCAATACACCGCCACTCCCCCTGACCCTGTCGAAGAGCCCCACACTTCCGTTCACCCTGAGAGAGCCTTGTCGAAGGGCGTGGTCGCGATGCCGGCCTGACGGGTGCCGGCACCCGCCCAAGCTCAATATTGAATACGCCGCGTAAAGCCGCCGTCGACCACCACGTTCGTCCCGGTGATGAAGCTCGCCGCCGGGCTCGCGACGAAGGCCACCGCATTGGCGACTTCATCCGGCCGGCCCATGCGTCCCATCGGATTCTGTGCCAGGGCAGCTTCATAGGTGGCTGGCTGCTCCCGCTTGCGCTGGCCCCAGACGCCATCGTCGAAATAGATCGTGCCCGGCGACACCGTATTGACGCGGATGTTCTTGGGCGCCATCACTGTGGCCAGATTGGACATGTAATTGATCACCGCCGCCTTGACCGCGTTGTAGGGGCGCGGGCCGCCGAAAGCCTCGAGGGCCGCGGTGGACGCGATCGCGACAATCGACGCGGCTTGCGACTGCTCCAGGTACGGCATCGCCGCTTCGACGGTGCGCACGGTGCCGAGTACGTCGATTTCCATGCCGAGCCGCCAGGTCGCTTCGTCCGGCGTGCCGCCAAGCGCACTCACATTGGCGACGACGATGTCGATCCCGCCGAGTTGGGCGGCCGTAGTATCGATCCATTGCGCGAGCGCCTGCGTATCGGCGACATCGGCCACGCCGCCCGTGACGACGCTCCCGGCAGGCGCCTTTTTCTGCAGCGCCGCCACGGCCGCATCGACTTCGGCCCCATGGCGTGCGCAGATGCCCAGCGCACAACCCTCTGCGACCAGACGTTCGGCGATCGCGCGACCGATTCCGCGCGAGCCGCCAGTGACTATGGCGCGTTTACCTGCGAGTCCCAAATCCATACTGCTGCCTCTGTTGAATGCCCAAGAGCGCATTATGAATGCGAAGCGTCGACTATAAGAGCCTGGGCCAGCCGCGTCGAGGCGAGCGCAATGTTATAGTCCGGTCGGTTCGTAGATGCGGGGAGGGGCGATGAGAAAGACCAGGATCGGTAAACTCGAAGTCTCGGTACTCGGACTGGGCTGCATGGGCATGTCGCAATCCTACGGTGAGGCCGATCCGGCCGAGTGCGAACGTACCCTTCATCGCGCGCTCGACTGCGGCATCAACTTTCTCGATACCGCCAATGCCTACGGTAACGGACGCAACGAAGAACTCCTCGGCCGGGTACTGTCCCGGCGGCGCAGCAAATTCGTACTCGCCAGCAAATTCGGTATCGTGCGCCACGCCGACGGCACGCGCGGGGTCGATGCACGGCCAGAGCAGGTCATTGCGTGCTGCGACGAAAGCCTGCAACGACTCGATACCGAGCACATCGATCTCTACTATCTCCACCGCCTCGATCCCAGGGTGCCGATCGAAGAAACCGTCGGCGCCATGGCCGAGCTCGTCGATGCAGGCAAAGTGCGCTATCTCGGCCTCTCCGAAATTTCCGCTAAAACCCTGCGCCGCGCGCATACCGTACATCCGATTACCGCCGTGCAATCGGAGTATTCGCTATGGACCCGCGACCCCGAGGCCCACGTCCTGCCCGCGTGCCGCGAACTCGGCGTCGGCTTCGTCCCTTTCAGCCCGCTCGGCCGCGGCATGTTGAGCGGGCGACTCAGTGCCGGCGACGACTTGCCGGCGAGCGATCTCCGCGCCGACATGCCGCGCTTCTCGGGGGTCAATTTCGAAACCAACCGGATGCTCGTCAATAGTCTCGAGGACTACGCCGCGAGCCTCGGCCATACGGCCGCGCAGATCGCGCTCGCCTGGCTGCTCGCCAAGGGGCCGGATATCGTGCCCATACCGGGCACCAAACACGTCGCTTACCTCGAAGAAGACGCGCAGGCTGCCGACATCACACTCAGTGACGACGATATCGCGTTCCTCGACGATCTCTTCAGGCCTGAAAACATTGCCGGCGATCGCTATCCGCCGAAGCTGATGCAATCGATCGACCGCGACTGATGGGCACGCCAGCGCCGGCTCGTCGTGCTCTGCAAGCGCGTGCTGGTGCACTGCTACGCCAATGCGCGGGCTTCGGCCTTTGTCTATGTATGGCGCACGTCGCGTGGCGGCGTCGACGAGCCGAGCGCACGGGCGACCATGGTCGAGATTTGGGACTGGAACGAAGGCTATGAATTGCGCAATGTCGCGCAGTGGCAGCACTTCGTCGACGGAGCGTTGCATATGACCGGACAATAAAACGGGTCCAGCCGCACCGCGAAATACGGGGTTTGCAAGAGCACGACAGCGATTGTGGAGCGGTCAGGGGGTGTCGACTGCCTTGGTGCGCTCTGCATCTGACGTCTCCTGATCCTGATACGGCTCGGGCTCCTCGCCGAACCAGCGGTAGCGGAGGTTGCCGATGAGGCCGGCGATCGGCCGGGTGATCCCACCTTTGACGGTGCCGTCGGCAGCCGCATTGAGGATCTCCTCGAGGTTCGATTCGGCGTCTGCCGGGGTGCCGCGGATACGGAATGCCGGCCCTTTGAAATAGCCCTGCTCATCCTGTTCGTCCTCGAGCAGGTTCATGCTGTAGAGGATGGCCGCGCCTTTGCCGCTCATGTCGAGATGGGCGTCGAGTGTCAGCGGACTGTCGAGGATGTCCTGACCTTCCGCGTACTCGATCCCGCCACTGGCCTTGAGGCTGATGGTCGGACTGCGCGCGAGAAAGCGCTCGATGACGATATCGCGACTCTCGTCACGTACGACATGGATGTCGATACGATCGTAGTCGATGAGCGCAATGTAGTTGATGAGCCGTGACAGCGCACCGGCACCGAAGCCGCCGGTCGGGATGTAGGACAAGCCTTCACCGACCACACCGAGTACATCGGAAGCACCGGCCAGCAGACCACTCCCGGGCGGCAGCGGCCGAAACAAGCCATCGAGACTGACCAGGCGCATATCGAACAGCAGCTCGTTGCGGAACTGGGCCATGTTCGGCGCCGTACCGTGGCCGTCGAGATCAATGCTGAACAGGCCTTCGACGCGCGGCTTGTCGCCCGGCACGAGTTCGGTGAAAAACTGGTTCAAGTCGAAATCCGCCACCTTGCCCGCGAAGCCCAGCGCGTAGGGTTGGGGCATACCGGGCATGAATTCGAGACGGCCGTCGAAGTCGAGCGGGCTGTCATGAAAGCGGCCCGACAACTCGCTGAGGTGAAGGCGCTCGGGCTCGATATCGACTGTACCGCTGACGTCGTTGAACACGACGTAATCGGTGTAGTAGAGGTCACGGATGTGGTAGGCGAGGCGTGCGCGATACGGCAGGACGTCCCAGAACGGCTGCGTGTCGACTTCCGTATCGGGGCGCACCGGTGCATCCCCCTGCGCTTTCGTGCCGGGTGCAGGCGATGCTTGCGCGCCCGATTCGGCGCGGATACTCTCGAGCGCTGCGAGCACGTCATTCAACAGAAAACGTTCGCTGGTGAAATCCAGCTCGAGCGGCGAGCCGGTCTCGCTGTCGGGATCGAAATTCGCTTCGAGCAGGCCATCGGTCTGTCCGGTCCTCCCGTTACCGACCATGCGCATCGAAAAACCGAAACCGCGCCCGTCGGGCGCCATCGCACCGGTTGCGTTGCCCTCGAAGTCGGTAATGGCCAAGGGCGCGTCCGCGATCAATTCGTCGACGCGGGCCAGTACCGTGATAGAACCGTCCGGCGACACCGAGGTATCGAGCGCAAGGCGACCCGCGGC
>JBBDTC010000306.1:0-17515 GCA_040904625.1 Gammaproteobacteria bacterium
GCCAGACGGGATGGATCGGCGTTCCAGATAGCTGAGTTATTCTGGGACGGGCCCTTGAGTTTGCTGCGAGCGCAAAAGGATCAGAACGCGTACCGGACAGCGAGGTAGGCATTGCTGTCATCTTCGAACTGGCCGAAAAACGTATGGCGCCTGGTTCCCAGAAACACGTTCAGACCGCCCTCGAGTCGCCAACGGTCGTCGAGCTGATAGCTGAGCTCCGGGCGTAGATAGGCGTCGCTATCCGATGGGGAGACGAAGGCAAACAACGACCAGATGAGATTCTGGCGATGGGTCCGCCAGGTAATCCTCGTCGTGAGCAAATGGCGCTGGGCATCGCGCGCCGGCTGGCCCGGTGCCAACGCCCGGCGGTAGGCGCCGTGATGGCGCAGCGCTTCGAGGTAATACTGCAGGCCCACCGTGAGATTCCGCGCCGCTTCGAGTTCGTAGCCGATGACGAAGCGCACTTCGCTATTGGCCACCAGCGGGTTGCGACCGGCACCGTCATCCCGTGAAGCGTAGTAGCCGGTTTCGGCATGGACGATGCCGGGGCCGAGCGGCCCGCGCAGGCTGCCTCCTATGCTGCGCAGGCGCGGGAAGGTCGCGCGACCGTCCGCTGGCGTGAATCCAGCCGGACTCTTCCAGAAACCGTTATACGCATACAAGGCCAATTCGAAGCCATGCAGCAGACGGTGCAGTCGCAGCGCCCACTCGTCATCGGCGAAAGCCGCGCCCGGCCGGTCGACGCGCAGGATTGCATCCTGCCCCGCGACCCGCCCCATGACGGGATTGAAATAAGACAGGCGCCGCCCATTGATGTAGCGGTCCGCGGCGAAACGCGGCGTGTAGGCGATATCGACGTTGACCAGGGACGCGTAGAACGACAGGCGCACCGCGTCCGCCGGCGCCTTGAGATAATCGTCGTCACGACCGAGCAGAAAGGCATTCCAGTCTTTGGGAAAGAGATCGTTGATGAAGACGAAGTCCGCGGTGCCCCAGGTCAGGATCTGACGACCAAGCTTGACGTCGAGAAACTCGAGCGGTGCGAAGCCGACATAGGCTTCACGCAAATCGACGGCGCCACGACCGCGATCGAGGGCCGGACCGTGCGTGTCCGCGAGGTCGTCATAGATGAAATCGGCGGTGAGGTTCCAATCGATGACCGCAGTCTCGCCGGCCAGGTCGAGCTGTAGACGGGTCTCAGCCAAACTGCGTGCCGGCTGCTGCGGGTTGTCGTACAGCCGCACACCCAACCGGCCCTCGGCGAAGCCGGTGAGGTCGAAGGCACGCGCAGGGGCACCGCTTGACCCCGCCGGCGAGCTTACCCGGGTGTCCCCCAAGCCTGCCGGCAGCGCTGGTCCAGCGTCCCGCCCAGCGCTGCTCGAAGGCGCTGTGGTCGAGGCCCCATCGCCCTGGCTGCTGCCGCCGAGGCCAGGCGGTAATGCCGGAGGCACCGCTTGCAGCCCGAAGCCGGGCGCAACGAGCAATACAGTGACAAAGCACGCCCCGACACGCATGCGCGGTTCAGCGCAGGTACTCGCGCGGCGGTGAGCGCAGATAGCGTTCGGTGAACAGCTCGTCGGGCAGACCCAGGTCATATTGCACATCACCGAAAGTGACCTCGGTGATGCTGCCGGTCCGCAGGTTTTCCATGCTCGAGCGCGTGATGGTCGGATGGCCGGCAATCGTCTCGACCGCCAGAGCCTTGCCGACACGGTACTGCGTACCCTGGCTGTCGAAGAACTCGACTTGGACCGGAACGAAGCTGTCCTTGTGGATATAACTGCGGTAGCGCGCGAATTCGACCGTGGCCGGATCCCGCGGCGTGCTCTCGAGGACGTAATAATCCGCGGTCACTTCGACCAGGCGGTGCTTGTCTTCGTCGATATCGCGGCCGGAGACGTCCTCGTAGAGAAAATCGGAACCGACAAAGCTCGTGCGCTTATCGGCAGCCGCTATGCGTTTGACCAGATCGAGCGCCGGCAGATAAAGCCAGCGATCGTCATCACCCTCGAGTTTTTTCCAGACCATGAACACCATACGATTGACGTCGGCCGGACGCTGGAAGAACACGTAATAGCGCTGTTCGCCGCGATAAGCGGCGGCGGTCAGATCGTCGGTATCCGGGAGATCCTGACGCAGCATGACGAAACGCCGCTCGCGGGTCCGCCCCTGGCCATCGGTGATGGTCATGTGCACTTGGGCGCGGGCATCCTTGCCGGCGTAGAAGGCCACCTTGTTGGCGCGATGGACGATGTCCTCGACCGCGAGCTCGTCCGCGGCAGTGACCGTCCCACCGGCTGTCGTGAACAGGAAAGCTGTAATGATCCATGGACGCTTCATGAACGGGTCTCCTGGGGAAAGAACAACGGCGTGCCAAGGCGCAGCACCGCGGGTAGCACGATCAGTGAGACCAGGCCGGCAATCAGCAGTATCGACGCAATGAACACGCCAACCGTCTTGTAGGGCACCAACGGCGCCGCCAGCAGCGGCGTGAAGCCGACGCCGAGGACGATGGCATTGCGTGTGATCGCGCGGGCCGTCTCGCCGAAGAGTTCCGGCACGCTGGCAGCCCAGCTACCGGTTCGCGCCACGGCGGCGCGTGCCCGCACCAGAAAATGAATGGCATAGTCGATGGCCAGGCCGATGCTGAGCGAACTCAATACCGCCACGGGCATGTCGTAGTCCTTGCCGCTGATACCGACGATGCCGTAGATGAGCGCGACGGTCATCGTCAAAGGCAGCATGGACAACAAACCCCACCACAGCGAGCGCAACAACAGCGCCATCATCACCAGCACGACCACGTAGCTGCCGCCCAGCGCGGTCAACATACCGCTCACCATGCGGTCCTGCCAGACAACGTTGATATAGGTCAATCCAAACCAGTCGGTCACCAGCTCGGTGGGTGGCGGATGCCGGGCGACATAGGTCTCGACCGCGTCGACCGCGGCCTGCATGTCGCGGTTGTCACCGCTCTCGAGTTGGAGCCAAACCACACTGCGCCGGTAATCCGGACTGACGAAATGCCACAGATCCTGGGGTCGATGGCTGTTCTCGAACGTCAGCAGCGTCTGGCCGACGGCGGCCGGTGTATCGGGAATACGAAATGCCGCATCGTCACCCAGCATCAATTCGCGGTGCACGGTGGCCACGAGATCGGCCAGCGAGGTGGTCTTGCCGGCGTAGCCGCCGGCGACGAGATGGGCCTGCAAACCCGCGATGTAGCGCAGGACCTCGGGGCGTTTGAAGACCTCACGGTATTGGCGCGCACGATCGACGACGAGCGCGGCGCGCTCCCAGGCCTCGTAGGCTGCGGCGGGCGCGGCGTCCGTTCTGCTCACAGCCCAATCCGCCAGGGCATCGAGCATGGCGACAGCGTTCGTATGTTCCTTGGACGCGCGACCTGCCTCGTCGAGCATGGCATCGAACACGTCGTCTACCGCGGCCACGCCCTCGCCCAGTGCCAGCACGCGCTCGCGCTCGAGGGCGCCGACAAGCCGGGTCGAGGCCTCAGCCACGCTCTGTTCGTCGGCCGCCGGTGCGAGATGCAGATAGGCCAGATACGTGCCGCCGAAATGTTCGTTCAGTACGTTTTCCGCAATCCGGATGGGATGGCTCGCGGTAAACCATTTGACCGGGTTGTCGTTGACCTCGATGTGGCTGATCCCCCAGGCCGCGACCACTGCGGCAACACCGATCGCCACCACGACAGCCCGCGCGCGACGCTGCGTCCACATGCCGAGACCGCGCAGTGTGCGGCTCATCAGGCCGACGTCCTCGCTGTCGCCGGCATGATGCCCATAACCCTCGAGGCGAGCCTCGGGCACCAGCATGATGTAGGCCGGGATGAACAATACCGTCCACAACCAGGCGAGGAACACGCCGGCGGCGACGAACAGACCGAAAACCTGGATCGGCGGGATCGGTGCGAGCGCAAGCGATGCAAAACCGACCATGGTGGTCAAGGTGGTGAACAGCATGGGCTTGAACAGCTCCCGCATCACGGCCTCGATGGTCCGGCGTCGATCACGATGCTGTGGATAGCGATCAAAAAATTCGGACAGCACATGCACCGCGTCGAGCACCGAAACCGGCATGACGAAGATCGGAATCATCGAGGTCATGATGTGGATGGGATAGCCGAACACGACCATCAGCCCCATGGTGCCCATGGCGCAGGCCATGGCGACGATCATGGGCGAGACGACGAGCACCAGGCGTTTGAAGAACCACCACAACAGGACGAACAACAGCAGCATGCACAGCGGCGAGGCCACCCCCATCTGCACGAACATCTCGACACTGAAGGTCTCTTCGGCAACCGGGACACCGGTGATGTGGACCTCGTCACCCGTACCAGACCATGCGGCAGTGGCAGCGAGCAGATCCTCTCGCACATGGAACGCAATTTTCTTGCTCGAGACCGGCAGCGCCAGAGTAATCGCCTTGCCGTCGCCGCTGACCAGGGCATCGACCAGAAATGGCAGACGCAAGGCACGGTCGCGCACCGCATGGGCCTCCGCCAGGGTTTGCGGTGGGGCTGGCATGAGCCAGGAGAAACTGACGGCGCCGGCGCCGGCCTGCCTGATATCGTCGACGGTCGACGGCGCGACGACGTCGACCGTGACCACGCGCTGGGTCCGGCCGGGCTGCTCCGGATCCGGGTACTCGAGCGTACGCGCGAATTCGGTGAGGCGATAAATGCGCTCCAGCGATGCGGGATTGAACACACCATCCGGGTGCGTGTCATTGACGATACCCACGGCGACGATGTCGTGGATGGCGAAGTCGGCCTGCGCTTGCCGATGGAAGACGCGCGCGGGCTCGTCGTAGGGCAGCATGTTCTCAGGGTCGGTATCGACCTTAAGTCCGTTCAGTCCTGGGAAACTCTGCGGCCACACGGTCGGCAGCACGGCTGCGGCCAGGATGGCCACGACGAGGGCAGCGAGCGCGGCGATGACCGTCCGTGGGTGGGTCACGGCCGTCCGGGTAATGAGGTGCTCGAGGCGTTCCAGCATGGTCAGGGTCCTTGCGTCGCGAAGCCCAATCACCGCGAGCTATCGCGATCCGACGACAATTCAACAATTCAAGAGTTATTAAAGCGTTGGCAATAATACAAGAAATGTTGAACAATGGAACCATGAATCAGGATGCCGTCATCACTGTCCTACAGGCGCTGGCCTCGCCGGCGCGCCTGGATGTCTATCGGCTACTCGTGCGGACGGGGCCGGAAGGCATGGTCGCGGGCGAGATCGCACAGGCCCTCGGTCTGCCACCGACCAATCTGTCCTTCCATTTGAAAGCACTGGCCCAGGCGGGTTTACTCACAGCCTGCGCAGAAGGTCGCTACCAGCGCTACCGCGCGCACATTCCGTCCATGCTCGAATTGATCGGCTACCTGACCGAAGAATGCTGCGCCGGCCATCCCGAGCAATGCCTGTCGACGCCGAGCGGCAATGCCTGTCTCGATGCGGCCCTCGGCCGCAATGAACTGCCCCCCGAGTAAATCATCCACTACAGGAGTTCACCCCATGAAACGTTTCCATGTCCACGTCGCCGTACCCGATCTCGCCCATGGGATCCGCTTTTATTCGACCATGTTCGGGTGCCCCCCGACCGTCGAGAAAGCCGATTACGCGAAATGGCTGCTCGACGACCCGCGCGTCAATTTCGCCATCTCGATGCGCGGCCACACGACCGGGGTGAATCACCTCGGCTTCCAGGTCGAAGACGATGGCGAACTGACGGCCATGCACGACCAACTCCAGGCCGCGGATGCGGCAGTCGTGACGCAGACCGGCACGGCATGCTGTTACGCCAAGTCCGACAAATACTGGGTGACCGACCCCGCCGGCATCGCCTGGGAAACCTTCCATACCCTCGGCGACGTGCCCGTGTTCGGCGAGGACACCCAACCCCAGGCGCAAGCCTCGGCCTGTTGCACACCGGCCGCGCCCGCGGCACCGCGCGCCGCAAACAGTTGCCCGCGTCCGGATTGATGACGATGCGCGGACTGCTTTTCCTTTGCGTCGCCAATTCGGCACGCAGCCAGATGGCTGCGGCGCTGGCGCGCGAGCATTTCGGCGCCGGCATCGACATCGCGAGCGCCGGTTCGCGACCGACCGGCGTCGACCCGCTCGCCATCGCCGTCATGGCCGAGCGCGGCATCGACCTGTCGGCCGCGCGGGCGCAATCGATCGATGCCATCGACAGCGCGCGGTTCGATACCGTCGTGACGCTTTGCGCTGAGGAGGTTTGCCCGCTGCTGGCGGGCGAGAAACGCCGACTGCACTGGCCGCTGCCCGACCCGGCGACAGCGCTGCCCGGTGAAAGCCGCGACGGGCAGCTCGCCCGCATGCGTACCCTGCGCGACCAGATCGAAGGCCGTATCCGCATCCTGGCCGCCTTGCAGGAACTGCCACCCGGCCCCGCCGGCAGCGAGTTTCACGCCAGCCTGCGCGTGCGCGACCTGCCGCATAGCGTGCGCTTCTATGCCTGGCTGCTCGGCATCGAGCCCAAGGAATGGACGCACCGCTATGCGATCTTTATCGAACCCCGTTATGCACTGAACTTCGTCCTCATGGTCGCCGACGATATGCCCCTGCATCACGATACGCTCTATCACCTCGGCGTTGCCGTCGCTGCTCGCGACGCGGTCATCGAGGCCTATCACAAGGCGCTCCAACTCGGCGCCACGATCGAGAAGCCGCCGCGCACCACCTGGCGGGGAACGCCGCTGCACGAACTCTGGCTGAGTGATCCGGACGGTAATCTGATCGAGATCTACGCGCGCCTCGACGACGCCGAACTCGCCGCCAAACCTGCCGACGAAGCACCGTCTTTCCTAGGGCCTGTTGATCTTTCATTGTTCGGTGCCGAACAATGAAAGATCAACAGGCCCTGGTGCCCGGCCCCCTAGGGCCCTGATCCGACATGCCCCTGCTTTCGCTACTCGACGCCCCGGCGCGCTATCTTTTTTTCACCGGCAAGGGCGGCGTCGGCAAGACTTCGCTCGCCACCGCCAGTGCGATCGCTTTCGCCGACGGCGGGCGTCGAGTACTCCTGGTGAGTACCGATCCGGCATCGAATCTGGATGAGATCCTCGGCGTCGCATTGCGCAACAGTGCCATACCCGTCGCCGGCGTCGAGCGTCTCGAACTGCTCAACATCGATCCGCAACTTGCCGCGGAAGCCTACCGGGCACGTGTGCTGGAACAAATGGGTGCGCAGGCTACCGCGGCGGAAATTGCCACCGTACGCGAAGAACTGGCCGGTGCCTGTACCACCGAGATTGCGGCGTTCGATGCCTTCGCGGGCCTCCTCGCCGCCGATGACGGCGCCTACGATAACGTCGTCTTCGACACCGCACCGAGCGGTCATACTCTGCGCCTGCTCAGTCTGCCGCAGGCCTGGACCGGTTTTCTCACCGACAACACCCGCGGTGCTTCCTGCCTGGGCCCCCATTCCGGACTCGAAATGCAGGAATCGATGTTCCGGGCGGCGCTGGCGACCTTGACCGACGCGCGCACGACCACGGTCGTCCTGGTCGCCCGCCCCGAAGCCGGCGCCATCGCCGAGGCCGCGCGCACCGCCGCGGAACTCACGACGCTCGGCCTCACCAACCAATGCCTGATCATCAACGGGGTCTTCCACGCCACCGGTGCGGACGATGCGGTCGCGAGTGCCATCGAGGCGCACGGCCGGGCGGCGCTCGAGACCCTGCCGGCAGAACTCGCCACGCTGCCGCGCGATACCGTTCCGCTACGCGACTTCGACGTCGTCGGCCTGGCCGCGCTGCGCGCGCTGCTCGAGGTGACGGTGCCCGCACCATCAGCTCGACCCGCTCCTGCCTCGACCGCAGCACCGCACGCGGACGCGACCCTGGGCCGCCTGGCCGATGAGCTCGCAGCGAATGGCCACGGCCTGATCATGGTCATGGGCAAGGGCGGTGTGGGCAAGACCACGATCGCCGCTGCGCTGGCGATCGGTCTCGTCGATCGCGGGCATGCGGTCCATCTCAGTACCACCGATCCGGCCGCGCACCTCACGACGACACTCGCCGGCCAACGTGACGGACTCACCGTCAGCCGCATCGACCCGGCCGCCGAGACACAGCGCTACATCGACAAGATCATGGCCAACCGCGGCGCGCGTTTGAGTGAGGATGAACGCGCGCTTCTGCTCGAAGACCTGCGTTCTCCCTGCACCGAAGAAGTGGCCGTATTCCACGCCTTCTCGCGCATTGTCGCTGAAGCACGCAGTGCCTTCGTCGTGCTCGATACCGCGCCGACCGGCCATTCCCTGCTCCTGATGGACGCGACCGGCGCCTATCACCGTCAAGTCATGCGCGGATTCGAGGAAGCATCCACGGTACATATCGTGACCCCGCTGATGCGCCTGCAGGACCCCGATTACACCCGGATAGTGCTCGTCACCCTGCCGGAGACAATCCCGGTATCACAGGCCGCTGCCCTGCAGGATGACCTGCGGCGGGCCGAAATCGAGCCCTACGCCTGGGTCGTCAACCGCAGCATCCTCGCCGCCGGCACGAGCGACCCGCTGTTGCGCGCCCGGCTCGACAACGAGCAACGACAGATGGCACGTATGGATGCGGGGCTTGCAGCGCGCATCTTCGTCATACCCTGGTTGACGACGCCACCGGTCGGACTCTCCAATCTGGCCGCGCTGGTCGATTGAGTACGGCTGCGCTGGCCGCTCTACTCGGGGAAAACCACCCTGAGACGAGATCGGCTCAGGGTGGCGGCGCCGACACTCAGGCCGGCTGGGCGAGCAGTCGGCCTGCCCGCCATTCACGCCTCAGCAAATAGAGCAGCGGACCGAAGGAGCCGGCGGCAAACGTGATCAGCACGTAGGGCCACGGATTGAGCCCACGTGCACGCGCATCGCCGATCATCCACAGCACCGCCAAACCGGCCAGAATGACCAGGTCGACGAGCAGCTGGACCGCACCCCAACTGGCCAGTCCGGCCTGCCAGATACCCAGGTAACCGACCTGGGACATCGCGTAGATGCTCAGCACTGCAAAGTCGAACAGAACGAAACCGAGCAATAGGGTCTTCCAGTTCATCGCGGTATTCCTTTTCATGATGTCACGGCACACACTTTCGACGGTGTCTTGCATGCGGGCAATTACGCGCGGGGTAATCTGCCCGCGACCTCTCTCAGGGCTTTCGCGGCGTCGCGGTACAGGGTCCCCGCTTGCGACCCGCCTCCATCACCTGGGGTACAGTGATGAGCACGCATTTACAATGCCGGAAAGGGACCTGCCGCCGTCGCCAGTGGTGAGGGCGGTCAAGGCCAGACACAGGATCAGGGGAGTCACTGAATGACCATCGATGTGGAGAATTTTCGTCACCGTCGCAACGACGATCGCTGGAACCGGGTTGCGGTGGGCGACATCATCGAGCGCATGACCTGGAGCGAGCCCGACAAAATCGCGCTCATCTGCACGCCGGACGCCACCGTCAATCCAGCCCATCAGCGCCTGACCTACGCTCAGGCTGACGTGCTCATCAACCAGATAGCCAACGCGCTGCTCGCACTCGATCTGCCGGCGGCGACGCGCATCGCGATGTTCTGCGACAACTCCAACGAAGCATGGCTGACCAAGATCGGCATCGCCAAGGCCGGCCTGGTCGCGGCCCCCGTCAATGTCATGATGGCCACCGATGTGATCCTCGAAACCCTGGCCCATGTCGGCGCCAGCATCGCGATCGTCGATCAGCCGCAGTGGGACAAGCTCGGCGGCAAACTGGGAGCGGCTGGAATTCAGCCGGTGATGTCCATCGGCGCCGGTGCCGCGGGCGTGGCGCCGGATTTCGACGACTTCATCGCCAAGCACAGCGATGCCGAGCCCGACGTCGCCATCCACGGTGACGACGTGTGGGAAGTGCTGTTCACCTCCGGCACCACGGCGCGCCCCAAGGCAGTCATGATCTCGCATACCTATTCCTATATGGCCGCCTACAGCCATGTGCTGACCCAGACGCGCGGACTCGATCACGAGTCCGACATCCGCCACGCGGCGTTCACGCCGATGGTCTTTCATGTCGGCGATCACCCTTGCATCTTCGCGCCGCTGCTGGCTGGGGGCTCGGCCGTCGTCGGGCGCCGGCCCGAAGGCCACATCATGGCCGAGACCTGCACGCGCGAGCGCGTGACCTGCCTGTTCGGCGGCTCGCCGCAATTCGTCGAGAGCATCGTCCGCGCCGTCGACGAGCGGCCTTTCGCCTACGACTTGAGCGCGATCACGGCGATGCACTTCGGTTGGGCACCCCTCTCTCCGGGCGCGCTCACCGCGTTCCGGCGCCTGTGTGCGCCGCAGGTCAGGATCTACGAGATCTGCGGCCAGACCGAAGCCGTGGCCTGCCACCGTTTCCCCATCGATCGCCATGTCGACATGTACCTGCGCGAGGCGCCGGCGGCGAATCATGTCGGCAAGCCGAGTCCGATCATGGCTGCCACCGTGTTCGACGAAAACGGCAAGGATCTGCGCGGCCATAAGGGTGTGGCCGGAGAGGCGGTGTATCGCTCACCAGCGATGTTTTCCGGCTATTACCGCGACCGCAAAGCCACCGAGGAGGCACTCGAAGGCGGCTGGTTCCATTCCGGCGACAGTTTCGTCTACCACGACGACGGCGTGCGCTTGATGGTCGACCGTTACAAGGACATCGTGAAATCCGGCGGCGAAAACGTCTCGACCATCCGTGTCGAAGCGGTGCTGCAGCAGCACCCGGACGTCGCGCGCGCAGCCGTGGTCGGCGTGCCCGACGAGCGCTGGGGTGAGGCGGTGACGGCCTGTATCATTCCCACTGACGGCGCGTCGATCGATGAAACGGGCCTCATCGCCTTCGCCCGCGAACGTCTGGCGGGCTTCGAGACGCCCAAGCGCATCGTCGTCATGGACGAGTTCCCGACCACCGTCGGCGGCAAGATTCTCAAGTACAAGATCCGCCAGGCACTGGCGGCGTCCGGTTGAGAGGCCGGCAATGACCGGCAATGGTGATTACTTACAGCGGCCGTGGAACCAGACTCACATCAACCAGTGTGGGCGCAGCGCCAACACCGCACCCAACCCGATCATCACAGCGCCGCTGGCGAGCTTGAGCCAGCGGCCAGTGGCCTCCGTCAGCTTGCGCTGCCCGAGGGCTATGACGGCGACGGTGACCATGAGTGTATCGTCGGCGATATAACCGGCGATATAGAGTGCGAGATAGGCATAGCGCCCCGCAGCGCTCACCTCGTGCTGGGTGAGTACGGCGGTATAGAGCGCCGGCAGGCCAGCCGTGCACAACAGTTCGACGAAGTTGACCACGATGGCCAGCGCCGCCACCGTAACCAGCGAGAGGCTCAGGGTCGGGGCATTCAACACGGCGCGAACGCGGGCATAGATACTCGGCTTCGCGGCGTCCGGGATACTGAACGAGACGCCCCGGCCGAACGCGAAGAAATCCTTGACGTTGACCGCGCCGATGAGCAGTGCGAACGCAACCAGCGTCCAGCGGATGCCGTCCGTCATACCCACGGCCAGGAACACGTTCAACCAGGCGGCCATGAAGACGTAGTAGATGATGCCGCTGACGGCGACGAAGGTACCGGCGATCAACGCCATGCGCCGCCGATCGCGCAGCCGGACCAGGAGTGACAGCAGGAACAGCAGCACCCACATCGCACAGGGATTGAAGCCATCGAGAAGACCGAGGGCCAGCGTGAACAGCGGCAAACCGAGGCGCTCGGCAGTCAAGGTGCCGAACCAGGCGGTCTCGACCGTACCCTCGGCGATCGTACCCTGCTCGATGAACGTGAGCAGTTGGCGCTGGCCGATGGCATCTTCACTGAAGCCGACCATGACCGCGGCACCACGGACGAAAGTCGGCACGCCGGGCGGCCACACGCCCGCCTCGCGCGAAATCCTGTTCAGGTCCTCGGCCGCGTCGGGGTCCTGCGTGACCTCCCGATAGCGAACGCGCAGCGCGGGTCGTGCCTGCTGCTGGGCAGTCAGAAAGGCTTTCGCCGCAGCGCAATGTGGGCAGCCTTCGGCCGTGTAGACCACGAGTGTCGGCTGGCTGCTGTCCGCGGCGAAGGCCTGCATGGCGGCCGGCGATGTCAGCCACAGCACGACGAGAAATATGAACGCGGTACCTGTCGGCCGCCGTCGGCGAAGCCGCTGGTACGAGCCCGATGGCTCATCGTGACGCTGCATAAGGGCTAGGCCCAGACTCGACCTGCCGATCATTCTCCGGGCATGGGAACCATCAGCACCGGGCGTCCCGCATGCTCACAGACGTACGCAGCTGTACTGCCGATAACAGCGCCCGCGATCCAGTTCTGGCCATGCTTGCCGACGATGATCAACGAGTACCCCTCACGGCTTTTCAGTGCGATAGCAGACGCCGCATCACCACTCTCGACTATGGCCTGGCCCTTGCCCCCCGCCGTTATGATGTTCTTGACCCGTTCTTCGAGCTGGCGAGCTATGGCATCGCGTGCCGCAGGGTCAGCGGCGGCGGCCACGACCGAGAGACAATCCACACGTCCCGCTGCCGGCGCCAAGGCCAGCGCTGCGCCCTCGGCCGCCTGCGAATGCGGCGACAAGTCCGTCGCGAGAAGAACCTGTTCCAGGGCACGGCCGCAGATCGCGGTGCATGTTTCGGCATCGCCTTCGACGGTGGGTTCCAGCCACTCGATCAGAACCGGTAGAGTGGCGCCCTGGACGACACGCCGCGCGACGCTGCCGAGGAACAGGTAATGAAGGAAGTTGTGACTGCGCGAACCGACCACGACGACATCAGCGGCGTGGGCCGCGCTCAATTCGAGCAATGCAGCCGCGGTGTCGGCCTGCGTGGTCAATGTCGTTTCAACACCGAAGCCGGCGCCTCTCAGCTCCTCGGCGCGTTCTTCGAGCCAGGCTCGATAGTCGTCCTCATGCCCGAACCCGCCGGCCTGCACATAGCCGGCTGTGACGACGTGGCTGAGCACCAACTGCTCGATGCCCCAACGTTTCAAATCGGGCAAGCACGAGAGCAGCGATTGCTCTGCAGGTGACGGATCGATGCCGATCAAGGCTTTGTGAAACATTCATGATCTCCTCAGATTGCGAACATCGGCGCGGAAGCTGGTGATTTCGTCGCGGTGACACGCTGCGCTGGCCGCCACCCCGGTCATGACCGATCGCCGGACGGCATACCCGGCGGTTCCATGCCGGATACGTCAGCAGCGTCGCTCGGGAAAAAGCGCTGGGTGCGATTCGAGAGCGCGACGAGTGAGAGCATCACCGGCACCTCGACCAGCACACCGACCACGGTGACCAGGGCCGCGCCTGAATTGAGGCCGAACAGGCCGATCGCGACCGCCACCGCGAGTTCGAAAAAGTTCGAGGTCCCGATCAGTGCGCAGGGCGCGGCCACCGCATGCGGAATGCGCCAGGCCCAGGCCGCGGCATAGGCGATGGCGAAAATGCCATAAGACTGAATCAGCAGCGGCACGGCGATGATGGCGATGAGCAGCGGACGATCGAGGATGACATGGCCCTGGAAGCCGAACAGCAGCACGACCGTCGCCAACAGCCCGAGGATCGAGAACGGTTTGACGGCGGCGGTGAAGCGCGCCACCGCGGCCTCTCCCGGCACGCCGCCGCCGCCGCGATTGACCAGGACCAGGCGCGTCGCCGCACCCGCCGTGAGCGGGATGACGACGTAGAGCACGACCGACAGCAGCAGCGTCGCCCAGGGCACGTCGATATCGGTTACGCCGAGCAAGAGAGCGACCAGCGGAGCGAAGGCGAACACCATGATGATGTCGTTCAACGACACCTGCACCAGCGTGTAGTTGGCGTCTCCGCGCACCAGCTGCGACCACACGAAGACCATCGCCGTACAGGGTGCGGCACCGAGCAGGATGAGCCCGGCGATGTACTGGCCGACATCCTCCGCGGGAATGAAGTCCGCGAACACGATTTTGAAAAAGAGCACGCCGAGGGCGGCCATCGTGAAGGGCTTGATCAGCCAGTTCACGACCAGCGTGACCACCAGCCCTTTCGGCCGCCGGTGTATGCGCCGCAAACTCGCGAAATCGACGGCCACCATCATCGGATAGACCATCGCCCAGATCAGCACGGCGACGATGAAGTTGACCGAGGCATACTCGAATTGCGCCAGCCTGCCGAACAGCCCCGGGAACACATGGCCGAGGGCAACGCCGGCGAGGACGCACAGGCCGACCCACAGTGACAGAAAACGCTCGAACAAGGACATCGATTCACCTCATCATATGGAATTAGACAACACCGATTCGCACGGCATTGCGTTGATTTCAGCCGTGCCGCTCCAGCTGCTGTTCCAGCGGTGCCGCAACGCCGTGGACCAAGGCGAAGTTCAGAAATCCGGCCAGCGGCCCGAGGCTGGCCGGATTGAGCGCGTAGCACACGCGCGGCCGGCGGATTTCGCCGGTGATGATCCCCGCCGCCTTGAGAATGCGCAGATGCTCGGAGACCGTCGACTGCGCAAGACCGACTTCGTCGACCAAATCGCAACCGATACAAGTCTGGCGTTCCAGCAGGACTCGCACGATGTGGATGCGCGCCGGATGGCCCAGGGCCTTGGCGATCCGGGCAAGCACGGCGTCATCCATGCTTCCGACCCCGAGCGTCGTAACGCCTGGAAGTCGTGAACTGGTTGTAGACGCTACGGACATGGTCAAGCCTCATAAATCGTAATTCGTCGATTGACGCTTATAATAATCGTCGCGGGCCTCCTATGCACTGCCCCTCGAGGAGCACCTGAAACCACTCATAATCGCTGTGGCGACGGAGCATTCGTCCTGATTCAAGACCAGTGTCCCCGTACCTCCGCTCGCCGCTCTTGTGATGACCGTCACAGTCCGCTACCGTTGCGGCCGCTGCGACTACCCCAGCTTGACCTGATGAGCGTTCCACACCTGCAGGCGTCCGTGTCACACCTTCACTCCACCGCCCATCTCACGGACCCGCGCGCGTCGGTCTGTCGTGCGCCCACGGGCGAGCTCCGTCGCGGCGAGCCATGACTCACGGTGTGCGCACACTGTTGTTCCTGCTCTGGGGTGCCGGCGCGCTGCTGCTGGCCATCCTCCTCGTTCATTTCGGGGCCGAAGCCATCATGGGCGCCGTTGCAGCTACTGGTTGGGGCTTGTTGATCGTGGCCGGCTTCCATCTCGTGCCGATGACGCTCGATACCCTGGCCTGGGTCAAACTGCTGCCACGCAAGCGAACGCCGACTTTCCGCCAACTTCTCTACCTGCGCTGGATCGGCGAATCGGTCAACGGCCTGCTGCCCGCCGCCCAGGTCGGCGGCGACCTGGTGCGCGCCCGTCTGCTGCTGCGCCACGGTGTCTCCAAGCGCACGGCCGCCGCGAGCGTCATCGTCAACCTGACCTTGAGCGTCGCCACGCTGTTCGTATTCTGTCTCGCCGGTGCGCTCGCCCTCGCCTTTCACACCCAGCCGGCAGCGCTGGCGAACACCCGCTATCCGGTACTGATCGGCGGCCTTGGCCTCGCCGTACTGGTCACCGGCGGGCTGGTCGTGCTGCAGCGCCGCGGTGCTTTTCAGGGCATGATCCGTCTGGTTTCCCTGCTCGTGCCGGCACGCGACCTGTCCGTGGCGCTGGGTGGCGCCAGCCGCCTCGACCAGACCATCACCGAGACCTACCGCCGCCATCGCGAACTCCTCGCATCGACCGCCTGGACCCTGCTCGGCTGGGTCGCCGGTACCGGCGAAATCTGGTTGGCACTGTATTTCCTGGGCTATCCCATCAGCCTCTACGAAGCCTTCATCATCGAAAGCCTGGTGCAGGCCGTCCGCAACGGGGCGTTCTTCATTCCCGGTGCGCTCGGGATCCAGGAAGGCGGGCTGGTACTGATCGGCAGCCTGTTCGGTTTATCACCCGAAACGGGGCTTGCCCTCGCGCTGATCAAACGCGTACGCGAACTGGCCCTGGGCATCCCCGGCCTGGTCATCTGGCAGTTGAGCAGCAGTATCAACCTGCTGCGCGGCAATAACGCAAGCACACCGGCATCCTGTCCATCCGGTTCAGAGTGAAGAGCACCATGTCGAAACAAACGTCTGCGCCGAACAGCACGGCCCCGGTCCCGCCACCGCGGACCCACACTCACGCCATTGCACGATGGCTGATCAGGCCGCTGGTCCACACGGCAGTGACGCCCAACCAGCTGACGACCCTGCGGCTATTGAGCGGCATCGCGGCGGCGGCGGCCTTTGCGACCGGCACGCCAAGCGGCAATCTCTGGGGCGGGCTGTTGTTCGTGCTCTCGACACTGCTCGACCGCGCCGACGGCGAACTCGCCCGGCTCAGCGGGCGCTGCTCTCCTGGCGGCCATCGCTATGACTTGAGCTGCGACCTGGCCTCGAATGCTATCGTCTTTCTGGGTATCGGCATCGGTGTCTCCCACGGCGAGCTCGGATCGATAGCGATTTTCATGGGCGCCGTCGCGGGACTCTCGATCGCCGCGATTTTTCTCATCGTCTTCGGCTTGCACAATCACGGCAGCAACCCCCAGGAAGCCTTCGGTGCAGCATCACGCTTCGATCTCGATGACGGCCTTTTCCTGCTCGCACCGCTGGCCTGGTGGGGCTATCTGCAGCCCTTGCTGGTTGCCGCCGCGATCGGTGCGCCCTGCTTCCTGGCCTATGCCATGCTGCGTTATCGCAGCATGCAGACACGCTCGGCGACACGGCGGGATTTCTGACCGGAGCGCGACGAAGCTGGGCTGGGCTGAGATTACCTGGTTCGTCGGTACCTAACTATTCTCGGGATAGGTGCGCCGTTTAGACAGACTGTGCTCGCCGCCCTGCATGAAGAGCGCGGCCCCCGGCAAGCTCGTGGTCAGGAGGTGTGGTTTCTGGTTCATGGCATGTGATGCTGGATAGCCAATCGCGCCTGGGATGTGAGCAATGCGTCGATGCTCCTCCTTCGGAAAGCATGTGCTTGCATGCAAGATCTGCCCTCTTGCTCCAATGAGTTCGACGACGACCTTGACTTCTAGGCCAAGCGCATTGCCGCGGTGACCGCGCAGCCGGCAAGGCCGGACGCCACGCATCGCCCAGATCCCCGGCAATTAGCCGCAGCTTTTCGACGGCGGTAACATCTGTACCTGTTAGCAGCTGAGGGGGGGATGGCTTTGAAGTTTATTCGGATTATATTTTTGTATGCCCTCTTCTTCCTTGTCGCCTTGATCATTGGCAGCATATTCCTTGGGCGACTAGGCAATGGACAATTTGCGCTCGTCACTTTCATCACATCTGGACTAATGGTGTGGTGGTACGAGAAGAGTAGGTCGAAGCGTTTGGCAGTAGGGCAAGTTGAACCGTTGCCGGGGACAGAAGCGCAGCCAAGCCCCAAGCTGCCGAGCGCCGCCAGTAGCGCTGACGCATGGTTGGGCCCATCGAACACGCCAGGTCCTACTGCGCCAGTCGTATCAACTCGAACGGCGACGAAAGCCTAT
>JBBDTC010000307.1:0-17507 GCA_040904625.1 Gammaproteobacteria bacterium
TCATCGTGTTGCTGATCCTGCTCGTCAACCGTATTCGCCTGCCGCGCGAACTGCGCCCAGGAATGCTGGCCTGCACGGCGCTGGCGGCAGCGGGATGCTATTACCTGGGCGTGGCCGTGCTTCGTTTCACGCTCTGACTTCGACCACGCAATGCCCCAAGAGCGGGTAGCTGCAAATCATCGACGGATCCGTGCCGGCGTTTGGAGAACGCTGATTGAAAAGCAAGGGACGGGCTGTGGGCATGCTGCGAGGGCGCGCATAGTGTCGGGCACTGAACAGCCGGGCTGTCCTCGCGCCGCGTGCGACGCGCCAGGACTGGCGGGATTGGCGAGACTGCCGATCCGATCCGGGTTGCTGTTCGGCATTTCTACCCGAACCGCGGAGGAGTAGCATGAACGACGTCATGAACCTGAGCGAACAAGCCGTCGAGGTCTGGGACGAAGAGGCCCTGTGGGTCGCCGTCTGTACGCGCCGCGCCGCCGGCGACAAGCCTTTTTTCTATGCCGTGCGTACCACCGGGGTCTATTGCCGGCCGGATTGCAGCGCGCGCCGGCCGCGCCGCGAGAACGTGAGTTTCCACGCCACCGTGGCGGCTGCCGAGGCAGCCGGCTTCCGCCCCTGCAAGCGCTGCCGGCCGAGCGGTGCGTCGCGCGAACAGGAGCACGCCGCGGCCATCGCCAAAGCCTGCGCGCTGATCGAACGTGCCGAGACGCTGCCCGATCTCGACACCCTGGCCGGCATCGCCGGTATGAGCCGTTTTCACTTTCACCGGGTCTTCAAGGCCGTCACCGGGCTTACGCCGCGCGGCTTCGCCGCGGCCGCGCGCAAACAACGCATGCGCGACGAACTGCGGCGCCAGGACAGCGTAACCGCTGCCATTTACGGCGCCGGTTTCAATTCCAACGGGCGCTTCTATGCCGCCTCGCACGGTGCGCTGGGGATGAAACCGAAGGCGTTTCGCGAGGGTGGAAGAGGCGAGCGTATCCGTTTCGCCGTCGGCCAGTGTGCGTTCGGCGCCATCCTCGTGGCCGCCACCGAGCGGGGGTTGTGCGCGATCAGCCTCGGCGACGACCCACTGGCGTTGGTGCACGAACTCGAGGATCGCTTCCACAGCGCTGAGCTGGTCGGCGACGATGCGGCGTTCGTAGCGGTCGTCGGCCAGGTCATCGGTTTCGTCGAACAACCGGACCGCGGACTCGATCTGCCGTTGGACATCCGCGGCACGGTCTTCCAGGAGCGCGTCTGGCAGGCGTTGTCGGACATTCTGCCCGGTCAAACCGTGAGCTATGCGGACATCGCTGCCGCCATCGGTCAGCCACGCGCAGTGCGGGCGGTGGCGCGGGCTTGTGCGGCGAACACCCTAGCGGTCGCGATCCCCTGCCATCGGGTGGTGCGCAACGACGGTACGTTGTCCGGCTACCGCTGGGGCGTCGAGCGCAAACGCCGCTTGCTGGCGCGGGAAAGCGGCGCATGAATGCCGCATTGCCGCTGGCGGCGTTCAGTGCGGCCGATTGGCGCGAGCTTGCCGCCACAATCGACGCCAGCGGCTATGCCTGCCTGCCGGGTCTGCTGGACAGCGCTGCCTGTGCGGAGTTGCGTGCCATGTACGAGCAACCCGAGCACTTTCGCCGCCACATCGACATGGCACGCCATAATTTCGGGCAGGGCGAGTACAAGTACTTTGCCGCCCCGCTGCCGGCGACGATCGACGCGTTGCGCAGCGCCCTCTATGCCCCGCTGGCGGCAATCGCCAACACCTGGCAGGAGCGGCTCGGTCGCGACACACGCTATCCCGCCGCACACGGCGATTACCTCGCTCGCTGCCACGCCGTCGGTCAGATCCGCCCGACGCCGCTGCTGCTGCGTTACCAGGCCGGCGATTACAACTGCCTGCATCAGGATCTCTACGGTGATGAAGTGTTTCCGCTGCAGGTCGCTGTGCTGCTGTCGGCACCGGGGAGCGATTTCGACGGCGGCGAATTCATCTTGAGCGCGCAGCGTCCGCGCATGCAGTCGCGCGTCGAAGTCGTTCCTCTGGGTGCCGGCGACGCCGTCATCTTCGCCGTCAACGAGCGCCCGGTGCGCGGCACACGAGGCTACTATCGGGTGAAACTCCGTCACGGCGTGAGTCGCCTGCGCCGCGGCGAGCGCTATACCCTCGGCATCATCTTCCACGACGCGCGCTGAAGCACGTCAGCGCTTTAGGGCCCGCCGCGAAATAACTGGGCGATTGGGGGCGTCGAGGCGCCCGGCTGGCCAGGCGCGAGGAGGGCGAATAGTGGTTCTATTCAACCGACGAGCAACGCTGCCAGACGGGATGGATCGGCGTTTCAGATGGCTGAGTTAGTCTGGGACGGGTTCTTTACGCCAGGTCCCCGCCAGCCAGGGCTGCTGGTCGCGCGGTCGCCCTGGCGGCCGGTAGTAATGCGTGATCTCTGAGAAGCCGGCGGCTTCGAGGTATGCGCGCCACTGGGGCAGGTCGCAGTAATGGCCGAAGCGCTCGCCGAACCAGCCTTCCTGCCCGGGACCACGCGGATTGGACAAAAACAGCACGCCAGCCGGCTTGAGGCAGGCATACAGCTCACTCAGAACGCGCGGCAAAGCGGCACTCGGGATGTGAAACAGCACCGCATTGGCGAACACGCCGTCGAAGGCCGCGGCCGGCAGGTCGAGTGCGAGCAGATCCTGCTGCCAGACTGCGCAAGCGGTATCGGTTCGGGCCATGCGGACGAAGCGTGGCGAGCCGTCCAGGCCGATGGCGCGGTGGCCGAGCGCACTGAACGTCGCCAGATCGCGTCCGGGGCCGCAGCCAAGATCGAGGATATCGAACGGCGGCTCTGCCCGGATGGCCTCGAGCAGGGCTGTGATGTTCTGGCTCACGTCATGATCGCGCGTGCCGGCGCGATAGGATTCGGCATGGCTTTCGTAGTGACCAATCGTGTGCGCGGCGATCTCCGTGTCGCTGGTCAGGCCTTCTGCCATGGCGCGCGCTGCTCCTACCAGGCCGCGATCGGATTGCCCGGCGAGCCGGTCGCGCCGACCAGTTTCAGCGGCGCCCAGGTAAACAGAAATTCCGCGGGACCGCGTTCACCGAGATCCTTCAGATCGAGATTCTCGAACAGATAGATGCCGCGCCGCGCTGACAGATTCATATGGCAATAGGCCCATTCCTGCAGTTCTTCGGGGGGAGTCGGCCACTCGCCCTCGCCGTTGAAGTCGTAGGGCTCGATACCCCAGTTGTCCGCGCCCATCATGGCGATTTTGCGCGTGGCGAGGTGGTCGCAGACTTCGGGCGAGATACCCGGGCCGCCTGAGTTGAATCTGGCGTTATCGGCAGCGACCTGGGCCGGTGATTTATCCAGGTTATCGCGCCACAGTTCGTTCCAGCCGGTGCGGAACAGCACTACGTCTCCCTCTCCCGCGTCGGCGATCCCGGCCTGCTTCAGCGCGGCGCGGTAATCGGCGAGCGTGATGGGGTAGCCGATAGGGAGATTGCCGCCCTTGAGCTTGACCAGATCGATGATGATGCCGCGGGTGAAGAACGAGCCGACCTGTTCGGTGCCCAGCTTGCTGAGCCCGTACGGTCCGCCGATCGCATCGAGGCGGTGTCCGTTGTAGAAATAGTTGCCGTCCGGCCAACCCTGCGCCTGTTTGCCGGTGATCTTGATCATCGGATGGCCGAGCGAATCGAACTGTGTGCCGACCTGGCCGATCTGCGCGGTGACGAGTTCGTCCATGAACGTCTGGCGATAGCCATCGCCGGACCAGGCGAGGTCGTGCGTGGGATTGCCGCCGCCGGGGATGGATAGCGAAAAGACACGCCCGGTGAACAGCGGCATGCGTGCATGATAAGGCATACCCAGCGTTGCGACTTCGCCCTTGCGGACCAGCGCCGCTGCAGCGACGCGCTTGGCCGGGGTGATGTAGTTGGTTGCACCGGCCTGATCGTCGGCGCCGAATTCACTCGGCCACCACTGCTCGTCGACTGGATTGTTGTCCGCAGCTGTATTGAAGACCACGCCCGCGACGAGCAGCGCCACCAGTATCCGCCATACCCTCATCTCGGTTCTCCCCCCGACTTGTTCCAAGGCCGAGAATAGCAGCTCCCGGCTGCTGGCGCGGATCAGGGACAGGGCGGTGTTCAATCGTCGTCGGGACAGGCACCCAGGGGCCGCGCCCGCACGTGCTGACTGAAAGTCATGTTCTTGCCGCCCATCTTGATGCTGAGATCGCCTCTGATGTGCTGCGGCGCCGTGGTGATGACGGCCGTGCCGGTCGCGACCATCTCGGTCCGGCAGCGCAGATCGAAGCTCCCGCCAGGTGCGCCGGCCGCAGGCTGCAAGGTGCAGCCGCGCAAGGCCGGTTGGCGCAGGACGGGAAAGAGGGTGCTGGGATCGGCGGACAGGCAGCGCGTCTCGACGGCGGTGAAACGGCGCATCGCCTCGAGATGGGGCATCACCGTTTGCGCCGACAGCTCGTACAGGCCGGGCGGCAGTGCTGCAGCGCAAGACGACCACAGCACTGTCATCAGCACGATCGGCTGCCAACGGCGATGTGCCTCGTCTCTTACAGCGCCGCGCTTCGCCATCATTCGCACAGCTTCCCCGATCGGTCCTGCGCCGGCATCCCGTTTCTTGCTCCGCGGCTCCACTGATGCCCGAGCTCAGTGCACGAGGCGAAACATCAACACCCCGATGACCGTCAGTACGATGCCGCCGAGTTCGAGGCGGGTGATGTGTTCCTTGAAGTACAACCAGGCGATGGCGACAGTGAAGACGGCCTCTATCTGCCCCACGGCGCGAACGTAGGATGCGTTCTGCATGGCGAACGCGGTGAACCAGCCGATCGAGCCGAGCGCGCTGGTAAAGCCGATGAACCACACCAGGGCCCGGTGCTGGCCGAACTGCCGGAATACGCCAGGTTGCCGCGCCCACAACCACGAGCCGAGCAGGAGCGTCTGCAACAGCAGCGACAATGCAACCGTCCATGCGCCGCGCCAGACGAAGTTGCCGGGACCGATGCGCAAGGTCGCCTCACGGAAGAAGAGGAAGGAGAAAGTGAAGAAGAGCGCACAGGCCAGTGCCACCTGAGTGGCTCGACCGAACAGCAGCATCGCCAGACCTTCGTCCGCCGCGGCACGCGCATAAGGGCCGAGGCGGCCGAGCAGCATCACCAGTACCCCGCTGAAAACCACCAGCAGCGCCGACCATCCCCACGGCGACAGCGTTTCGGAAAAGAACAGCACGCCGACCAGCGCGGTCAGGAGAATATCGGCCTTGGTCAACATCGTGCCTACGGCAAAGTTGCGCAGGCGGAACATGTAGATCAGCAGGGCCGTTGCAATGACCTGGGCCAGTGAACCGGCGATGGTGTAGCCGAGGAACACGGCGTTCATGTCCGGCACGCCGCCGCCCCCTTGCCACAGCACAGCGCCGAGATAGAGGGCCATGAACGGCAATCCGAACAGCGCCCGGACATAGGTCGTGCCGAGCGTCGACAAATGCTGATTCAGGCTCTTCTGCGCCGCCGTGCGCACCGCCTGCATGAGCGCGGCGAAGACGCTGATCGGGATCCAGATCCAGGCGGCATTGTTTTCGAAGTCCATCGCGGGATCCTAACCGTACTCGACGGAGAGGGTGCGCGCGGCGCTTTATTCCTGTTCGTAGATGACCTTCACGCGCCACCAATCCTGCTACCGGTGTGCGAGCAGCGCGGCACCTGGTGTAAGCTTCGCCCCTTTCTGCACGCAAGCGGGCACCACGTGCACGTCGCGTCGCGCTTCGACGACACCAGCTTGGGAAGTTTTCATGAGCATCAAGGGCAAGGCGTATATCGCCGGCATCTACGAACATCCCACACGCAAAGCCGAAGGCATTCCCATCGCCCAGCTGCATGCCGAAGTGGCGCGCGGCGCGCTCGCCGATGCCGGCCTCGGCCTGCGTGACGTGGATGCCTATTTCTGTGCCGGCGACGCGCCCGGTCTGGGTGGGTTGTCCATGGCGGAATACCTCGGCCTCGACGTGCGCCATGTCGATTCGACGGAAACCGGCGGCTCGTCCTATATCGTTCATGTCAATCATGCGGCCCAGGCCATTGCCGCGGGCAAATGCAAAGTGGCGCTGATCACGCTCGCCGGCAAGCCGCGTACGGGCGGCGCGCCGCCCGGCCGGCCGCCCATGGCAGTGCAGCCGCCGGACGTCCCCTTCGAGGCGCCGTTCAAACCCACGGTACTGAATGTCTATGCGATGTGCGCGCGACGCCATATGCACGAATTCGGCACCACCAGCGAACAGCTCGCCTGGATCAAGGTGGCCGCCTCGCAGCACGCCCAGCACAACCCGCAGGCCATGCTGCGCGACGTGGTGACCGTGGAAGACGTGGTCAACTCGCCCATCGTTGCCGATCCCCTGCACCGACTCGATTGCTGCGTGGTCTCCGACGGCGGCGGTGCGCTGGTGGTGGTGGCGCCCGAGATCGCCGCCGCGCTCGAACGCCCGCAAGTGCGTGTTCTCGGCGCCGGCGAAGCGATCAAGCACCTGCGCGGCGGTGAAGTGGATATCACCTGGTCGGCCGGCGTGTGGTCGGCGGCCAAGGCGTTCGACGAAGCCGGAGTGGCGCGCAGCGACATCAAGTACGTATCGCTATATGACAGCTTCACCATCACCGTGCTGATGCAGCTCGAAGATCTCGGCTTCTGCGCCAAGGGAGAGGGCGGTCCTTTCGTCGCCGACGGCAATCTCATATCCGGTATCGGCAAACTGCCGTTCAATACCGATGGCGGCGGGCTCTGCAACAACCATCCCGGCAACCGCGGCGGGATGACGAAAATCATCGAAGCCGTGCGTCAACTGCGTGGCGAAGCCCATCCCGAAGTGCAGGTGAAGAACTGCAATCTAGCGCTAGCCCACGGTACGGGTGGCTATCTCGGCACCCGGCACGGCAGTGCGACGGTGATCATGGAGAGGGTCTGAAGCATGACCGAAAAAAATAATGAGGCTTTCAACACCGATGTCGCGTCGGCGCCCTATTGGCAAGCGGCGCAAGCCGGCCGCCTGCTGCTCAAGCGCTGCCGCGCCTGTGGCAAGACGCATTACTACCCGCGCCCGATCTGTCCTTTCTGCATGAGTGACGACACCGAGTGGCAGGAGGCGAGCGGTGCCGGCACGGTCTATTCGTGGAGCGTGGAACGGCGCGCCAAACCACCCTATGCCATCGCTTTCGTCACCCTGGCGGAGGGGCCGACCATCCTGACCAATCTGGTCGACTGCGATCTGGATCGCATTGCCATCGGCCAGAATGTCAGACTCGGTTTCGAAACCCGCGATGGCGCGCCGGTAGCGGTGTTCAAGCCGGCGTGACCGACGCGCCTCGCGGCCGCGAGGCGCTCAAGGCTTGCGGAAGCGCAAGGTCATGCGATTGGATTCGCCGATCTTCACGTACTGTTCGCGATTCGCTTCGTTGTCGTCGTTCAGGCTCAGCACCGGCGGCAGGCGCCAGACGTAGTCTTGCTCGGTCGGCTGATCGGCGGGATTACGATTGACGTCGCTCGCGCCGACGAATTCGAAGCCGGCGTCCTCGAAGCGTTTGATGACGAAGCTCTTCTTCAGATAGCCATTGCTGCCGTCGGCCCAGGCATCGGACGCCGCTTCCGGCGCCATGTGCTGAACCACGCCGACCACGCCGCCCGGCTTGAGCGCGCGATGGATATCGGCCAGTGCCGTGCTCAGGTAGCCGCCCTCGGCCTCGAAGCGGGCGAGGTTGTGCAGCGCGCGGATCAACAACACGGCATCGGCCTGGCCGGCCATGGCATCCGGCATGGCGCCGAACAGAAAAGCGTCGATGTCGGCGCCGTCAGCGCCGTGCCAGGCGCGGGCCTGCTCGGGCCAGCTGCTCACCCAGCTTTTCTTCGCCTCGAGAAAAGCATCGTCGTAGAAATTGAACATCGGGTACATCGCGTAGGGGTAATCGATGCCGACCAGGTTGCCTCCAGAGCCGAGGTAGGCACTCAGGATTTTGGAGTACCAGCCAGGTCCCGGCAGTGCCTCGTAGACGGTCATGCCCGGTTCGATACCGAAGAAGGTGAGTGTCTCGTGGGGATGGCGTGCGTCATAGCGGGCCTTGACATCGTCTGGCTGGGCATCGAGCACGGCGGTGAGACGTGTCTCGGCGGCGGATTGGTCGCCAGCGGCCGCGCCTATCGCCAGCAGGCAGCCTGCCAGAATCGAATAAGACATGAGCATTCGTTTCGCCATGGCGTGTTTCTCCCCGTTTGCTTCGAGCCGGCAGCTTGCCCGGCTTGGTTTGCATGTGCGGCTGTAGTGCGGCAGCCTTCGTCGACGCGCAGTATGACCTCTCTTGCGCCGTTTTTCTCCACCAGCATTGAAGGAGTAGGTACATGTCCCCTGAAGAAGTCGTCAACGCTTTCAGCTCAGCGCTCAACGAAGACCTCGATTCCGCTCTCGTGTATATCGCTGACGATTGCATCTACCAGAACATGCCTTTCCCGCCAGTGCGCGGACCGGCTGGGGTGCGCGACACGCTCAGCGGATTCTTCAAGATTACGGGGCCCGTCCGCATCGAGACGCTGCGGCAGATTGCAGTGGGAGGATTGGTCATGAACGAACGTCTGGATCACTTCGACCCGCCGGGTGGGCGTCCATTCGCACTGCCGGTGGCCGGAGCCTTCGAGGTCGAGAACGGCCGCATCACGGCCTGGCGTGATTATTTCTGCATGCGCCAGTTCGCCGAGGGCACCGGGCTCGCGCTTTGATGACGCAGCTCGGTATGCGCAAACCTGGCGGGGTCATCTGCAACATCGATGGGCCCACCAGTTCTTTCGTGTGCACCACGCCTGAACATCATGCACTGAGATAACAGTGTTCTATGGTGTAGACATCAACAACATTCCCTACTACTCCGAGGCTTACGATCGGGCCGGCAAGCTGTGGAAGGTGTGGCGCATCCCCGCGGTGTGGACCGAACATCCCTGGTTCGAACAGGGCGCCAAGAACCCGCATCCGAATCCCACGCCGCCCGCCACCCGCATGAGTGCCTTCCAGGGCATCGAAGTGCTCAATCTGCAGAACGGCCGCTCGACGCTCATGCCCGCACGCGAAGGGCTCGGTTATCCAGCCGTCACGGCCAAACACGCGCGGCGTATCCTCGCCGTCGATCGCCTCACGCAGGGCCGCTGAAACGGACCGTCAAACGGGGCGAGGGCTGACAATCGGGTCAATGAGCGCAGTGGTAGACAGCGCTTCGGCGGAACGCGAACAGTGCAGCCATTTTCGCCAAGATTTCCAAAATTTGATTGTAAAAATCTATCACTTTATTTTGCTGTTTTTGGCAGTAAGTAGAGGACAAGACAGGGTCTAATGCGCGTCGCGACAACGTTGTCGCGACTAGCAGTCTGTCGGACGCTTCCCCGCTCGGCATGACCAGACGACGTGGCGACTGGCTGCCAGCAGGCGAGAATTGTCTGACTACCCTCGGATGACGACGACAGACAGCAAATGGGGTTTTATTTCGCTATCGAGTGCTACGAAACAACACGAAACGTACAGATCCTGACCGAAATTATCTCATCGACTGCGAGGCTGCCCGCGAGCAGCGAGCACGAGCGCTTCGCTGGCAATGGCGGCGCCCTCGGCAAGAATGGCAACGCTGCACCCGCTCAGGGGCGGCCAAATGTAGAGATGAATTCGGTCAGCATCCTGAGTCGCGCGATCATGGCTAGAGCGTGCCGGGTTCGATTACCGCACGGCTGCGCGACGGTCCGATATTGGAATCCTTCCGGGAAGGCGCCTGCCCTGTTTTGCCGCGACGGAAGCCGGGACCGTAAGACGCGTATGAATCACATTCCATCAAAGCCGAGAATTCCTCTATGAGCAGAAGTTTTTCCGAACGGGGCGGTCTCGCCGGTTATTTCGATATCTCCAATCTGCGCGGTGATATCCTCGGTGGGGTGACGGCGGGCGTCGTCGCCTTGCCGCTCGCGCTTGCCTTTGGTGAAGCTTCCGGCGCAGGTCCGATCGCAGGGCTGTGGGGCGCGATTTTCGTCGGTTTCTTCGCCTCGCTGTTCGGTGGCACCGGGGCACAGGTATCGGGTCCGACCGGGCCGATGGTGGTCGTGTTCGCCGGGGTCTTCGGCGCGCTGTCCGGCGACCTCTCGTTGGTTTTTGCGGCCGTGGTGCTGGCCGGCTTGATGCAAATCGGTTTCGGGCTGATGCGATTCGGGCAGTACATCCGGCTGGTGCCGTACCCCGTGATCTCGGGTTTCATGAGTGGGATCGGTTGCATCATCATCGCCCTGCAGCTCTCGCGCCTGTTCGGGCACGAGCCGGAATCCAGCGGTACCATCCCGGCGCTCGCTGCCGTCCCGGGAGCTGTGCTCGACCCAAATTGGGCGGCGCTGACCATCGGCGCGGTGACGCTGGCCATCGTCTTCTTCTGGCCCAAGACATGGGGTAAGTGGCTCCCGGCGCCGCTGGCTGCCTTGATTATCTGCACGTTGCTGAGCCTGGTCATGCCGGGTGTGCCGGTGCTCGGCGACATCCCCACCGGATTTCCGGCGTTCGTCATACCGGAGTTTTCGCGGGCAACGTTTGCGCTCGTGCTCGAGTCGGCGTTCATTCTCGCTGTTCTCGGTGCCATCGACAGCCTCTTGACCTCACTCGTCGCCGACAATTTGACCCGCAGCCGTCACGACTCCAATCGTGAACTGATTGGTCAAGGCATCGGCAATACCGTGGCCGGCCTGTTCGGCGCGATTCCCGGCGCCGGCGCCACCATGCGGACCGTCGTGAATATTCGCACCGGTGGGCGCACGAAGATTTCGGGTATGACGCATGCGCTGCTATTGCTCGCAGTGGTGGTCAGTCTCGCGCCGCTCGCGGCGCGTATTCCGCACACCGTGTTGGCCGGTATCCTGCTCAAAGTCGGCTATGACATCATCGATTTTTCCTACCTCGTGCGCGCACACCGGGGGCCGCGCTGGGATCTGGCGTTGATGGTGCTCGTGCTCGGCCTGACGGTGTTCGTCGATTTGATCACAGCCGTCGCCGTTGGCGTCGTCCTCGCCGCACTCGCATTTGCCAAGAAGATGGCCGACGAGCAGCTCACGGGCTTCCAAAAGGAACTGCCGCGTACATCGTCGCCTGAGGAGCGCAAACTCCTCGAAGCCGGCGGCGGGCGGGTGATGCTGTTCGAATTTTCGGGGCCGTTGAGTTTCGGCGCAGCCGCCGACCTCGGCCACCATGTTCGCGAACGGGTGAAGGCGGGCGCCAGCGCCATCGTGCTCGATTTTGCGGGTATGGATACCCTCGACGTTTCCGCCGCGCGCGCGGTCGAGACGATCGCTTGCGATGCGCAGCTGGCCGGCCGTGCGATCTACGTCTGTGGCATGAGCGCGGAGGCGCGCGGCGTACTGGAGGCTTTGAATGCCGATCACTGTCTGCCGCCTGATTGCTACTATGACAATCGACTCGATGCCCTGCGCACTGCGGTTGCCGTGGAAGCCGGGCCCGCAACAGCAAAAGTCCACCCGGCTTCCACCAATTGAGCCGGGGGTTTCAAGAGGGTGTTTGCCAAGCAACGCCCTCCTTGCGACCGCGACGGATTGCTAAACACCCTCTAAGTTGTGTCGACAAGCGCCGTTGCGGATGCGACGGCTGAGGGTAAATTCCGGAACGGGGACGCGGCCCTCAGCAGCACAGGACTTGGTCGTGCGGGGTGTAGGCAGCGATCGATTTACCGACGCAGAAGAAAGTCGGACAGCTCGGCCCACCAGCTTTCTGTGCGATTGTAGTGCAGGGTGTTGTGGCTCGCTCCCTCATGCACCCACAGGCGCTTAGGCCCGGTATAGTCCTCGTAGAGACGTCGCCCCAGCTCGGAGGGAATGATCTCGTCGTGCTCGGCCAGCAGGACCCCGAGCGGACCCTGATAGTGCGCCAGGCGTGCGCTGTTGTCGTAGCGCTCGCGGAGCAGGAGCTGAGTGGGCAGAAAGGGATAATGATGCGCGGCGACGTCGCCGAGCCGAGTGAAGGGCGTAATCAGGATCAGGCCGGCGATCCGCTGCGGGTAGCGTGCGGCCAGTGCACAGGCGACCCCGCTGCCGATCGATTCGCCGAGGAGAAAAATCGGGCGTCGGTCCTCGCGCCACAGGCTCTCCAGTGCCTCGGCAGCCGCAGCGACGAACGCTTTCTCCCCAGGCGTGCCGGCGCGCGCACCGTAACCCGGATATTCGAAGACATGGAAATCCCAGGTGCCGGGCGCCGCCGCAGCTTCGAAACCGTCGCGAAAATAGGACCGGTGCAGCGCCATCCCGGCATTCCCGTGGAAGACGACAAGGCGCTGCGGCGGAAGCGATGCCGTGGCGTCGCGGCTACGCCTCCAGCCTAGCAGTTCCGCAGCGTCGTTCTGCCACGGTGCGAGGCCGAGCGCTCGAGCCTGTGCCTCGAGCGCCTCGGCGGAAGCGCGGGTGGGGAAATAGATCAAGTGTCGCTGGCAGCCGACCAGGAGAAGTAACATGGCGACGATGACACAGCCTATCCAGGCGCCCATTCGGATGATGTCCCTGGCAGCGAGCCCCGTACCCATCGCGAGGACGCTGCCATGCTGATGCCGGTATTGCAAGCGACGACGATAAACGCATGAACGATACGCGCATGTTCACCGATCAACGGGCGATTGCAGCTGTTTCCGACCCTGCCCGCGTATTGACGAAGAGTCGCGTAGCTGCTTCGCTGTCGGATTCGGGACAGGCCATGACGGAGGGTGCATCGTGAGCCAAAAGCAGGCCATCGGGCGCAGCGGACGAACGCGTTCTGCGGACGTTGAATGGATTGGCGGCCTGGTCTCGATGCCAGCCGCTGTCGCCGCCGAGGGCGAGCACGAGCGCTACCGGCCGGAGGGCCTGTGTTGGATGGGCGCCGATGGTCACGTCCTGGGTATGGCACTGGAGCGGCCGGGCGAGCTGTTGCCGATGGCCTGCGAACACTTGCAGCAGGCCATCGAGCAGCCCTTGTACGGCCCCCCGCATGTACCCACACGGATTCGCGTGGCCTCGCCCGAGCTCGCCGAAGTCCTGCGCTCGGGGCGCCCCGAGATCGACATCGTCTGTGCGCCGACGCCGGAACTGGACGACATGATGGCGCTGATGGGTGAACATCTCGAGGGCTTCGATGCCGGCCCGCAATCGTTTCTCTCGCCCGGCATCGAAGCCGAGGCCATGGCCGGCTTGTTCGCGGCTGCCGCCGCGCTGTACCGGGCCAAACCGTGGAAGCTGGTGCCCGATGACGTGAGTCCTTTCGCGGTAACCATCGAGCAGCTCGGTGTGCGCGATGCGGCGCTGGCGGTGATTGTCCATGAAGGGCGGGATTTCGCCCTCATGCTGTTCCCGAGTCTCGACGACTTCGACTTGTATCTGGACGCAGCAGAATTGATCAGCCTGGGCGAAGATCCGGAGGTGCCGCCTCACCTGGTGTTGAATTTCGAGCGCGGCGCGGAACTCACGCCAGAACTGCGCAAGGAGATTGCCGATCATCAGTGGGAGGTCGCGGGCTCGGCAGCGTATCCAGGGCTGGTCGCGGCCGATGCAGATCTGCTGATACGCCCACCGACCGCGAGGGAAGTCACGCTGATGGCAGCCATCGCCAGTGCACTCGTCGCCGTACTGGTGGAAAAGAAGGCGCTGCGTGAGGCCCGGCAGCGCGGCGTAGCGCTGTCCCGCATGCTCACCGTACCCTCCCATGAGGGCGAGATCGAGGTGGCCCTGCTGGCGCCCTACGATCACCGGCCGATCGAAATCAGCCCGGTCCATCCCCTGATCGCCGAACTACTCGCCTTGGACGACGCCGGCGATGGCCTCGACCCGGATGCACGTGCGCCGCTCGAGGACGAACTCCTGGCGGGTTTCGCAGCGTCGCCGGAGGGCCAGGATGTCGACGATCTAGAGGCCCCTCGTTTGCTGATGGATATCGCCGCGAACGCGCTCGGCATGAGCATAGCCGAGATGGAGCCTTTTACGCTGCGGGAAATCCTGTTTCATTTCATCCCGCTCAGCGTCAGCATAGAGGCCTCGAAGGCGCGTGCGGTCATCGAAGCGAATCGCGCGTTTTTCCGCTTCCTCGGCCGCGAGTATGGGCTTGCGCAGGCTGAATCCTGCGCGCGCGTGCTCGGCCACAACGCGATCATCAGGCTCGAGCTGGAACTCAGCGACGACACCAACTTCGGCGTCGCCAAGTCCATCGTCATGGCCGGACGCGATGCGGGCTTCGACGTCGATACGCCCGAAGGGCTGGAGGCCTGGATGGACGTCGTTCAGAATGAGCCGCTGCCACTCCCGCACGGACCTCCACCTGCCGCGAAGAAGACCGCAAGAGAGAAGAAGAACAAGCGCAAAGCGGAACGCCGGGCGCGCAAGCGCAACAGATGAGCGGATCAGGCTCGATATTCCCTTCCGAAAGCGAGAGGCGATCATGCGTGAACCCGACTTTCAGATGATCGAGACCAATGGCGTCACCCTGCGTACGGTGGTTGCGGGCGATGGCCCGCTGGTCATCCTGCTGCATGGGTGGCCGCAGTGCTGGTACCTGTGGCGGCATCAGATCGCACCATTGGCCGAGGCCGGCTACCGCGTGGCGGTGCCCGATCAGCGTGGCTACGGCGGCAGCAGCAAGCCGCCAGCGGTACGCGACTACAACATTCGCGCGCTTGCCGGCGATGTCGTCGGCCTGGCGCAGGCGCTCGGCTACGAGCGGTTCAACCTGATTGGCCAGGACTGGGGATGTCTCGTCGCCTGGAACACGGCGCTCCTCCACGAGGAGGCCTGCTGCGCCGTGATGGGGCTGTCGGTACCGTTCTGGCGTCCGGCCGACGCGACCGTGAATCCGCCCGGCCACGACGACCACTTCTGGTATATCCGCTACTTCCAGCAGGAAGGCGTGGTCGAAGCCGAACTCGAGCGTGATGTCGAGGCGAGCCTGCTCAAACTCTACTATGCACTTGCGGCCGATTCACCGCCCGGGACCTGGCTGCAGCAGCTCGAACATCCGCGCAGTGCCGGCCTGCTCGACTGCCTGCCCCGCCCCGATCACCTGCCGAAGTGGCTGTCCGCGGACGATTTCGCCTACTACGTCGCGCAATTCCGCCGCAGCGGTTTCCGTGGCCCCTGCAACTGGTATCGCAACATTCCTTACATGTGCGAGGACACGCCGGAGCTCGAAGGCAAACGCTTCACGCAACCGGCTGCATTCGTCGCCGGCGCCGCGGACGACGTGCTGCGCTACGATTCCTCCTGGCGCGAGTGGTTCCCCCAGGCGTTCGACGATCTCCGCTTCATCGAACTCATCGACGGCAGCGGGCACTGGCTGCAGGTCGAAGCGCCGGCGGCGGCCACCGCGCAGATTTTGCGCTTCCTGCGCGAAGTGGAGCCGCGGGCCGCGTGAGGCGCAGCCGAATGTAAAGCTATTTTTGGTCAGGGTCCTAAGGAAGGAGGGGACGCGAGTGATTTGTCGCAGCGAATCAAGCGCCGCTTTTTCTCCGTGATTTTTCATCGAGTACCTATAGCCGCGAGGACAACCGGTGCCGGACTTTCCCCAGAACGAACGTAACACCGTCAAACGCTACCCCACACGCGGGGTCTACGATCGCGAGACCATCTTCGGTATTCTCGACGAAGCGCTGGTCTGCCACGTGAGCTTCGAGCTCGACGGTCAACCCTTCATCATTCCGACCATCCACGCCCGGCTGGGCGATCGGCTCTTGCTGCACGGCTTGAAGGGCGGGCGCCTGCTCAATCACATCGATGCAGGCAACCCGCTCGCCATCGCGGTCACCTTGTTGGATGGCCTCGTGCTCGCCCGCACGGTCTTCAATCATTCGATGAACTACCGCTCGGCCGTGCTCTATGGCCGCGGTCGCACGATTGTCGATACGGAACACAAGCTCACCGCACTGCGCGCTCTGACGGAGCACGTCTGCCCGGGACGCTGGTCGGACGCGCGCCAGCCGACGCCGAAGGAGCTCAAAGCGACCACCATAGTGGAGATCGACATCGAGGACGCGTCGGCCAAGATTCGGCAAGGCCCGCCGGGCGATGCCGGTGACGAACTCGATCATCCCGTATGGGCCGGCGTGTTGCCGTTCGAGACTGTCACCTCAGAACCAGTCGCCGATCCCAGGCTGGACGATGTCCACGCCGTCCCGGACTACGTTCGCGACTACCGCCGCTGAATCACGGAATTACCGTGGAATTACGAACTACGAATTACGGTGGCAGCAGCGGCTTGGCAATGCCGCACATTTTAGGGCCCGCCGCAAAATAACTGAACTATCTGGAACGCCGATCCATCCCATCTGGCGGCGTTGCTCGTTAGTTGAATAGAACCACTATTCGCCCTCCTCGCGCCTGGCCAGCCAGCCGCCTCAACGCCCCAGATCGCCCAGTTATTCTGCGGCGGACCCTTAGCGGGTGGAAGTCCCGCCCGGCTAAGCGCTAGCCACGGGCCTGCCCTTGACCGGCGCTCCCGCCGTTGCGGCGGGCCCTAAGTCCGACAGGCTGCTAGAAGCTGACTGAAATGCCGCCCACGGCGGAGTGATTACGGAGGCGCAGATCGGCGCGGATCTTGCCCGTCTCTGCATGCATATTGCCGCGCACGCCGCCGATTTTCCCGGCTTCCATATCGGCATCGACCCGCGTATAGCGGTATTCCACGAACAATGCGAAGTTCCGGCTCAGCGGCAGTTTCGCACCGCCACCGACGCGTAGACCCAGATTGCCATCCAGGCTGGGGTCGGTGACCAGCCAGACCGGTCCAGCAAAGGCATAGGGGGCTATCCACCCGGTTGGCCGTTCTGCAGTAGCGCCGATCGGCAGCCGCACCAGGGCCTGGGCGGCGACCGTCGCGGTGGTCCGTATCGTGATGCGCGGAACATTGACGGCTACCGCGCGTCCTGTCGAGATTTTCACGCGTTCGCCGAATATGCTCTCGTCGAGTTCGAGGTCGGCCGTCGCGGTAACGGTCTGCCGTTTCACGTCGGGATTGAGCGTAGAGGCATCGACTGCCACGCCGAAGTTGTGACCGAACCAATGGCCGATACGTCCGCCGAAGATGGTCGATGCGGTCGGATTGACGCTCGCCACGTCCACTCGCAGAGCGGCGGGAAAGATATCACCATTGATTCGCGCCTCGTCTGAAGTGAGCGTGACCGGTGTATTCTCTGGCATCGCGCGCCCAGCGAATATATCGACGAAGGTCTCCGCTATTGACGGTGCCGGCACGGCCATCACCAAAATACTGGTGACTAGCAGCCTGTCGGGCTTAGGGAATCGTCGCGAGGCGAGTGGGAGAGCGAGGCCAAATGAGCGCGCATTCGAGGCGAATAGTGGGGCTATTTAACGAGAATGCGCGCTCGTTTGGGCCGCTATCCCACCGCCGCAGTAGATTCATCCTAAGTCCGACAGGCTGCTAGGATCAATCGCACCCTGTTCCCCTTTCTGGTCCGCA
>JBBDTC010000308.1:0-2858 GCA_040904625.1 Gammaproteobacteria bacterium
TCGTCGCAGTAGCTGACCTCGGCCGGCAGCAGATGCCGCGCCTCGTGCATGCCTTGCGGGTCGTGGGCGCGCACGTGTGCGCCTTTCTCGATCAGCGCGGGCAGGATGGACAGTGCCGGCGAGTCGCGCATGTCGTCGGTCTCGGGTTTGAAGGTCAGCCCCAGTACGCCGAGCGTGCGGCCCTCCTCGCTGCCGCCCAGGGCGCCGCGGATTTTCTTGATCATGCGCGCCTTCTGCGCGGCATTGACTTCTATCACCGCCTCGACGATACGGCTGCTCGCGCCGTGCTCCTGGGCGATGCGGACCAGAGCCTGGGTATCCTTGGGAAAGCACGAGCCGCCATAGCCCGGGCCGGGATGAAGGAATTTATGGCCGATGCGCCCGTCCATGCCCATGCCTTTGGCAACGGCGTGGACGTCGGCGCCGACGCTCTCACACAGCGTAGACATCTCGTTGATGAAGCTGATCTTGGTCGCGAGAAACGCATTCGCGGCGTATTTGATGAGTTCCGCACTCTCGAGGTTGGTCGTGAGAATGGGCGTCTCGCGCAGGTTGAGCGGGCGATAGAGTTCGCGCAGCAGGCGCTCGGCCCGCTCACTCTCGACGCCGATCACGACCCGGTCCGGGCGCGTGAAATCGGCGATGGCGGCACCTTCGCGGAGAAACTCGGGATTCGAGGCGACATCGAAATCGGCCGCGGCGTTCTGCTCGCGCACGATGCGGGCGACGTTGCGCGCGGTGCCGACCGGCACCGTCGACTTGTCGACGATGACGGTATAGCCGGTGAGGTGCTGGGCGATCTGTCGCGCGGCCTCGTAGACATAGCTCAGATCGGCGAAGCCCTCGCCGCGCCGGCTCGGCGTGCCGACGGCGATGAACACCAGATCGGCCTGACTGACGGCCGCGCCGAGATCGGTGGTGAAATGCAGGCGGCCAGCGCTGCGGTTGGCGTGCACGAGTTGATCGAGGCCCGGCTCGTAGATGGGGATCTCATCGCGCTCGAGCCGTTCGATCTTGGCCGCATCGACGTCCACACAGATGACGTCTGCCCCGAATTCCGCGAAGCAGGAGCCGGAGACGAGCCCGACGTAGCCGGTCCCGACCATGACGACGTTCATGCTATCAAAGCCTCCATAGCGTGATATCGGCGGGTACGGTCGCCCGATCGAGGCGGCCCTTGACGTCCAGCACGGCACCGCGTCCGTCGCGCAGGCGCGCCGTCACGGTGGCCCAGCCGTCAGCCAGGTATTGACGGTGCGGCACGGCAAATATGACGACCGCCGCGGGTTCGAGATCGGCCATCGCGGTGAGCGCGACGCCGTACTCTTCTTCGGCTTCGTGCGCGCTGGCGAAAGGGTCGTGGATTTGCACGCGCACGCCGTAGGTCTCGAGCTCGGTGACGATGTCGATGACGCGGGTGTTGCGCAGATCGGGCACGTCTTCCTTGAAGGTGAAGCCGAGCACGGTGACGACGCTGTCCTTGACCACGCCGCCCTGGTTGATCAGGGCGCGAATCGCGTGCTGGGCGACGAAACGCCCCATGTCGTCATTGATGCTGCGCCCGGACAGGATCACCTGCGGGATATAGCCGAGCATGGCGGCCTTGTGCGTGAGGTAGTAGGGATCGACGCCGATGCAATGTCCGCCGACCAGGCCCGGCTCGAAGCGCAGGAAATTCCACTTGGTGCCGGCCGCGGCGAGCACATCGCGCGTATCGATGCCCATGCGATCGAAGATCAGGGCGAGTTCGTTCATCAACGCGATGTTCAAATCGCGCTGGGTGTTCTCGATGACCTTGGCTGCTTCGGCCACCTTGATCGTCGCTGCCCGATGCACCCCGGCCGTCACCACGCTGCCATAGACATCGGCGACGATATCGAGCACCTCCGGCGTCTGGCCGGACACCACCTTGGTGATCTTGGTGAAGGTGTGTTCCTTGTCGCCCGGGTTGATGCGCTCCGGCGAGTAGCCGACAAAGAAATCCTTGCCGCACTCGAGACCGGACAACTTCTCCAGCACCGGCACGCAGTCCTCCTCCGTCGCCCCCGGATAGACTGTCGACTCGTAGACGATGATGTCGCCGCGCTTGATGTGCCGGCCGAGCGTCTCGGAGGCGCGCAGCACGGGGGTGAGATCGGGCCGCTTGGCCTGATCGATCGGGGTCGGCACGGCCACGATGTGAAAGTCCGCTGCCCGCAGATCGTCCGGATTGGAGGTGAAGAGGATATCGCTTGCGGCCAATTCCTCGTCGGTCACTTCGAGGGTGTCGTCGTGCCCCGCGATGAGTTCGGCGATGCGCGTGGTATTGATGTCGAAGCCGATACAGCGCGTGCTGCGCCCGAATGCGACCGCGACCGGCAGGCCGACATAACCGAGCCCGATGACGGCGATTTTTCTGTTATGCGTGCTCATGAGATGGCGTAATACTCCTTGTACCAGGCGACGAAATTCTCGATGCCCTGGCGAATGGGCGTGCCCGGGCGATAACCGATGTCTTCGACCAGCGCGCTGACGTCGGCATAGGTATCCGGCACGTCGCCGGGCTGCAGCGGCAGCATGTTCATTTGCGCTTTGCGGCCCAGGCAATCCTCCAGCGTGGCGATGAAATCCATCAGCTCGACCGGTGAGTTGTTGCCGATGTTGTAGAGCCGGTGCGGCGCTTTGGCCGTACCCGGATCGGGCGCGTCGCTGCGCCATTCGGGATTGGGTGTCGCTATGGTATCGAGGCAGCCGATGACGCCGCCGACGATATCGTCGATGTAGGTGAAATCGCGCCGGTGATTGCCGTAATTGAAGACATCGATGGGCTCGCCGTCGAGGATCTTGCGGGTGAACATGAACAAGGACATGTCCGGCCG
>JBBDTC010000309.1:0-17314 GCA_040904625.1 Gammaproteobacteria bacterium
GCCGCTGCTGCGCGGACTTGTGCAACATTGCCAACGCTGTGCAGTCGGGGAAGATAGCGGAGAGGGAGTCAGGGAGCTAATGGCTGTTCCTGCGGCCGTCCGGGGGCGATGCTCGGCGGACAGACAGGGGGACAGACGGTTGGGCCCGAATCTTGGGACTGCCGCACCGCGCAACTCTCCTTGACGGTATGCAGTCCCTCACTTGGCGTCATCTTCATCTCCCCAAGTTCACGTCAACGCGGATGTAGCTCATCGTTGACGATAACGTTGCCGCCGCGGCAAGCAGCCTCTGCCGCCGGACCTCGGCGCTGCCTCAGTTGCCGGCGGCGTGGAGGCGAAGTAGCGGCGCGAAATGGGTATCGATGAAGGCGGCGACGCCAGTCTCGTTCAGGTGATCAGTGTCATAGTAGTTGACGTCATCCGGCAGTACCTCGGAGAAGTCATGATAGGCGACATTGCGCGCCTCGAGCAGTTCCGCAACCGCGGCATCGAACGCCGCCTCGTCTGGCAGCGCGTCCCGATAGCGGACCGGCGTCGGCGACTTGACCACGATAAACCGACCACCGTGTTCCTCGGCCATATCGATTAGGGCCCCGAATTCGCCGAGATAGCGCGCGAACTCGCTGTCGGAAATCTCCGCCGGGTAAAGAAAGGCGACGCGCTCCCGGTCGATCTGCGGAATCGGACGGTAAATCTTGTCGAACTTGTTCAGTTCGGCATCGGAGCGGTCGGGGGCGAAACGGTCATGGTTGTTGATCTTGGTGAAGCCCGAGATATAGGGAAGCAGCTCGTCCCGCGCCCAGGGATAGCGGGCCAGCGTCGTCACCAGATCAACATCGAGCGGCGCGCGGGCTAGCAGCGCGCTGTCGAGCCGGTCCTCGTTCCACTGCGGTGAATAGAAGGCGAAAGAGTCGAGGAAGAATACCACATTGCGCGCCTGGTGGCGCTGCAGGAAGTAGTCGAGAACCAGACGGTTGGGCAGTATGCCGGCGCCTTCGATGGAGAGGTTCATGATCGATCCGCCGCTCTCCGCCTCCATGACGTCGTTGAACTCCTCATAGCTCAGCGGCATGGCGTGCGAGGCGCCCAGAATGGCAAAGTCGTAGGTCTGCGGCGGCGCTTCTGCCACCATAAAGAAGCGGTTGCGCTCGCCATACTCGTGCACCAGCGATTCCGCCCACAGATAGAGCCCGGCATAGAGACCTAGACCGATCAGCACGAAGAGTGGCCACTGGCGCCGAGCCTGCCGCCCTGCCTGGGGCAGCGCGCTCACCATGGTGCCTGTCAACTCAGCCATCTGCCAACCTCTAGAACTGCATGTAGACGAATTGGCTCATGCCCCACTGCCCGAACACCAGCAGCACCGCGATGAGGCCGTAGTAGAAGCCCCAACGCAGGAACGTCGGCCGCTGGGCGAGCCAAGCCCAGAGCTGGCGAAACTCGTCCAGTGCCTCGACGAGGATGAGAAAGCCGATCAACCCCAGCGCCATCCAGAATGACGCGCTCCAGTTGTAAGCCGGCAACAGCATGGGGAGCATGCCGAGGTTATTGAAGATCTTGGTAATCACCGACCAGGCGTCGCCCACGCTTTCGGCGCGGAAGAATATCCACGAGAACAGCACCAGATGGAAGGTGAGCAGCAGCCCCAAGGCGCCCCAGAGGAAGCCGGGGAGCCGCGAGCTCACCGCCTTGCGGGCGCCGCCGAAGGCGAAATAGAGGACCTGATAGAGGCCGTTGAGTGCACCCCAGATTACGAAGGTGAGATTGGCGCCGTGCCACAGTCCGCTGACTATGAACACCGTCATCTGGTTGGCGTACCAGCGCGGCTTGCTCACCCGGCTCCCGCCCAGCGGGATGTATAGATAGTCTCGGAACCAGTTGGCGAGGGAGATGTGCCAGCGGTGACTCCAGAACTCGGGGACCGAACGGGAAAAATAAGGGCGCTTGAAGTTCTCCATGAGCCGGAAGCCAAGGATGGCGGCGAGGCCGATGGCGATGTCAGAATACCCCGAGAAGTCGCAGTAGATCTGGAAGGCATAGAAGTAGACGGCGACGATCAGCGCCACCGGCGACTGGAAATCGGGATTGGTGAAAGCGACGTCGACGAAAGCGGCGAGGTTGTCGGCGACTACCACTTTCTTGAACAGCCCCCAGAGCAGCAGCTGCAGGCCGAAGGTGACGTTGGCGGTGATGAACACCGCCCCCTCGCGCAGCTGCTCCAGGAACGGCCCGGCGCGCTCGATGGGACCAGCGACGAGCTTGGGGAAGAAAGCGAGATAGAGCGCGAAATGCCCGAGATGGCGCTCCGCAGGGATGGTACGCCGGTGCACATCGACAACATAGCTGATGGCGGAGAAGACGAAGAAGGACAGGCCGGCCGGAAGCAACCATCCGAGCCGAGGCAGCGCTAGCGCCTCAGCACCAGACAGCGGCGCGAAGGCGCTCTCCAGCAGCCCAACGAAGAAGTCGACGTACTTGAAGAGGACGAGTATGGCGAGCTGAGCCAGCACCGCCGCTGTGAGCAATAGCCGACTGCGCTCCGACCGGCGTTCCATCCACAGACCGAAGCCGTAGGCACAGAGGGTCGAATAGGCCAGCAGTAGCACATAGACGAGCTGGAACTGCGAATAGAAGTAGTAGCTTGCCACCAGCAGCAGCGGCCAACGCCAGCGCTGCGGCACCACGTAGTAGAGGCCCGTCAGAAGCGCGAAGAAGCCGAGGAAGGCGAAGGAATTGAACTGCATGCTGCTCTCTGCCGCAGGCCTGGACAGCGTCAGGGATCGATGCGGCCGGGTTAGTAAGACGTCCAGGTAGACAGCAGTGCCGGTGGCAGCTCCGGTGGCGGCAGCTCCCCATTGAAGTTGGCCGTCAGGTAATCGTGGATGCTCTGCACCTGCTCGGGCGAAAGCTGGTTGACGCGGCCGCCGCCGACATGGCGCTCGAGCAGGCCCGTCCAGCCTTCGCTATCAAACTGCTGCATGACGATCGGCACGAAGGAGTGGCAGACCGTGCAGTTGTTGAGGATGAGATCGCGCGCCTCGCTGCAATTGGCCTTGCCGGCGTCCTCGCTGGCGCTACAGCGGAAGATCTGATCGAGGTCAATATCCTGCGCCTGTGCGGAGACGGTGACGAAGGTAGCGACCGAAAGCAGGATGAGCACCGGCGCGAGCAGGATGGCAAGTCTTGTCATGTCTGAACCTCAGGCCGGAAGGCCGGCTCCGAGCGCTTCTAGCGCCGGCGGCAGGACCGGCGGCGGCAGCGTCTCGTTGAAGTGGGTGATGAGGAATGCCCGCAGCGCCTCGAACTGCTCGTCGGTCAGGTCAGGGACCCGCGAACGATGGACGCTAAGCGTCGAATTCCAGGCCTCTTCGGACTTCTGAGCCTTCACGATAGGCACGAAGGTATGGCAGGCGGTGCAGGAGTTGAGCAGCACGCTGCGCGACTCGAGGCACTGTTCCGGCGTCTGCTCGCCCAACGGCCCGTCCGTGCTGCAGTTGAAGATGACATCAAGGTCAAGATCCTGAGCCTGCGAGTTTGTCATCACCGGAACAGTTGTACCAGCACCCAACAATATGGCGGTTGCCAGCACCGCCGGCTTCGGGAAACGGACGCTGATCATGACTGGGGAACCTCCCGGCTGTTCTGAAGGTACTGGGCGGCCTCAACGGGGTCCAGCTTGGGGCGCTCCTCGTCAAGCCGGAACACAGGCACCGAAACGTGCCGCGTAGCCTTGTGACCCGGGAAACCTTGGGCCACGAGGGCGCGGATCTGATTTTCGACGGCGGGGTCGTAAGACTGTTGCTCGCAGTGGTCGCAGACATGGGCTGGCACGTCGTCGATGACGTTCAGCTCCGCTCCGAGCCACATGGTGACGAAGACGCGTTCATGTCGTGTCAGCCCGCCGCAACCGGGGCATACCCGTTCTACTGGAGACGTCAATTCTGACCTCATCTGCTAAGAAATCGGAGCGAGCTGTGCCCGCCCCGATCTGGTTGGTTGGTCTGACTATGCTGCGCGCATCATCTGCTTAGCTGCAAGCACCACCTTCGCGGCGTCGGGTGTCATCCAGGAAATCATTCCCGCCTCGCCTGGCGGAGGCGCATCCGGGAAAGTTGAGCGGTTAAGCCGGGCGCCTGGTACAGCGATGGCGACACGCGAGATGATTTCGGCAGACGTACCCATCGATTCCTGCCCGTGGTCGACGACCAGCAGCTTGCCGGTCTTGCGGACAGAAGCGGCAATGGCGTCGATCGGCAGCGGCTTCAGCGTGCGCGGATCGATTATCTCAGCGCTGATGTTTTCGGCCTTGAGTCCGTCCATTGCTCGGTTAATCTCGATAGCCGCGTTGCCAAAACCTACGATAGTGATGTCGCTGCCCTCCTGGCGGATGGCGGCCTCACCGATTGGAACAATGTAGTCGTCGTCCGGCACGTCAATGCTGATGCTATTGATCGCACCGTAGTGGAAGAAAATCACCGGATCGGGGTCCCGTATAGCGGCGGTCATCAACCCCTTAGCGTCGTACGGGTTGGAAGGCACGACCACCTTGATACCTGGGATGCCCGCGTAGAGAGCTTCCTGGCCAGCGTCGGCATGCTGGCCGGCTAGGCCCAAAAGGCGTCCGGCGCCGTCCTGCCAAATTACCAGCGGCATGTTGACCTGACCGCCCGTCATGTGCCGCAGCTTGCCGACCTGGTTAAAGACCAGTTCAAAGCTGCGTAGCGTGCACATGAACGGGAGATGCGCGATCACCGGCACACCCGTCATCGCGATGCCGGCGGCGCCGCCGACATACCATTCTTCGTCGATCGGACCTTCGGGAAGCCGGACGTCGCCGAACTCCGTCTGAAGGTCGATGATCTGTCCCAAGGCGCTGACCGCAACTGGCTTGGTGCCCTGGTACAGCATTGTCATGTGCGGCTGTGCGCGCATTTCGAACTGGATGGCTTCCAGGATTGCGTAACCGCCTGCCTTCGCTACCATTTTGATATTTCTCCTCTCATGAATCCGTAGGGTCAGGCAATGAACTGGCTGGCAGCAACCGATGCACCGGCGAAGACGTGCTGCAGCGCTGCGTCCTGTTGGGGAAGCGGGGACTGGCGTGCGAACTCGATGGAGTCGGCCACCAGTTGCTTGACGTCCGCTTCCATGGAGTCAGCCTCGGCTTCCGTGAAGACATTGTTCATCACCATCTGCCTGCGCAGCTTGGGGATCGGGTCCTCGGCGATCCAGGCATTGACCTCGGCGTCACTGCGGTAAGGCAGACCAAAGGCTCCCAACTGGCCCGGCTTGGCGCCGGAGAGACCAGCGTGGTCGTAGTAGCGATAGGTCTTGGTCTCGATCAGCGTCGGGCCTTCGCCGGCACGTGCCCTTTCCACAGCGCGGCGCGCCACGGTGTATACGGCCATAACGTCCATGCCGTTGACCGCCTCATGGGCGATATCCAGTCCGGCACCGAATTCGTGCAGGTTGATCAGTGAGTTGGTGCGCTGCTGCGGGGACGAGATCTGGTAGCCGTTGTTCTCGACCACGGCAATCATCGGCAGCTTGTAGAGCGCGGCGTTGCGCAGGCCGGAATAGTACCAGCCATTGTTGACCGAACCGTCGCCGCCAAAGGCGACCGCCACCTGCTTGGTGCCACGAACCTTGGCCGAATAAGCGGCGCCGGCGGCGAACAGGTATTGCGGCCCGATGATGCCGTTCATGCCCAGGATGCCCTTGCTGGCATCGGTGATGTGCATGGAACCGCCGAAACCCTTGTTGTAACCGGTCTCCTTGAACATTAATTCGGCGGACATCTTCTCGAGGTCACCGCCCTTGGCGATCAGATGGGCGTGGCCGCGGTGGTTGGAGGCGATATAGTCGTCCTCATTGAGTGCCGACATCACGCCGACCGCGGAGGCTTCTTCACCCACCGAGATGTGGAAGGCCCCATACATATTGTCCTGACCGGCAAGGAACACTTCCTTCATGCCCTCTTCCCACCAGCGGGACTTGAGCATCAGGGTGTACATTTCCTTGAGTTTCTCGGGCGGGACGCCCTCGAGGCCAATGGTCCAGCCATTGCCTGCTCGGGCAACTCCGACATGAGCCACCACCGCTGTGGTGGCCGTCATTGCGCCCAGCGCCTGCAGGAAGCCGCGACGGCTGAAGCCCGTCGGCTTCGTCGCCCCCGTCTCCGGCGCGACGTTTTCTACTTCTTCATCCAACATGTACAGCTCCTCCAGTGGATCACTCGCACCGGCATGTGGTCGCCGGCCTAGTGACAGTTAAGTCAAATACTATTCCATGCAGCACCACGCATATTCTGCCCGATGCCTGAGATTTCGCGCGAATGTTCAAGTCGACATCGCTGCCGCCTCGAATGCTCGGCACGCCGGTTACAACGGCACACGAAAGTACCGTCGGCGTTCGCCTAAAGGATAGTTCCTATGGGTGCGCTGCTCGGGTAGGATACCAGCCTGTTATGGAACTTTCGGCTGTTGCGATCCGGGAAGATAAGCAAGGCGGCAGCGGCGGAATAGGATCGATCCCGCCAATTTGCTGTCTTTTGACGACAAGGAGGCCACCTTTCATGAGATCCGGTTTTGAGAAGGCACCCCCCCTGCCCGACCTGAGCATGCGGATTATGTTGCGCGTACTTGAAGAACAGGGCCTGGCGGCGCGGCCCGCCCTCGAGGCGGCCGGTTTCCCCGAGGGGCTTGGCCAGTTGCCCGGAGAAGTTTCGCTCCAGCAGGAGTTGGCCTTTCAGGAAGCGTTTGTCGGCATCACCGGTTATCGGCCGGATCTCTGGGTCCAGACCGGTGCACGTTACCACTTGCCCAGCTATGGACGGCTCGGCATGGCGCTGATGACTTCGCCCGATCTCGGAGCGATGGTGAGCGCCTCCACGTCAACGGGCGAACTCGACTATTCCCTTGTCGAGCTGTCGCCTATCGAAGATGGCGGCCTGCTCAGCGGACAGCGACTGGATTTCCGACGCGTGCCGGAGCCGCTGGTCGACTTCACCACCTATCGCGATCTTGGCGCCATGCTGACGGCATTGCACGACGTCTGGGCCGGTCCTTTCCCGCTCGGCAGCATTGAGCTCGCCCTCCCGAGCCCGACCCCCGGCGAGTTCACCGTCATGGACCACGAGGTGCGTTTCGATGCGGCAGCGACGGAGGTGCGCTGGGATAGGTCGTACAGTTCGCGGCGCCTCTATTACGGCGACCCGGCGCTGCATGCCGCCTATATGGAGGAGTGTCTGCAGCGCATCCAGATGAGCACCTCAGGCGACGACCTCCTGGATGCCCTGACCGAGATCCTGGTGAAGCAGGACGGATCGCCCGTAACGCTGTCCAGCTTTGCGGCGGAGACTGGTCATTCCGAACGGACGCTGCAGCGCCGTTTGCTCGAACACGGCGCGCGCTTTCGCGATTTGCTCGAAGAGGCACGCCGGCGCGTGGCCTCCGATCTGCTCACCGCGACAGACACCCCCATTGCGGAAATCGCGTGGCGGCTCGGCTATTCGGAACCGACCAGCTTCAACCACGCGTTCCGCCGCTGGACAGGGGTCAGTCCCACGATCATGCGGCAGCGGCGAGGCAAGGTCTGAAGCATCCGGCCGAACCATTGCGCCCGATTCCCGCACCGGCTCGTCTAAAAATACTACTTGACCGACCCGACGGTGCCAGCCAGTGTTGGGCGACCGAGGGGTGCATCGAACGGTGCTGAGACGGCGGTGAGCCGATCCCTTAGAACCTGATCCGGGTAATGCCGGCGTAGGAACGGGATCCTGACGATGAACGCTCGCTGCGGCTTTTTCCTGTATTTTCGCCATCCAGTCGATGCATGCTGGCGATGCGCCGGCTCCAGAATGATGCCCTCCATTCGGCGCTGAGCCGGGCGAGATGGCCGCCACGGCCAACATCGCGAGGGGCCTGCTCGTCACGCTCGTCGCGTGGCAGGCGGCGATCTGGGTGCTGGCGCCGCCGCACTACATGATGCCGTCGCCGCAAGCGGTCGGCGCGGTGTTCGCCAGCAGCACCGGCCTGCTGCTGTTCCACCTCGGCATCACCACCACCGAAGTCCTCGCGGGGCTGGTGATCGGCACGGCATGCGGCATCGGGGTGGCACTGCTGATCGTCGCCCTGCCCCGCCTCGGCAGCGTCGTCTGGCCGATCGTGCTGGTCCTGCAGGCGCTGCCTGTGTTCGCCATCGCACCGCTGCTGGTCCTCTGGTTCGGCTTCGGCATGGCGTCCAAGGTGGTGATGGCGACGCTGATCATCTTCTTCCCCATCGCCTCGGCTTTCGCCGATGGGCTGCGCCGCACCCCTCAAGACCTGCTGGACGCGACGGCACTCACGGAGGCGACGCGGCTGCAGACGCTGTGGCTGGTCCGGGTACCGCTGGCGCTCCCTAGCCTGCTGTCGGGTCTTCGGGTCGCCGCCGCGCTGGCGCCGCTCGGCGCGGTCGTGGGGGAGTGGGTCGGCGCCTCCGGAGGGCTTGGATTCCTGCTGCTTCAAGCCAACGCCCGCATGCAGACCGACATCATGTTCGCGGCCCTGGCGCTGCTCGCCGCGCTCACCCTGCTGTTGCGCTACGCCGTGGATGAACTCGCCGCGCTCGTGCCCTGGGCCGACGAGACCCGCTGATCCTCCTCCAACCTCGAACAGGAACCACATGTCCATCATACGCTCTCTCGCCGCCGCCACGCTCATCACCCTCGGATCAGCCGTACCGGCCGACGCACAGGACGAGCTCACCGTGCTGCTCGAATGGTTCGTCAATCCCGACCACGCGCCAATGGTCGTGGCGCAGGAACTGGGGCTGTTCGAGGCAGCCGACCTCGACGTGAAGCTTGTTCCGCCCAGCGACCCCTCGTCGGTGCCGCGCCTCGTGGCCGCCGGCCAGGTGGATGTGGGCATTCATTACCAGCCCAACCTCTATCTCGACGTGCATGCCGGGCTGCCGATCGTGCGCATTGGGACGCTGGTGGAAACCCCGCTCAACAGCCTGATCGTCCTCGCCGGGGGTGAGATCGACGACCTCTCCGACCTGGCCGGCAGCAAGATCGGATACTCGGTTTCGGGGTTCGAGGACGCACTGGTCGGCACCATGCTCTCGTCGGTCGGGCTCACCAAGGACGACGTGGAGCTGGTCAACGTCAACTTCTCGCTGTCACCGGCGCTAATCAGCGGTCAGGTCGACGCCACAATCGGCGGTTTCAGGAATTTCGAGCTCACGCAGATGCGGCTCGAGGGGCATCCCGGCACCGCTTTCTACCCTGAGGAGCATGGGGTTCCGGCTTATGACGAGCTGATCTTCATAACCCGCAAAGCCAGTGTCGGAGATCCGCGCCTTCCGCGCTTCCTCGATGCGGTGGAGCAGGCCAGCATCTACATCACGAACCACCCCGACGAGGCGTGGGCACTGTTCATCCGGGCTTACCCCGATCTCGACGACGAGCTGAACCGCGTTGCCTTCATCGACACGCTGCCCCGACTCGCCAAGCGTCCCGGCGCCCTCGACCGCAAGCGCTATGAGCGCTTCGCCGCTTTCATGGTTGAGCATGACCTGATCGACACCGCCTTGCCGGTTGGCGACTACGCCGTGGCCCTGCCGTGATCGAGGCGGCCGAAATCGGCGCGGCTCTGGCGCGCGTGCGCGAGCAGCGGCCAAGGGTGCATTGCCTCATGAACACCGTGGCGCAGAAGCTGGTCGCCGACGGCCTCTCCGCCCTTGGCGCCATTCCTTCGATGACCTCGGGTGCGGAAGAGATCGAAGCCTTCGTCGGTCGGGCGGATGCCCTGCTCGTCAATCTGGGCACCATGCAGGAGGGGCAGCAGCGGGTGATCGGAACGGCGGTGGAGCTAATGGGCGACCGGTCCCGGCCGGTGGTCATCGATCCCGTGTTCTGCGACGTTTCTCCCCTCCGGCGAGACTTCGCCCTCAAGCTGATCGCGCCTGCAATGGTCGTGCGGGGCAATGCGGGCGAGATCGGCGCCCTCGGGGCCATCGATGCGGTCATCATCCAGACTGGCAAGATCGACCAAATCCAGCATGGCGACCGCCGTTACGCAGTGGCCAACGGTCACCATTACCTGCCCCTGGTGAGTGGCACCGGCTGCCTCTCGGGCGCGTTGATCGCAGCGTTCACCGCAGTCGAGCAGGACGCACTGCTCGCAGCGGTGGCGGCGCAGGCCTTGCTCGGCATTGCCGCCGAAGTGGCGGCCGAGAACAGCACCGGCCCGGGCAGCTTTGCCCCGGCACTTCTGGATGCACTCCATTCGCTCGACAACGGCGCCATCAAGAGGAGGCTGAGGGTCGGGCATGGCTGAGATTGACATCCGCCTTTACGGCATCGCCGACGCCGATACGCTCGGGCGCGAGGGCCTCGCCGAGCTGGCAGCCGCCGCGGGCGGCAACGGCGCGACTGTGATCCAGTATCGCGACAAGAGCGCCAGCACGGCCGCGATGATTGCCTGCGCCGCTGCCATCATGGCGCGGCTGGCGCCCTTTGGCGTGCCACTGCTGGTGAACGACCGGGTGGACGTTGCCCTCGCGGCAGGGGCGGACGGCGTGCATCTCGGAAGGGAGGACATGCCCCCTGCCCTCGCGCGGCGGCTGCTCGGCGCCGGCGGGCTGATCGGTCTCACCGTCAAGAACGAGGCTGACGCCGACCTCGCGATAGCGTCGGACATCAACTACGCCTGTGTCGGCGGCGTCTTCACGACGCTCTCCAAGAACAATCCGGACGTGCCCGTCGGCCCCGAGGGCCTCACTCGCCTGATCGGCCGCATTCGCGCCGCCAGACCGGAGCTGCCGATCGGGGCGATTGCCGGCATCGGTCTCGAGAGGGTGCCGCAGGTCATCGCCGGCGGGGCCGATGGCGTGGCGCTGATCTCGGCCCTGTTCAAGGTTCCCGATCCGGCGCGGACCACCCGCATGTTCCGTGCGGCGGTGGACGAAATGCTGGAGACGCGCCGATGACCACCGCCATTGCCCTGACCATCGCCGGATCCGACAGCGGCGGTGGCGCCGGCATCCAGGCCGACCTCAAGACCTTCTCTGCACTGGGCGTCTACGGCGCCTCGGTGCTTACTGCCATCACCGCCCAGAACACCCGCGGCGTCGCGGCCATCGAAACGCTGAGCCCACAGATCGTCACGGCGCAGATCGACGCGGTGCTATCCGACCTGGGCGTCGGCGCCATCAAGATCGGCATGGTGGCCAACGCGGCGATCGCTGCCGCCATCGGCGACGCCCTCTGGGCCTATGGGCGCAGACCGGTCCTCGATCCGGTCATGGTGGCGACCTCGGGCGACAGGCTGCTAGCCGCGGACGCGGTAGCTGCAGTGCGCAGCATGTTGCTGCCACTATGCCAGCTGGTCACCCCCAACCTGCCCGAAGCAGCGATCCTTGCCGACGACGCCATCGCCCGCACCGAAGCGGAGATGGAAAGACAGGCGGAGCGGATCCTGCGACTCGGCGCCGGGGCAGTGCTGATCAAGGCGGGCCATGGCACCGGCGCGACTGCGGACGACCTGCTGTTCGATGGCCACAGCGTCCGCCGCTTTGCCGCGCCGAGGCTGCAGACGCGCAACGACCATGGCACCGGGTGCACGCTGTCGGCTGCCATCGCCGCCGGTCTCGCCCTTGGCCTTGAACTGCCCGAGGCGATCGGCGAGGCCAAGGCCTACCTCCATCGGGCCCTGATGGCGGCAGATGCGCTCGCCATCGGCAAGGGCCGCGGCCCGGTTCACCACTTCCACCGCTGGTGGGGGGCTGAACCTCGCGAGATTGCCACCGATGGATGAGGCCGGCGGCGGACCTGGCGCGGATGACATCGCGATGATCGGCAGCAAGTCGCATGGATCGTCATGGGCGGGGCGGCCGCTAGAGGCACTGCAGCGGGTGCTGGGGGCCTTGTGCGCCATCCTGCTTGCTGTGCTGCTGGCGCTGGTGCTCAGTTCCGTGGCCTTGCGCTACCTCTTCGGCACGGGATTCGTGGGCTCGGACGAGCTGGCGATCTGGCTGCATATCGCGTTGATTGCGTGTGGTGCCCCGCTGGCTATCCACGGCGGTCTGGCGATGCGTCTCGACTTCATGGTCGAGAGGTTGCCCGAGCGGGCGCGCTGCGCCGCCGCCATCATCGCCGACAGCCTGATCGTCATCAGCGCACTTTCCCTCAGCCTCGGGGGCGCGAGCATTGCGGCGATGCTGGGGGGTGTTTCGCCCACGCTTGGTCTGCCGGAATGGATCCGCTTCGGACTGCTCGCTGCGGGCGGCGCCCTGACCCTGCTGCTGGTGCTGCTTGCACGCCTCGCGGCAGGCCAGGGCCGCGAGCTGCTCGCGGCGCTGGTCATCGGCGGCCTTGCCTATTTCGGTGCCGGCCAGTTCGTCCTGATTTCCGGGTGGCCGCCCAGCGCCATTGCGCTAATTCTCGCCCTCGCCGGGCTGCTAACCGGCGCCCCGCTGCCGCATGCCTTCCTTGCTGCCGCCTATCTGGCGATCCCCTTCGGCAGCAGCATGCCCGAGCCCGCCGCCGTCGCTTCGGTGGTGTCAGGAATGTCGAAATTCCTGCTTCTCGGCATCCCCTTCTTCCTGCTGGCGGGCGGTCTGCTGGCGGCATCGGGCGCGGCCCACAGGCTGGTGAGCTTTGCCGCAGCACTGGTGGGGCACCGCCGGGCGGGCCTGGCGCAGACGTCGCTCCTCACCAGCGTGCTGTTCTCCGGCGCCTCGGGATCATCGGTAGCGAACGCGGCGTTCGGCGCAGTTACACTCCATCCCGAACTGGTCAAAGGCGGCTATCCCCCCGAGCAGGCGGGCGCCATTATCGCCGCCACCTCCGTGCTCGACAATCTGATCCCGCCCTCGATCGCCTTCCTGATCCTTGCCGCGGCAACCAATCTCTCCGTCGGCAGCCTGTTTCTCGGAGGCCTCGGCGCTGGCCTGGTCATGGCCCTGGCACTGGCTGTGGCCAACTATCTGACTGCTACCGAGCAGTCGCGACAGCCGCGGGTGCTGGTCGCCGAGCGCTGGCGCCGCGCCGGCGGCGCGCTGCCGGCCGCGGGGCTCGGGCTGATCGTTGTCGCCGGGATCCGTTTCGGCGTCGTCACCATCACTGAGGCGGCGGCGCTGGCGGCGCTCTATACGCTCGCACTCGCGTTGGCCGCGCGGCCGCGACGCGGGTTTTTGCATGAGGCGTTTCGTCAAGCCGCGGTGGAGGCCTCCTCCATTGGCCTGCTGATCGGCAGCGCCGCCCCGCTCGCCTTCCTGCTTGCCGTCGATAACGTCGGCGGCGGCCTCGCGGCGCTGGTCACCAGCCTCGGCCCAGAGCCTTTGGTCGTCCTGTTGCTCGCCAATCTCGTCCTGCTGGCCGTGGGCCTGGTCCTCGACGTCGGTGCCGCGATCCTGCTGATCGGGCCGATCCTCGTGCCGATCGCCACGGCCGTCGGCATCGATCCGATCCATTTCGGGGTGGTCCTCGTCGCCAATCTGATGATCGGAGCGCTGACGCCACCCGTTGGCATTCTCGTCTACGTCGTCAGCGGGGTGACGAAGGTGCCGCCGGGAGCGCTGTTCCGCGCCCTGCTGCCTTATCTCGCCGCCCTTGTCATTGCGCTCGCAGTGCTGGGGGCAATCGCCCTTGCCGCCTGAACCCTGCCACCTGAAGGAGAAGACCGCCATGCCTCGCCTCACTCGACGCTCGCTGCTGAAGTCGGCCACCGCCGCCGGCGTGCTGCTCTGCAGCCCGGCCCTGATCGGCCGCGCCTATGCCCAGATCAGGTCGCTCACCGTCGCCTCGCTGCTGGGGGAGGACAAGCCGGAAACTTTGGTCTGGCTGAAGGTCCGCGACCTCGTCGAGGCGCAATTGCCCGGGCAGTTTAGCTTCAACATCGTGCCAAATGCCGCGCTCGGCGGAGAACGCGAAGTGGCCGAAGGCGTGCGGCTCGGCTCGGTGCAGGCGGGGCTCTCGACCGTGTCGGCGCTGACCGGGTGGGTGCCGGAGCTGCAGATTCTCGATTTGCCATTCCTTTTCCGCGACGCCGGGCATCTGCGCAGGGTGCTGGACGGCGACCTTGGAGCCGGTCTGAAGCAGAGGCTTTGGGCACAAGGCTTCCACGCCGCCGACTACATCAATTACGGCGCTCGACACCTATTGGCCAAAGAGCCGATCAGTGCGCCCGAACAGCTCAGGGGCATGCGGATCCGGGTGATCCAGAGTCCGCTGCACACCCAGCTCTGGAGCGCGTTCGGCGCTAACCCGACAGCCATTCCGATCCCCGAAACCTACAATGCGCTGGCCAATGGCGTCGTCGACGCCATGGATCTGACCAAGTCGGCCTATGCCGGCTTCAAGCTCTATGAAGTCGTCCCCTACCTCACCGAGACCGGGCATATCTGGGCTTCGGGCATCGTCTTCTTCTCGTCCCAGTTCTGGAACGGGCTGAACGAGGAGCAGCGGGCCGTGTTCCAGTCTGCGGCGGCGGCGGGTGCCGCTTATTTCGACGAGCTGATCACTGCCGACGAGACCGCTTCGATGCAGATCGCCGCCGCAGCCGGCGGCAAGATCGTGGCTCCAGAAGATCTCACCGCTTGGGAAAAGGGCGCCCGCGCCGTCTGGCAGTCGTTGGCCGAACCGCTTGGTGGCATGGAGAGGATCAAAGCCATAAGAGCCATCACCTGACGGAGCAGTCTTCTATCAGCTCAGCATACCCCCTGAAGGGCGCGCCGTTGCGCAAGGCACCTGGCTTGCGCGCGAGGACAGGCACGTAGTGCCAGGGATCATAGATGGTCTGGTCCCGGCCGAAGCATCGCGAATGCTCCCCGACCTTCCTGCCGTCCTGGCGCAGCTCGACACTATCGGCGTAGGCCAGAACCTCGACCGGCCGGCCGACGGGCGCTGGCTATGACCGAGTACTTGTTGTTGTCGAAGGGCAGGCACCCGCCACGACGCAGCGCCGGCGCCTCGCTGGCTGCGCGAGCAGGTATTAGCGACAATCGAGGAGCTGGATCCGTCGGACAGCGGCTGAAATATGGGGGCCGAGCGGAGGCAATGAATGCCTCGACGCTCGGGCCCGTGCAGCGGCCATCGGGGAGGGAGGATCGACGGCGCCGCATTCTCGATATGGGGGCGTCGCCGCTGAATCCAAGGCAGACTTTTGGTCGCACCCTGGTGGATGTCCAGCGTAGTGCTGAACCATCACTGGCTCCGAGGAGTTGGAGCGCGAAGCAGGTGACCGAGATGAACGCTGACGAGGTCGAACGCTGTCTTGCAGTCGGTCGTGAGGCTTTGGTGCAGTTCGCAGAGCTCGTCGTCAACGGCGAGCGGAGCCGAGGCGAAATGTACGACCGCGCACGAGCCGAGGCCGATGCCCTGATCAGCTTGCTCGACGAGGCGCCCGAGAGCGAGCATGAAAAGATTCACGCGCTGCTCGACCGGTACGGATAGCTTTATGGCGGTATTGGTGAATTATATTAGTGGACACATCGGGCTTCGCGCTGCGTTGCCCGCGATGAGCGGGGACCATCTGGCCGCTAGCCTGGCTAGTAGTACCTTGGTTCGATTGACAGGCTCGCTCGCCAATGGTCTTCATCCTGTCGATGCAGGGGGCCAGCCATGAGTGTGGACGACCCAATAATACGACGAACTGTTGCCATCGCCGCGGCCTACGTTACCCGCAACTCCGTTTCACCATCTGATCTTCCGAACTTGCTCCTCCAAGTCCATTCTGCGGTGACTGCTGCCGTCACCGAAATTCCGGTGAAGGAAACGCTGCAGCCGGCGGTGCCGATCCGCAAATCGGTGCGACCAGAGGCGATTGTCTGTCTGGAGGATGGCCGACATCACAGGTCGCTGAAGCAGCATTTAAGAACTGCTCACGGAATGACGCCAGAGCAGTATCGCGACAAGTGGGGGCTCCCGAAAGGCTACCCGATGGTTGCACCGGATTTTTCGGCGGCGCGCTCCACCACAGCCAAACGGATCGGCTTGGGAAGAAGGCCGGACTCCAGAGGGAATTCCATTCCGGACTGAGGCGAGACTATCGTCCGGCACGCATCCGCTTTACGAGGTCAACCAGGTGCTGGGGGTGGTAGGGGCTTATCCAATGGCCCATCCTCGCAGATATCTGCCGCCACTTCCGCGGTGCGCTCAACCGAGCCTGACAGGAACATCTGGAGCCCGGGACGGTTCTGTCGAGCCCATGACGCCAACGCGAAACCGTGCCCTCGTCTCCGAACCTTGCATCGCTGGGACGCCATGGCAGATCAGGTCGGCGGAATGGAGCAGATTGAAGCCATTCTGGCCGAGGCCTGAGGAGCCCGAACGGGGAGTTGGCGTGATCAGCCGGCATTCCGCCGGATGCCCTGGGGCTGAATTGACATTCAATTTTTGGCCGCGCTTGGCACCAAATTAGCAGTGCAAGCCAACCACAGCGTCATTCCCGCGAAAGCGGGAATCCAGTCTTTGTCCGTGTGCCAGGCAAACCTGGATTCCCGCTTTCGCGGGAATGACCCCGTGGTTTTTCGAGATTCGGGATAGATGTCGATTGGTCCAAGGCAATGCTTCGGCGGCCGGGCCTTCAGGCCGCCGGGCAATAATCGGGCATAGTGACCCTGGCGCCGTGACGCAGTTTACACTTCGCCAAGGTAAACCAGCACCTGGCCACGCAGTTCGCCATCGGGATACTGCTCGGTGTGGATGTTGAAGTACCAGAGGCCCGCCTCCAGATCGGCGGCTTGCTCGTCGGTCAGCGTGGCGCTGCCCCCGAGCGAGGTGGCCAGATCGCCCTCGACCGGCAGGACCGGGCTGGCATTTTCGTCCGCTTCAGCCGGACCGTGGAAATGGGCCGCCGTGGGGTCGCCGGTGAGCCCTTCAACGATGACGCTCCAGATCAGCTCGTTGGTATCGGTGTCCAAGGTCGCCTCGAGCATGCCGGTTCCGGCCTCCTCATTGGGCGGCACTTCGGCCACACCGCTGAGGATGGCCTCAAACATCCCCGTCCCGGTGACGGGCGCCACGGACTCGGCGAGGACGGGCGTTGCGGATACCAGCAACCCGAAGGCGGCTACGGTGAGGGTGGAACGAAGGGGAAAATGCATAGGTCAGCTCCCAAAGATTTTACCGGCCCCGACGGGGCCATCGTAACAAAACGTCCCGATAGCCCTGTGGTTCCGCTGGCGACGTGCATCAGAGCCCAAAACGGGCGGATGCGTTGATATGACCGGCCGCAAGGATCGGCAACGCCGCGGCAGCGCCAATTTGCCTTGTGACGCCCGGGGCTTATAGCATGGTTCACTGATCAGAACCCATATGCCCAATCTC
>JBBDTC010000310.1:0-17280 GCA_040904625.1 Gammaproteobacteria bacterium
GGACCTCTCCTGCGGGGAGGCCGGACCGGTCCCGAAACCCGTTGTCGCCTAAAGTAAGCGCCATTGGACTTAACCCGGCCCCTTCCGCGCCGTCACTTTATCCGTCGAGGAGGTATTCCAGCCATTTCACGCCGATCACACCGCCAGCCACGATCGCACCCAGACTCAGCATCGATCCCACTGCCAGCGTGGCGACCCCGGTGACGCCCTGGCCGATGGTGCAGCCGAGCGCCATGATGCCGCCTATGCCCATCAGCGCAGCGCCGGCGAGATTGCGCAGCGTGTCGGCGGGATCGGCGAATCCGGTCAGCTTGAAACGGCCCGTGGCCAACGCGGCGGCGAGTGCCCCGGCCAGCGCCCCGAAAACGCTCGCGACGCCGAATCCGGGCACGGGTGCGGCGGTATAGCGCTCGAGGTATTCGAGCGTGTCGCCGCTGGGGCGCACGTAGGTGAGCGAGATCGGCGCTTTCGGTGCAGCGGCGAATTCATCGTAGCTCAACCCGGTCAGCGCCCAGCCCGCCACCACACAGAGCCCGACGCCGATGCCGCCGGCGATGTGGCGCGGCGAAGTACGAAAATCGCTGGCGCCGAAGCAGTACGCGACGAGACCCGCCCCGAGCAGACCACTGATCACCCAGCCGAGGGTCGCTGCGCTGCCAGCACCGCTGGCAGCGAGCAGCGCCGCCGCCGATTGTGAAGTTTCGAGCGACAGCGCGCTGTGCTCTTCCAGCCAGGCCCGCGCCGGGCCGAGAATGCCACCCAACGTCATGTAAGCCGTGATGCCGACGACGACCAGCACGACCAGCGCACGCACATCGCCCCCGCCGAGGCGGACCAGGTTGCGACTCGTGCAGCCACCCGCGAAAACCATGCCGATACCGAACAGAACGCCGCCGACGAGATTGCCCAGCCAGTTGAAGCTCGGTGCGAGATACATCGAGAGCTCCAAATCGACCACGCCTGCGCTCGCCAGCGCCTGCGTGCCGAGCAGGGCGACGGCGATGGCCAGCAGCCAGCTGCGGAAACGTCGATAGTCGGCGAACGAGAGAATGTCGGAAATCGAACCCATGACGCAGAAATGACTCTGCTGGACGACCCAGCCGAACACGATGCCAATGCAGAAGCCGCCCCAGGCCAACCACAACGGGGCATGCTCGACGATGTGTTCGCGCAAGGCTTCCATAATCACTCCGTAAGGGTCCGCCGCAAAATAACTGAACTATTTGGAACGCCGATTGATCCCGTCTGGCGGCCGCGACTTGCTGTCAAATCATCCCTATAAGCGCGAGCCCCGCCTCCCTGCGGTGCACGACCGCGGCAGGCGCTTGCGCGGCAACGACGATCGACACCTCCGATCGGGTATTCAGCCGACTGCTGCGCAGCCGTCGAAAGCGTCGGCGTCCATTTTCGCTTCGTATTTGCTCGTGACGTCCACGCCCGGCGTGAGCGCGGCGCGTACGCCCTCCCAATCCACGGGTTTCAAAACGATCATCCAGCCGAGTTCATAAGGATCCCGGTTGGCGAGCTTGGGCTCATCGACCAATGCCGCATTGACGGCGACCACCTCGCCGTCCGCCGCACTGCGCGCCGGGCCGACCCACTTGCCGGATTCGATGGTCGCGCAGGACTTGCCGGCCTTGACCTCGCGGCCAATTTTCTTCGGCGTGAAAGCCACCAGTTCACCGGCCAGTGCGGTCGCCACCGCCGTCATGCCCACGCGTACTGTGCCGTCGCCGAGTTCCTGGTACCAGGTGTGATTGTCGACGTCATAGAGCAGATCGTCGGGCAGATTACAGCCGCGCACTATGGGCATAGCGAGTTCCTCTGAGATTGGGGCCGGCACAAGAGCCGGCGTGTATCGTTGCGCAGGGCATCACGCCGTCGGGCCGCGGCGAGCTCGGCGACACCAGGCCGCATCATGTGCCCGTACCGCGCAGCGGCCGCGCCGCGCAGCAGAAATCGCCGAGTTCGGCTTCGTCCAGCTTGCCTCCGACAAACAGCAACAGATGCCGGGCGACGAAGCGCATCATGCGCAGACGCTGCTCCGTCTCGGCATGATGCGGCGCCTCGCTCACCAGATTGAAGTGATAGACGAGTTCGCGACAGGTCTCGCGGCAGGCGTTGAAACTGGGCTCGCCGTGCGCGCCCTGGCGCTGCAGCGCCAGCAGGCGAAAGCCTTCCCGGGTGGCGCCGGTCGGCTCCTCGCCGCGACTGCGCAGCCACTGCTCCAGCACGCCTTCGCCAAGTGCCAGCAGGCGAGCCGCTTCGGCACCGGCGTCGGCCAGCGCCGCGCGCTCCAGCTCGGCCTCGAGCGTGGCCAACGGATTCATGCCAGACCCTTCTTGCGCAGCAGGGCCAGTCCGTCGGAGACGTTCTCGTGTACACCGACCTGGCGTGGACTCAAGCCGAGCGCGATGCCGAGAAGCTGGGTGAAATAAAGGATCGTGACCGTGGTCTTGACACCGAAGCGGGTCTCGGCGCGGACCTGGTGCATCTCGAGACCCGAATGACAGGTCGGGCATTCGGTGGCGATGACGTCGGCGCCCGCCGTCTCGGCGGCCTGCAGGAGATTGAGCACCAGGCGCGTCGACATGTCCGAATCCGACAAGGTATGCGCACCACCGCAACACGCGGTCTTCAACGGGAAAGCGACGTTCTCGGCCCCGGCGGCCGCGAGCAGGTCGTCCATGAAGTGCGGCTGCGCGGTCGATTCCGAGCCCGGGCCGGCGTCTTTTTCCGGAAAAATGTGCCGCGGCCGCGTGTACATGCAACCGTAGTAGTTGGCGATCTTGAGGCCGGCGAGGCCGTTCTTCACCCGCGCGGCGAGCCCCTCCTCGCCGATGGCCTGCTTGATCCAGTCGAGAGCGTGTATGGTCTCGATGCCGCCGGGAGCGTAGGCCGCGTGCCCGGCCTTGTCCGACAGGCGTTCGACCACCGCACGCGATTCCGCATCGTGCGCAAGATCGTATTCGGCCTTCTTGAGATTGTGATAGCAGCCGTTGCATGGCGCCATCACGGTGCGCTGCTTCATCTGCTGCGCAGCGATCGAGAGCACCCGTGACGACAGGTAGGTCTGCAGCTTGGGGTCGATGTTCTTGACCTCCATCGCCCCGCAGCAGTTCCAGTTGTCGACCTCTTCGAGTTCGAGGCCCAGGGCCTTGCCGACCGCGCGGGTCGAACGATCGTAGGCGTGGCCCGAACCTTCCAGGGCACAACCGGGATAATAGGCGACGGTCTCGTATTTGCTCATCGGGGTCTGCCCTGCAGTGGACGGTCGAGTTCGTTCGCGGCCTCGGCCACGAGGTGGTCGAGGCCGAGTGTGCGGTGTCGCGAGGCATTCGCGGCACCGACGTATTCTTCGATCGCGGCCTGCGCCTTGCCCCAGCCCCGTGTGCGCGGCCGCAGCACGCCGGCGAGGCCCATGCTGAACAGCATCCTGACCGGCAGGTGTCGCAGCAGGCGCTTCATCATCTCGACCAACCAGTCCTGCAGTAAGGCCTGGTGCGTGCGGGCGAAGAAATCGCGAATGATCCGCCCTTCCTCGATGCGCCCGGTCTTGAAGACCTGCGCGCTGAATGCTTCATCGAAATGCATCGACGGACTCTTGGGCGTATGGCGTTTAAGTTCCAGCCAATGCGCGGTGGCCTTCATCACGCCTTCGGGGAACACGTCACGCGGGCAGGCATAGGTGCATTTGTTGCAGCTCACGCACTGCCAGATGATGTCCTTGTCACGCAGCAATTCGGATTCCATGCCGAGCCGGATGAGATAGATCCAGTAGCGTGGATTGAATTCGGGATTGACCGCATTGACGGTGCAGGAATTCGTGCACGAACCGCATTGCCAGCAGCGGTGGATGTATTCACCGCCAGGCAAGGCGGCAATCTCTTCTTCCATCGCTTCGTTGTAGTCGGTGACAGCGCGCGACTCGATGAAAGTGCTCCAGTGGCCGGAGACGTCGATGCCGTCGACGACGAGGTGGTCGTGGGTATGCAGGTCCTCCGCCCGGATCAGATGCTCTTCGTGTATGGGCATGGCATCAGTCGTCCGCGCGTTCGAGCACGCCGGCCCGTCGGGCCAGCGTCGCTGTGCGCAGCGCGCCACGCCCCCCACGCACACCATCGAGGCCCAGCATGCGCCGCGTGTGCTGCATGGGGTCCTCGGGCGAGGAGAAATCCGCGCGCAGATAGGTGCCGCCCTGGGCGCAGATGTACTCCGCGTAGACCTGGGCGAGCAGCAGATCCACGTAGAACGGCAGATCGCGGAAGAAGCCGTTGTCCGTAAGAAACACCGCCAGTTCCTGGCGCAGGGCGAGGAAGGTCTCATAATCGTCGGCCACAGCCAGGGTGCGCGAGTCGCAGTCGGGGCCAAACCAGATCTCGCGCAGCGCGCCGGTATTGGCGCGCGCGTCCCACACCCAGCGCGTCATCAACGGATAGCGTTCGGGATCGACGTTGTGCAATACCTCGGCGCCGAGATCGCGCACCCAGCGATGCGCACGGTCGTGCGGAAACTGCGCGCGACAGGCGGCCAGGCGGTGCCCGGTCGTGGTAGTGTCGTCGAGGTCGGCGAGGAGCAGCGCCAGTGCGCTACGCACCCGCGCCAGGGCATCCGTCCCGAGCAGCGGCACCAGACGACGACGCACGGTCGGCATGAAGGCACACAAGGCGGCGCAGGTCGCGCCATCGAGCGCGTCCGGTGCATCGTCGATCAGCACCTCGTGGAACAAGCGGGCTTTCAGGCGCAGTGCTTCGATGTAACGCTCGACACCGCCCAGCGCCTCACAGCCGGTCAACGCCGCTTCGAGCGCGGCGCGCAGCTTCGGCCCTGAGAGGTGCAATTCGGGCAAGGTCGTGGCCGGCGTCGCTGACGTTGCGCGCTGCAGCGGCATCGAACTCATGACTGACGTTCCATCGCGTTCATCCCGCGGCTGCCTGCATCAGCCCGAGGCTCGCGATGGCGGCGGCATTGGCCTGGGCGATGCTGTCGTCGATGGTCTCCGGGCCGGTCGCGGCGCCGGCGACGAAGACCCCGGAACGGGTCGTCTGGCCGACTGCGCTGTAGGTATCGGCGCGCGCCATGTAGCCGTGTTCCTCGAGTTCGATACCGAAGACTTCGGCCAGACCGCGATTGTCGACGTTCGGATCCATGCCGATGGCATGGACGACCAGGTCGAACGGAATCGTGATCGGCCGTTTGACCAGCGTGTCCTCGCCCTTGACGATCAGACGCTCGCCATCGGAGGTCACCTCCGCGATGCGGGCCTTGATGTACTTGACCTTGAACTCTTCCTGGCTGCGCCAGTAGTACTTGGTCTCGTAGAGGCCAAAAGTGCGGATGTCCATGTAATAGATGTAGACGTGGCAGCCCGGCAGCTCTTCGCGAATTTCCATCGCAAGGTTGGCCGAGACCGTACAGCACACCTTGGAACACCACTCGCGTCCGATCTGGCGATCCCGCGAGCCCACACAGAGCAGGATGGCGACACGTTCGGGCTTGCGCCCATCGGAAGGGCAGCGTACGCCGTTGCCGGAGGAAATCATCTGTTCGACCTGCGTGGTGGTGACGACGTCGGGGAAAGTGCCGAATCCCCATTCCGGTTTGTTCACGGGATCGAAATGGGTAAAGCCGGTACACAGCAACGCCGCGCTGGCGGTGAGCTGTTCGCCGTCGGCGAGCATGACGGCGAAATTGCCCGGCACGCCCGTGAAGTTCGCGACGCTGGTCTCGAGGCGCACGTCGATCTGCGGATTGGCCACAACCCGCTCGACCATACCGCCGATAGCGTCCTTCGCCCATTGCCCGGACGGCACCAGTTTGGCGTAACCGGACAGGATGGGCGCACCGCCCAGACGGTCGGCCTTCTCGACCAGCACCACGCGCTGGCCGACCGCGGCCAGCGCATGCGCCGCAGCGAGCCCGGCCGGACCGCCGCCAACGACCAGATGCGGGACACTCATACGCGCTGTTCCAGCTTCTTGTAGCCCGGGCCCGACGTGATCATGCGGCGCGGATCGTAGAGGTTGTCCGGCCGCCCCTGCTTGATGATCTCGAGATAGTCTTCGAACTCCCGCTTGGCCGTGCGCCAGTCGATGCCGAGCTTCTCCATCAAGGTCTCGACGGCCGAAGCGTGCCAGTGCGACTGCACGATCTTGAACGGATGCGCGCCGCAGACCAGGGCCGCGAACTGCACATCGGCGAGGATCGGCAATTCGTAATCCTTACCGACAGCCTTGCCTATCCACTGGTTCTTGTCGAGGGTGGTGATGCAGCCGGTGTCGTGACCGATCATGACATCCGCCCGCGCCTCCTCCACTGCGACCTTGATCTTGCGATCGATGGCGAAGGAGCGGGTGAACTCGCGCTCCGAGATGATGTGGCGGAAGCCGAAGCCGCAGCAGTCGTACCAGGTCTTGTAATCGATGACCTGCGCGCCCAGGGCCTGCATGATGCCGGTCGAGACCGCGACCCGGTTGCCCTCGAGGATGTCGTCGTCATAAATCGCATCGGCCGGCACCATCTTGTAGACGTGGCAGGCTGGATGGATGGTTGCGCGGATAGCGGCGCAGTCGATGACCTGGCGCGCCTTGATGCGTTCACGCATCACGTGCACCCACTCGGAGTAGTGCACGATTTCTTCCGGGATGAGCAGCTTGCCGTCGACCAGGCGGCCGAGTTTGGCCAGCACCTTCTTCACGCGCGCGCGCAACTCGGCCGAATGCACCAGATACTCGCGGACTTCCTTGTAGTTGCCGAACGAGGTCCCGCAATGCACCAGCGGATAGTAATAACCGACCGGCAGGCCCTCGGCCTGGGCGCTGACGTAGGCCTGGTGAAAATTGCGCAGAAACACCGCAGCCAGGCTCTCGAGATTGCCGATTCCCGAACCGTGGTAGTTCCAGGCCGTGCAGGAGGTTTGATCGGTCTCGTCCAGATAGCGGATATCGAGCTCGTTCATGAGCCACAACAGAGAGGCCGGGTAGCCGGGAATGTTGCCGCACTGGCCACAGGACTTGTGGTGCCAGAGCTGCTGCGTAGGGATGCGCTTGTCCCAGCCGTAGAGGGTCTTGACCGTCACCGGCTCGTGCGCGTCGCTGACCCGATGAACGACGATCTCGCCCTCGCGCTCGAGCTGCCAGAGCCCATCGCGCACGTCTTCGACGCGGTCCTTGTCGGTCTGCATGGCACGGCGGTCGATCCTCTGCTCGACCCACGCGGTGGCGACGCGGGCGTCGTCCGGACTCAGGCTGCTATCGCGCCATTCCGCGCCGTGGCCGGTGAAGCGTTGCTGGGTATCCTGCGATTCGTTCATGTGCCTTTCCTCCGCGGTCTAGCCGCTTCAGTCGTCATCGCCGCCGCCGTCGGCAGCCGCGTCATCGCGCTCTTCCAGCCAGTCTTCGTAGTCCTCGCGCTTCTCGTCCATGATGTCGGTGATGACGTCGAACAGGTTCTCGTCGATGCCTTCGAGCTGGTCGAGCACGCCGGTCATCTCCCAAATGGTGTAGAGCTCGATGGAGGTCTTCAGGTTGACCTCCCAGGCGGTCTCGGTGGTATTCAGAGTCGGCATGGGAATGGCCTTGCGCAGCAGCTTCAAGGGCGCTTCGACCTTGGCCAGATTCGGCCCCCAGTCGGGGAAATGCTCGGGCGTGATCATGTTCGGCGCGAGCTGGTTGCCGGTCGCGATGAGCTTCAGCATCACGCGGCTGAACGGGCGCAGCACATTTTTGGCCGATTCCATGCCGTGCTTGATGGCGGCCTCGCGCATCAGCATCACCAGCCCCCCCGGCGAGTTGCCGAACGGGCAGCGTGCGGCGCAGGTGTAACACTGGGCACAGGCCCAGATTTTCTCCTGCATGGCATCGTGGATGCCTTCGAGATTCTCCGTCCACAAGAGTTGCACAATCTCACGCGGGCTGAAATCGTAGTAGTGCGCGGCCGGGCAGGTCGCCGTACAGATGCCGCAATTGAGGCAGCCGTTCAACTGGAAGTCGTAGCGCAGATCGGCCTGGATGTCCGCAAACACGGCCTCGAGCTGTTCGCGCGGCAGCGCCGGCGCGGCCGACAACGGATCGCCGATGACGTTCTGGACGCGGCTGGTGGTCGGATGGCTCATCGACACGGCCCTCAGTAGGTCAAGACCTTGTAGTCGTCATCCATGACCGCTTCGATGAGATAAGCCCCACCGACGATGCCGGCGCATTCTTCGATCAAGTCCTCGGACGTCATATCGAACAGATCGAGATTCGGCGAACAGCACAGGAATTTCACCCCGGCCTCGTGTGCATCCCTGATGAAATCGTAGACCGTTTTGGGCGAGCCTTCCTTGACCGTGAGTTGAGCGGCGACGCCTTTCTTCATTAACCGCCCCGAGGTCGCCGTGCAAATGACCTCGACCTCGTAATCCATCGCGGCGGCGACCGCCGCCTGGAAGATCGGCGCGCCGAGTTCCTCCCCGTTACGCGGGTCGGTATTTGCCATCACGATCAGGAGTTTGTCTGCCACGCCTGCGCCCCGCCTCCGCACCAGTCTTGGGCTGCCTGTGCGGCAGCCGGGACAGTATCCCGAGTCGGGCTATATGAATCAAGGTTATATCGATATATCTATTTGGAATAATAGATATCGCCCGGGATTCGCGCTGTCAGGCCGCCACCACCGCCAAGGCGCTCTCCGGCGGCACCTGGAGCAGTTCCACCACGTTGCCGTCGGGGTCGCGCCCGTAGGTTGCCAGGATGTCGCCGCCGACCGTCTGTGGCGGACAATGGAAACGCATCCCCGCCGCGACGAGCCGTGCGTACTCTTCTTCGATGTCCGTGACCTGCAGACACAGATGCGTGATGCCGTGGTCGCAGACCGGCCGATCCGGATCGCCCTGCTTCGGCGGCGGCGAGTGGTACTCGAAGAGTTCGACGCAGGCATTGCCACAGCGGAGCATGATGATCCGCGCCGATGAATCGTGCAGACCGGTGATGTTGTCGAGCGCCTCATGGCCGACGTCCCAGTTCAGCCGGAACACTTCCTCGAAACCGAGTTGGTCCGTGTAGAATGCACTCAGGCGTTCGATGTCCGCCGTCGAAATGGCGACGTGATTGATGCCGTGAATCATGTTCCCCCCCTCTCCTTCGCAGCCGCACGCGGCCTTTGTTTGTGTCCGCCAACGATACCGCAACGACAGCCGTACTGTCCGTTTCGGAGTTCGCAGCCCGGCCGGGTTCAGTCGTGACTGAACGGCAGCGGCCACAGCGGGAACACTCGTGCAAGCACCGACAGCGCGAGCGCGTGCTTCAGCTCGCCGCCGACGACGGCCGCGCGGATTTCCTCTGCGCGCATCAGCTCGACGGCGATCATTTCGCCGTCGTCCGGTGCCGGCTCGCTGGCGCGATGGGCGTCTTCGGCCAGCCAGTGGTGGCACAGGTGGTTGTGAATGGCGGGGTTGGGTTCGACGGCGCCGAGATAGGTCCAGCGCGACGACACATAGCCGGTCTCCTCGAGCAGCTCGCGTACCGCCGCGGCGCGTGAGTCTTCGCCCGCATCGACCATTCCGCCGGGGACTTCGAGCGTCGCGTAGCCGACACCGAAGCGGTACTGCCGCACCATTACGCAGCGCTGTTCGCGGTCGAGCGCGACCATGTTCACCCAGTCCGGCGACTCCAGTACCAGGCGGTCGAACACGCGATCGTTGCGCGGGTTGCGCAGGCGATCGATGCGCTTGTTGAACAGAAGCAGGCCTGCCTCCGGGTCATGGCGGCTGTCGAGGAGGTCCCAGTCGAGCGGTGTCGAACCGGGCGTGTATTCATTGCTCATTCGTTGTTCCTTCGCTCAGGTAATGTGTCTCCGGCGCTTGCGTGATCGTCTCCCCTGTGCGACAACTCGGGTCCGCCTTCGAGCCCCCGCCAAACCGAGTAACGATGCCCCGCAACACTCTGAGCCAGCACGCAGAAGCGCTCCTGCATGACATGCAGCGCCGCCCCGCCGGACTTTCGCGTTCGCGAGGGAAGCGCTGCAAAAGTGAGCGAGCATGCCCGCAGGTAAGGCGGGCGAAGTTCGAGGAGTGCAGTTTATCGGGAATAAATGAGCACCGGAGGAAACCGCGCAACGCCGCCAGCGGGCGGCGCAGCCACTTTTACAGCGCTTCCCCCGCACTGCACGCGGTACTGCGCCGATGCCGCCTTCATGGCCTGCTGCTGGCCATCCTCGCAGCCGGCAGCCTGAGTGCCTGCTCGGTCTTGAGTTCTCTCTCTTCGCCGACTGTCGCCACGCGGGACAAGGTAAGCACCGCACAAATCACGTCGGTGACCCACGCACCGCTGCAAACGCGGTATTTCCGTAGCGTCGGTGCCGATACGGAAATCCTCGGTGAGTTGCAGGTTCTGACCGCGCGGCACGAAGATACCTTCAGCGATCTCGCTCGGCAGCACAACCTCGGCTATGAGGAATTGCGCGGCGCCAACCCGGCTGTCGATCCCTGGCTGCCCGGCGAGGGTACGCAGGTGTATCTGCCGACCATGCGGATCATTCCCGACGCACCGCGCGACGGTATCGTGATCAATCTGCCGAGTATGCGCCTGCTCTACTTCGACGCACTCGGTGCCGACGCTAAGGCTGGCGAGCCGGCGGCGGTGGCCAGCCACCCCGTCGGCATCGGCCGCGAGGGTTGGGCGACCCCGACCGGCGCCATGCGGGTCATCCAGAAAACACGCAATCCCACCTGGTATCCGCCCGCCTCGGTACGTGCCGAACATGCGGCCGCAGGTGATCCCTTGCCGGCCGCCGTACCGCCCGGCCCGGACAACCCGCTGGGACTGTTCCGATTGCGCCTGTCGCGGCCGAATTATCTGCTCCACGGCACCAACAGACCGGCCGGCGTCGGTATGCGCGTCAGCCACGGCTGCATTCGCCTCTATCCCGAAGATATCGAAGCGTTGTTCGAACGTGCGCCGATCGATACACCCGTTCATATCGTGGACCAGCCCGTCATCGCGGGCTGGCGCGACGACATGCTCTACCTGGAGGTCCATCCGCCGTTGGTTGAGGACGAGCGCGATCTGGCGGGGGAAGCCGAGCGCGTGATTGCGGCGGCCCTGCGGCGCGCGGGGGCACAAGGTGCGCACCTCGATGCGGCCTTGATCGACAGGCTCGTGCGCGAGCGCCGCGGCATACCGGCGCCCATCCTCGGGGGTCCGCGTTCTCTGGAGGCCTATCTGGCCGCGTCGCGTGCTATCGAGAACCGGCCTGTAGCGCCGGTCATCGAGACCACCGCCAGCCGCTGAAGCGGCGCTTTCGCCGCTTCTACCGATCCATCCAACCCGTCATCTGGATCAGCCCGGTCATGATCGGGATGAGATCGGCCTCGACCCGCCGCGCCGCGGCGCGCGCGGCGGCGAGCGCCGCGGCGGGATTGGCAGGCCCTTGCTCGAATTCCATCACCAGGTCTTCGGCGATGGCCGGTTTGAAACCGGGATGGCCGGTGAAACCGAAGCTGTTGGTGCCGATCTGGAACGCGGCCGGCAGGTCGTCCTCGCCGCGCGCCAGTACGCGCGCCGCTGGCGGCGGTTCGCAGCGATCGCGCAGATAGGAAACATTGGTGTAGCACGCCGGCAGGTAGCCGTTCAGTGCCTGCTCATCCACGCGGCGCGCGCTCTCGACCCGCAGGGCCAGCGCGGCCTCTCGCACCCGGCCGCCGGCAGCCAGGGCGAGGATATGCGCGCCGAGTCCCAGGCCGAGCACGGCAACGCCCCTTTCGAGACAGGCATGGGTGAGTTCGACCTCTTCGATGAGCGTCGGCAGATTGTGCGGTCCGGCCGCGCCCCATGGCCCGCCACCCAGCAGGATCAGGCCGTCGCCGACGGCAGCGGCGGCCGGCAGTTCCATTTTGCCGGCGAATGGACGGAGGTAGGAGAAGCGGATGCGGCGTCCTTCGAGATGGTCCTCGATCAGCCCCAGATACTCCGCTGACGTATGCTGGATGACCGTGAGCCGGGCGACCACGTCCATCTCAGGCGCCTGCGGCCGCTTCGATGGCTGCGGCCAGATCGGCCGGCGTCACGGACAACATCTCGGGCCGGGATGTGGCCATGAACGCGGCCACGCAGGCCGCGACATCGGCCACGGCGACCTGCACCAGGGCCTGCTCCAGATCGTAGAGCAGACGCGGCGGTGTGATGAAAAAATCGCCGCTGAACAGGACTCGCTCGATGCGCGGCCGCCGGCCGGCGGCCAGGCCCAGATGAACGGTGACGAGACCGCCGGGCGTGTCGCGGGTGGCCGAGCGCCACCGGCCCTCGGCCGTAGGGTCGTCGATGTCGTGGACGAAATCCTCGCTGCCGATTTCCTCAGCATAAAGCCGTTCGGCCAGCGCCTCCTCGGCCGCGCTGAGCGAAGTATCCGTGTACTCGAGGTCGAAGGCTGCGGCAAAACCCGCGGCGAGCGCGGCCTTGACGGCGACCTTGTCCGGCGCCCGGCCGCCGAGTGCCTCGCTCAACGTGGTGATGCGCGCTGCGGGCTCGGCGGCGTGGCGCGCCCGCTTGTCGGCGCCGACGCGCAGCGCCCCGAACATCATCCCGGGCGTCGACTCGATCAATACCGTACCTTGGTAGAACACCGTATCGCCATCGAAGAAACCGCCGGTACCGCCAACTTTGCGTCCGTCGATCTCGAGATCGTTGCGCGGCCGGAAGCAGACCTCGACGCCGAGGCGCGCGAGCCCGTCTGCGGCCGCAGTACAAATGCGCGCGGTGAGCGTTGCCAGGTTCCCGCCACCGAGGCTGGCGCGCCCGCACACGAATTCCCAGCCGATCTGGCCCTGGTCGAGATAGATAGCGCCGCCGCCGGTGACGCGACGACCGACATCGATATCGTGCGCGCGACAGAACCCGAGGTCGAGCTCGCGCGAGAGATCCTGATGACGCCCGACGAGAACGCTCGGACTGAACTCGAGGAAGCGCAGCGTATCCGGACTGTGACCGGCGCGATGACTGTCTATCAACGCCTGGTCCAAAGCCACATTCATACGGCCATGCCGGCTGGCGGTATCGAGTCGACGAAATGGCCTCACGACATTCCTGCTTTTCCCGTTCAGCGGGCGAACTGTTCGATGTCCTCGCCCTCTTCGTAGGCCTCGCCGGGCCGCAGGCGATCGAGCTGCCAGCGGATCTTGCGCACATCCACTGCCTGCGGCTGAAACGGATAGCTGGCGATATCCGACGGCGGCGAATCACCGTACGGTCGATCGCAGGCCGAGATGTCGTCGGCGAATTTGCCCGGGCAGCCCGAGGTGCGAAAGGCGACCCCGGCGTCGATGATCGCGTCCACTTCGGCTTGCGGCAAACCGAAATCGACCACCCGGCCCGCCGCGTCGAAAGCCATGTGTTCGACGCGTACATCGCAGTAGTCGATGAGATAACGGGCCAGCTGCACACGCCGCCACTGGTCGCGCGGCGTCGCCGGCAGATGATCCATCAGAGAACCGCGCTCGGGGAAAAAGCAGAACAGGTGGCTATGCCCGCCCAGATCGACGATGCGCTGGATCAGTTCGAGCGCCTCCACTTCGCGCTCGCCCATGCCGATGATGATGTGCGCCCCGAACTTGCCCCGGCCGAAGATATCGCGCGCGTCGAGCAGCACGTCCCAGTACTTGTCCCAGCGGTGCGGTGACTGCACCGCTTTGCCGCGGGTTTGTGCGAACAACGCCGGCGTCGCCGCATCGAGCGCGACGGTGAAGATATCGGCACCGAGATCGGCCAGCGTCGCGACGTCGGCACGAGTCATGGTGGTCGGGTTGGACAGAATGGAGATCGGGATGACGGCCGGATCGATACGTGAGGTCCAGCGGCGCAGCACCGCGGGCGTGTCGGCATCCGCCCGCGGGTGGGTGATCATCGAAATGCACATGCGGTGAAACGGGCTGTGTCCGGCGTCGCGGGCGACGATGTCGACGATTTGTTCCATCGGCACTGCCGGCCAGTCGACGCGAATGAAATTGCGATCGGCATAGTCACGCTCGGCTTCCCGGTGACGCGCCAGCCCGCAGTAGGCGCAGTTCGCGCGGCAGCCCTCGGGATAGGTCAGCAACAGGTTCAGACACCGCGTGCAGGCGCAGCGATGCATGGTTCCGGGCATGATCCCGAGGGTCATCGCCGCGGCGGTCGACATCTGCACGTAATCGGGCGAACGCATGTTCGGCGTGAGATAGTTGTCGTTCGGTCGGTAGACACCGACCGGCGGCAGGTTCGAGGCCTTCACCCGAGCGCCGTTGCGCAAGGACTGCGGGATGATGGCTGGCTGGCGCGGACGCATGGCCACATCGTTGCGCACCCCGCCCTCATGGTCGAAGCAACTCATACACAAACCTCGTCGTGGTGTTCCTCGTTGGCCGGCGCGGGTGTCCAGTAGGCCGGATAAGCGACCCAGGCCGTACGTTGTTCGTCCACCGTCGGCGGCCGCGCCGCAGCCTGCTGCAGCAGGGCATATCGGCGCGCCAGTGCACGGGCCAGCGTGCTGTCGAACAACGCGTCGAGTTCGGCTTCGTAATCGGCGCCCGCTGCAGCCTGGCCGTCGAGCCAGTCGGCGGCGGCCACACCAGCCAGTTCACCCGACACCAGCGCGGCATGGATACCGGCGCCCGTCACCGGATTGGTCAATCCGGCGGCGTCGCCGGCCAGCAGACAAAGTCCGCCGTCGCGCACGCGCGCCGCCGGCACGCGGCCGCCGACCGGGATCAGGCCGCCTGTCATACTCAACACTTCCGCTCCGACTCGGCCGGCGGCCAGCAGGCGCCGGTGCAGCGCGTCCAGCAGCGTACCGAGACGATGACGGGCGGCGGCGCTGACGCCGACGCCGACGTGGGCGCAAGCGCCTTTGGGAAACAACCAGCCGTAGCCGCCCGGGATGTCCCGCGACAGGAAGATGTCGGTGGCATCGCGCGGGGCCGGCTGGCGCACGGTGATCTGGCGCGCATGGACCAGCGCGCGATTGCAGCGGCCGAGCGCACGACCGAGACGCGAACGCGGACCGTCGGCACCGATCAGGACACGGGCGTGAATGCGCTCGCTGCCGACGACGACCGTGCCGGAACGCGCATCGACGCTGCGCACGACACTCGCCAGACGACAGTCAGCGCCGGCGCTGCGCGCCGACTCCACCAGGGCCCGATCGAACTCGGCGCGATTGATCATGTAACCGGGGAAAGGGGCGGTGATGTGCGGCTCGGTGTCCTCGACCATGGTTACCATACGGCGTACCGACTGGATCAGTGCCGGCCCCAGAACGACGCCATCCTGGCCGATCAAGCCGGGTACGAGTTCTGCGCACTGCACCGGCTGGCCGGCCACCCGCTTGCGATCGAACGCGACGACGCGACAGCCGCGCGCCGCCGCCGCCCGTGCCGCCCGCGCGCCGGCCGGCCCGAGCCCCAGCACCACGACATCGAAGGCTTGCGTCATACGCCACCCGCCCCGTTCAGGCCGCGACGGTGACGCGCTGTGCGCGCCCCATGGCCAGCGCACAGCAGGCATGCTGCTGCTCGCAAGGTCGGCCGATAGCCGCAGCCACTGCGACCATGCCGTCGGCCGGGAAAGCGATGCCATCGAGGCCGGCGAGCACTGCGTAGGCATCAGTGGCGCGTTTGTGCAGGCCTGCCGGCCGCGCACAGCCGAGCAGTACTTCGCGATCCGGCAGACGCTCACGTGCGGCCAGGAAGATCTCTCCCACGGCGCTCGGCGCCGGCGTGGCGAAGCTGCCAGGGGCGGCGTAGTACGGCATCACCACGACCAACACCAAGGCCTTGGTGGCGTGGCGAGCGACTATCTCGAGCGCACGCGCTTCACCGCGGATGTGCCCGTAGTGCAACCCGATCACGATATGCGGGACCACGTCCATTCCGCTCGCGCAGAGCGCGGCGAGCGCACCCTCGAAATCCTCGACCGGGCGGTCGAGGTGATAGACCTCGCGGATGGTAGCGGCGCTGCCGATGATGTCCAGCATGGCCGTATCGACGCCGGCCGCGGCCATGCGTCGCGCGCGCACATCATCAATGAGCGCCGAATGCACCGCGATACGCAGATGCGGAAAATCGCGTTTGATATTTTCGATGACGGGATAGTAGCGTTCGTAGCGGATCTCGTTGCGGCGATTGGAACCGCCCGAGAGCAGAAAGCCCTGCAGGTCCTGAGCGGCGACGAGGCGGCGCACCGCGGTGTCGAGGGCCGCCGGCGACGTCGTCGGGATCATGGGGTCGAGGATTCTGGCATGGCAGTGATCGCAATCGAGCGCGCAGGCTCCCGCGGTGATCGAGAATGCAGGGAAGCTCATCTTGCTGCAGCCTTTCAATTCGCTCGAGCCGTAGGTCTTGAACGTCGGCGTCGAGAATCGCAGCGGGCGGTCGCGAATGTGTTGCGCCCGCGCCGCGCAGCGCGCAACGAGGTCGGCGTCGAACCCGACATCTTCGAGCGCTTCGATGGCGTGCAGTTGTTGCAGCCAGCCCTTGCCTTCGCTTCCGTCGATCACCCCACTCCCCATGCGTCCCCCCGACACTGAGCCACACCATGTCACAAGCATATATGCGTTTCAGTTATATAGTTATACGAAATATTTATAATACAAGCTGGCGCGCTATCATGCCGGTCTGCCGGTTTCCGGCCGGTACTGAGGCGCGGTCGGCGGGAGGTTCGAAGTGCTTGCGAGCGATCCGGCGGCCGATGCCGATTTCCAGGCTTTATGTCGGGTGTGTGCTGCCGCACTGGCTGTATACCGAAACCATCCATCAAGTGAGAACAACATTATGCGAGAGTTAACCCTAGTCGAAGTCGAAACCCTGCTCAAAGAAGGTATTGCCTGTGCTCAGGCGGCCGGGCGGCCGAGTTCGATCGTCGTGGTCGATTTCGGCGGTCATGTCCGCGGCGCCCTGCGCCCGGAGAAAGGCCGTATTGCCAATGTACCCATTGCCGAAAAGAAAGCCTGGACGGCAGTTGCTTTTCAACGCCCCACAGACATGGTGCGCGACGTCATGCTGCCAGGCGCATTCGGCTACGGCTTGCAGCATACCGACGATCGCATCTGCATCGTCGGCGGCGGCTATCCGATTTTCGACGATGGCGGCGACATCATCGGCGGTATCGGCGCCAGTGGCGGATCCATCGAGGAAGATTGCGAATGCTGTCTGGTCGGTATGCGCAAGCTCGGCTTCAAGACCGAATTCGCCAACCCGTTGGCAAAGCCGGCGAAGTAAGGGTCCGCCGCGAAATAACTGGGCGATCTGGGGCGTCGAGGCGCCCGGCTGGCCAGGCG
>JBBDTC010000311.1:0-17236 GCA_040904625.1 Gammaproteobacteria bacterium
GCAGGATTGCGATCACGGCACGGCCACCAGCAGACCAGCCCAATCGCGACCCGGCCGGTTAGCGAGTCGAATAATCCCGAACCGGAGAACATTACGTGAAAGCCCACGTCCTCTACATCGACACACACCAACCCCGCATCGTGATGGAGGCCGCCAGCGGCTACGTGGTGGTGCAAAGCCGGTCACGCGCGGCCATCCGCGCTACCGACGAGATCAGCGGCGACCTCACGCTCCACAACGTCAAATGGCTGCTCAATTTGACGCGCCGCACTTTGGTCGACATCGAAGTCGTGGGACGGTACTCGACATTGGATGCGGCGCTGGAGACCGCGATGTCGACCGAATCCGCCTTGGCTCTCGCTATGCCGGCGAACCTCGTGCAGCATCTCCATCGGCATCCTTCCCACGATGGTGCGCGGACGGGGGCGCTGGCGCAATCTGCCGGGATACGCCGACACGCTGTAACGGGCTTGCGCAAAGGCACAGCGGAGCCGCGGTCCCAGCTGATGCGCGACGCCCGCCGTCGGCCACAGGAAGCTGGTGCCCGCTGATCTGAGCAGGTATCAGGGGTTTGTGCCAGACGAAGTTCGATCGTCGATTCGGGGTCAGGAATCTCCGTTGAGTTCGAGCGCGCCGCTCACGTCCGCTATGCGCGCCAGACCATGGCGGTCGAGGTAATCGAGCAGGCCCTGGTTGATCGCCTTGCACGCCAGCGGCTCATAGAATAACCCGGTGCCCACACCCACGGTCGTCGCTCCGGCGAGCAGGAATTCGACCGCGTCGGCGGCGCTGCATATCCCGCCCTGGCCGATGATCGGTACGCCATGCGCTCGTGCCACCGCGGCGACCTGGAAGACCTTGAACAACGCAATCGGTTTGATCGCCGGCCCCGACAGGCCGCCCTGGTTGTTGCCGATGACCGGCCGCCGGCGCTCGATGTCGATGGCCATACCCATCAACGTATTGATGACGGCCAGCGCGTCGGAGCCGGCTTCGATGCAGCGCCGGGCATTGTCCGCGATATCGGTCTGATTGGGTGAGAGCTTGGTGATGATCGGCTTGCTCGTGGCGCGCCGGCAGGCAGCGACGACGCGTGCGGACATGTCCGGATCGTTGCCGAACGTGACCCCGCCCTCCTTGACGTTGGGACAGGAGATGTTGATCTCGATGGCGTCGATGGGTGAATCGTCGAAAATACGCGTGACCTCTTCGTATTCCTCGACGGTCGAACCGGAAACATTGGCGATGAAGCGCGTCTCGCTGAAATCGAGCCGCGGCAGGATGTCGTCGACGACGGCGCGCGCACCCGGATTCTGCAGGCCGATGGCGTTGAGCATGCCGCCGGCGGTTTCGAACACACGATGCGCGCGGTTACCGAGGCGCGGCGCGAGCGTCGTACCTTTGAGGCAGATGGCGCCGACATCGGTGTTGGAGAAGCCGGCGACGCGCGTATACTCCTCGCCGAAGCCCACACAACCCGACAACAGCACCAGCGGCGAGCGCAACGTCAGCCCGCAGAAATCGACGGTCAGACGCGCATCGTCCGGGTTTTTCTCAATCATCTGCCAATCAGTTCCCGCGATTTAGGAAGCTCTGCAAAAGTGAGCGAGCATGCCCGAGGGCAAGGCGCGCGGGTTCCGAGGAGCGCAGTTTATGCGTGATACAAAATCGCCAGGAGCGATTTTGAACAGCTCGGCTGGCGCGCAGGGCGCAGGGCAGGATGCCCGGAGTCAATGAGCACCGCAGGAGACCGCGCAACGAAGCCAGTGGGCGGCGCAGCCACTTTTGCAGAGCTTCGTTGACTGCGCCGTGTTCGAAGTCGTTCTCCTGCAACCCGAGATCCCGCCGAACACCGGCAATATCATACGCCTGTGTGCCAACACCGGTGCGCGCCTGCATCTGGTCGAACCCCTCGGCTTCCACCTCGAGGATCGCGCCCTCAAGCGTGCCGGGCTGGACTACCACGAATTCGTCACCGTCCGCGTCCATGCCCATCTCGAAGCCTGCCTCGATGCGCTCGGACGATGTCCCGTCTACGCCTTCTCCACCCACGCCGACCAGGCGCTCGGTGCGGTGCGCTTCGGCGCTGACGCCGCGCTGCTGTTCGGTCCGGAGACCCGCGGCCTGCCCGCTGCCGTGCTAGCGCGGTTCGATGCCAAACACCGGGTACGCCTGCCGATGGTGCCCGGCAGTCGCAGCCTGAATCTCTCCAATGCCGTAGCCGTAGCCGTGTTCGAGGCCTGGCGCCAACACGGCTACGCCGGTGCGCGCGGCCTTTGAGCGAAGCTGCCGGTCAACGGTTCTCGACCGTCGGATCGCGCGACAACAAACTGTTTACAGCCGCCTCCGGTGAGGTTGTGCCGTCGAGCACCGCTGCGACGGCAGCGGCGATCGGCATGTCGATACCGATGTCTCCGGCCATCTCGACGATGGCCTTTGTGGTCGCCACGCCTTCGACCAGCGCGCCGACCTCCGTCGCCGCCCGCGCCGCATCACCATGGCGGGCCAAAGCGAGACCGAAACGCCGATTGCGGGATTGATCGTCGGTGCAGGTCAGGACCAGATCGCCCATACCGGACAGGCCCATGAAGGTTTCCATGCTCCCGCCGCGGGCGCAGCCGTAGCGCGCGATCTCGGCCAGCCCCCGCGTGATCAGGGCTGCCCGCGTATTCGATCCCAGCGCCAGGCCGTCGGCAATTCCGGCGGCGATGGCGATGACGTTCTTGAGCGCGCCACCGACCTCGACACCGATCACATCGTCGGACAGATAAGGGCGGAACGCGGCACTGTGCATGGCCGTGGTCAGGGTCTGTCCGAGCTCGACCGTACTCGCGCCGATGGTGATGGCGGCCGGCGTGCCCTGCATCACTTCAGCGGCGAAGTTCGGGCCGGACAGCTGCGCGAACGGTGTCTCCGCCGCCCAGCTCGCGGCGACGATTTCGTGGGCCATACGTCGTGTGCCGAGTTCGAAGCCCTTGCTCGCGCAGGCGATGGCCGCGGTCTCGACGCCGCCTGCACGCAAATCGCTCAGGGCCGCCGCCAGCACCTGGAATGGCACCACCATGACCACGCATTGCACCGCGCCGGCATCCGCCGGGTCCGACAGCGGCACGACGCCTTCGGCAAACGCCACGTCGGGCATGAAGCGCGGATGGTGACCGGTTCGCCGCAAGTGCGCCATGACCGCCTCGTCACTGTCCCACAGCCAGGTGCGCGTGCCGGCGCGGGCGCACACATTGGCCAGCGCGCTGCCCCAGGCGCCGGCGCCGACGACCAGCACGGACAGCTCACTCATGCGCCACGCCCAGCCAGGTACGCACCGCCCGCATGGCGCGGAGCACCGTCACGGCGGCGCTCAATGTTCGCGGCCGGCACCTTCGGCCTGCCGTCGCTTGAGTTCCTGCGCATAGAGCACCTCGAAATTCACCGGCGCAAGCAACAGTTGGGGGAATCCGCCTTTGGTCACGATGTCACAGATGGCCTCGCGCGCGAATGGGAACAGCGTGTTCGGACAGGCCGTGGCCAGAATCGCCGGCAGATGCTCGGCCGGAAAGCCGCGGATGGTGAACACGCCCGCCTGCTGCACTTCGACCAGGTAGACCGTGCGCTCGTCGTTCTGCACCTTGACCGTGACCGTCAGCACGACCTCGTGGTTATCGGCATCGAGCGCCGTGGTCCTGTTCTGGAACTGGACATCGGCTGAAGGGCTCAGTTCGGAGGTGAAGACCTGCGGCGAGTTGGGCGCCTCGAAAGACATGTCCTTGAGGTAGATCTTCTGGATCGCGAGCTGTCCAGAAATCGATTGGGCGGCGGGCGGCGGCGCCACCCCGGACGGATTGTCATCAGCCATTTGCGCTCCGGCTCCTGTCGTTATTGATGTGTCGTAATTCGGGCGGCCATCGGCTCAGGCGGCGGTCAGCGGCAGATTCGCCGCCTTCCAGGCGTTGATGCCGCCGGCCAGGGGTTTTGCCTCGCTGAGTCCCCAACCGCGTAATTGCCGCACCGCCGTGGCCGCACCGCCGCCACTCGCGCAGCACACCAGAACCGCTTGCGATTTATAGCGTTCGAGGCGTTCACGCGCAGCAGCAAGCTCAGTCTGCGGGATGTTTATTGCAGACGTTATGCGGCCGGCACTGAACTCGCTCGCCGGCCGGATGTCGATCACGACGGCGTTCTCGCGGTTGATGAGATTGACCGCCTCGAGCGGGCTCACGCCGCCGGCGTTGCTCAACAGGTTGGCGATCAACAAGCCGGCAACCGCGCAGAAAGCGGTCACCAGGATCCAGTGGTTGATGACGAATTCGGATAATTGCTGCATGGGCTCGAATGTAAGCTTGGATGGTGGCCGGACGGGCTGTCGGGGCCGGGTCGGCACGGGCCGGTATGATACACTGCGCCGTCCTGCCGATCGCGCGCCGACGACAACCGGCCGACTGGATTGCTCGAACCCATGGCTACAGTGAAACACCCGGTACTGCTGATCGTCCTCGACGGCTGGGGGCACAGCGACGAGACCCGCTACAACGCTATCCACGCAGCGGTCACACCGCACTGGGACAGCCTGATGGCGACGGCTCCGCACACCCTCATCCAATGTTCCGGCCCGGCCGTCGGCCTGCCCGATGGGCAGATGGGCAACTCCGAAGTGGGCCATATGCATATCGGCGCCGGCCGCCTCATCGATCAGGATTTCTCGCGTATCGGCAAGGCCATCGCGCAAGGCGAATTCGAGCACAACGAAGCCTTCGTCACCGCCTGTCGCGCGGCCGCCGCCAGCGACAAAAGCGTGCACATCCTCGGTCTGCTCTCCCCGGGCGGCGTGCACAGCCACGAAGACCATATCCTGGCCCTGGCCGATCTGGCCGCCGCGCAGGGCGTCAATGACATCCTCGTCCACGCTTTCCTCGACGGCCGTGACACACCGCCGCGCAGTGCCGCGGCGTCCCTGGACAAGGCCGCCGCACATTGCGCGGCGCTGGGCACGGCACGCATCGCCTCGGTCGTCGGCCGCTATTACGCCATGGACCGCAACAATAACTGGGATCGCGTCGCACGCGCCTACGAACTGCTCGTCAACGGCCGCGGCGAGTTTGCGGCCAGCAGTCCGGCGGCCGCCCTGGAAGCCGCCTATGGGCGCGACGAGAACGACGAGTTCGTCCTGCCGACCAGCATCACGCAAAACGGACAGCATCACCGCATGAACGACGGCGATGTTGTGCTGTTCGCGAATTTTCGCGCCGACCGCGCGCGCCAGATGACCACCGCCCTGACCACGACCGACTTCGACGGCTTCGCCCGTACGCGCCGACCGGATCTCGCCGCCTTCGTCACCATGACCGACTATGGCGCGCAGTTCTCGCTGCCGGTCGCGTTCCCGGCCAGCGATCTGGTGAATACCTTCGGCAGCGTGCTCGCCGCCCGCGGCCTGCGTCAGCTGCGCATCGCCGAAACCGAGAAGTACGCCCACGTCACATTCTTTTTCAATGGCGGCGAAGAGCGGGCCTGCCCGGGCGAGGATCGGATCCTCGTACCGTCGCCCGATGTCGCCACCTACGATCTCGCGCCGGCCATGAGCGCGCCCGAAGTCACCGATCGCCTGGTCGAGGCCCTGGCGAGCAAGACCTACGACGCGGTTATCTGCAACTACGCCAATGCGGACATGGTCGGGCATACCGGCGATTTCGCAGCCACCGTGCGCTGCATCGAAGTCCTCGATGAATGCCTCGGCCGCGTGCTCGCCGCCGCCCGCGCGAACGGCTTCGAAACCTTGATTACGGCTGACCATGGCAATGCCGAACGCATGCGTGTGTTGGATGCGGACGGCGCGGAAGACGGCGTACATACCGCGCATACCAGCAATCTCGTGCCACTGGTTTATGTCGGGCGTGAAGCCCGCATGGCAGGCAACGGCACGCTGGTCGACATTGCACCTACCATGCTCACGCTGATGGATGTCGCCATCCCCGCCGAGATGACCGGCCGTTCACTGGTCGTCCTTGCCGACCGGGCGCAGGACGCCGCTTGAAAACGACGCGGCAGGCTGTCCCTGGCGCGGCCAACCCGCACTCGAGCGCTGACTGCTCTCATCGTGCACGGGTTTCCGCCGCCGCGGCGGCGGGCCCGAACACCGCGCCTCGCTGCGGCCCATTCGAAAAAGGTAGTGAATTCGGATGCTGAAGTTCTGCCCAGTCCTCGTTTTGAGCGCGACGCTTCTTGCGCTCGCCGGCACCGCGCCCGCGGACACCACACCGGTGGTGCCCGACAGCGGGGTGGCGACGGAACCCGAATCGAACGACGCCGAGAACGTCGCTGTCGACGCGGCGGCGGCGCCGGATACGCGCGATCCAGTGCCGGTCGACGACATCCGCGTGCTGGTGGAAGTCTTCCACAAGATCAAGAGCGACTACGTCGAACCCATCGACGACAAGACCCTCATCGAGAACGCCATGCGCGGCATGCTGGCGGGCCTCGATCCGCACTCATCCTATCTCGATGCCGACGATTACCAGGATCTGCAGGAAGGGACGTCGGGCGAGTTCGGCGGGCTCGGCATCGAGGTCGGGGTCGAGGATGGTTTCATCAAGGTCATCGCGCCGATCGACGATACCCCGGCGCAGGAGGCCGGCATCCAGGCCGGCGACGTCATCGTTCGCCTCGACGATACGCCGGTCAAAGGCATGTCCCTGAACGAAGCGGTCAAGCTGATGCGCGGCAAGCCGGGCACTGAGATCTCGCTCACCATCGTTCGCGACGGCGAAGAAAAACCGCTCACTTTCAGCATCGTGCGTGACACTATCAAAGTCCGCAGTGTGCGCAGCCGGCTGATCGAATCCGACTTCGGTTATGTCCGCATCTCGCAGTTTCAGGGCGCGACGGGCGAGGACCTGCGTAAACACCTGCGCGAGCTGAAAGCACAGGCGAGCGGCAGATTACGCGGCCTCATACTCGACTTGCGCAACAACCCCGGCGGCATACTCGGCGGCGCCGTCGCCGTCGCCGATGCCTTCCTCGAGGAGGGGCTCATCGTCTATACCGACGGGCGAATCGAGGATTCGGAGCTCGAATTCTCGGCCAAGGCGCCCGACCTCCTGCAGGGGGCGCCGCTCATCGTACTCGTCAACGAGGGCTCGGCATCGGCATCGGAAATCGTTGCCGGCGCGCTGCAGGACCGCCAGCGAGCGCTCGTGATGGGGCGGCAGACTTTCGGCAAGGGTTCGGTGCAGACTATCCTGCCGATGAACAACAAGGCCGCCCTCAAGCTGACGACTGCCCGCTACTACACGCCCTCGGGGCGCTCCATACAGGCCGCGGGGATCACGCCCGACATCATCATCGACAAGCTGCGCCTGACCCGGCAGCAATCGTCTGGCGATGCCATCACGGAAGCCAATCTGGCGCGCCATCTGGTCAATCCGGAAGAGGCAACCGATGTCCCGGCAACAGAGGAGACAGTATCCGACTCTGACGAGCCCAGTGCCGAGGCGCCGCTCGCCGAACGCGACTACGAACTCTACGAAGCCTTGAACATGCTCAAAGGCATGTATCTGCTCCAGGCGCGCACGCCAGCCCCCTGAGCGGACCGACATGCTCGGGCTCGGCTTCTGGGCGGCACTCGGCTTGTCCGCCTGCATCGAGGCCGCCGCCGGCCCGCCACCGATCGCCATCGTCATCGATGACCTCGGCTACCAGCCGCACAACGATCGCGCCGTGACCGAAATCGCGGCGCTCGAATCGTTTGCCATACTGCCTTTCACGCCGCACGGCCGCGCGCTCGGCGAGCGACTCCACGCCGCAGGCAAGGAAGTCCTCCTGCATCTGCCGATGGAGGCCCACAGCCGCAACGACCTGCTCGGCCCCGGCGCCCTCCGCTTGACCATGACCGAAGGCGAATTCCGTGCCACGGCGCATGCCGCACTGGCCGCGATACCGCACCTCGCCGGGGTCAACAACCACATGGGCAGTCTGCTCACGGCCGAGCCCGAGCGTATGCGCTGGTTGATGTCGGTGCTGGCGGACTATCCCGCGCTGTACTTCATCGACAGCCGCACCACCGCCGCCAGCGCCGCGCGCGGTGCCGCCAGCGCCGCAGCCGTGCCCTACCTCGCCCGTGACGTGTTCCTCGATCACGAGCGCGATATCGAAGCCATCCACGCCCGCCTCGACGACCTGGTTCGGCACGCCGGGCGGCGCGGCGACGCCATCGGCATCGCCCACCCTTATGCGGAGACGCTCGCGGTGCTGCGTGCGCGCCTGCCCGGGCTCACGGCCGCGCGCCTGGTATCGATTCGGGAACTCTACGAGCTGCGCGCCTGCCGCGCCGCACTGGCGGCCCGGACGTCGCTAGCGACGCCGATTGCGCATGGCCAGCGCGGTCGCCAGCAGACCGAAGCTGCCGCAGATCCAGACACCCATCGGCAGCGGGCCGAGTGAATAGGTACTGTCGACGCGCATGCCGTAGAGGATGGCGGCGCAGATGATCAGGCCCGCACCGACCAACGCCAACACCACGCGGCGCTGCAGATCGCGCAGCTCTTCGCGAATCTCGCCGAGCAGCGGATCGCTGGTCTGCACCTTCAACCGGCCGCTCTTGATCTGGTCGAGTGTTTCCATGGCCAGGGCCGGCAGTTCGGGCAGGCGATCGGCCCAGCGCGGCACGGTTTCCTTGAAGGTGCTGACCAGGCGACGGATGCCGACGCGTTCCAGCATGAAGCGTTCCAACGCCGGGCGCGCCGCGTTCCATAGATCGAGCTCGGGATAGAGCTGGCGGCCGATGCCTTCGATGTTGACCAGGGTTTTCTGCAGCAGCAGCAACTGCGGCAGGATCTCCATATGGAAGCGCTGCGCCGTCTGGAACAGCCGCAGCAACAGATTACCCACGGAGATGTCCTTCATGGGGCGGTCGAAAATGGGTTCGCAGACAGCGCGAATGGCGAACTCGAATTCGTCGACGCGGGTTCCCGCAGGCACCCAGCCGGACTCGACATGGAGTTCGGCGACGCGGCGATAATCACGCTTGAGAAAAGCCGCAAAATTCTCGGCCAGGTAGCGTTGATCGAATTCGCTCAACGAACCCATGATGCCGAAGTCGACCGGTGCGAAACGCGCCGGTGTCACCGCATCGCCGGGGATCACGAAAAGATTGCCCGGGTGCATGTCGGCGTGAAAGAAATGATCGCGAAATACCTGGGTGAAAAAGACCTCGACCCCGCGCTCGGCCAATTGCTTGATATCGACGCCGGCGCGTATCAAGCCTTCGACATCGGCGATGCCGATACCACTGATGCGCTCCAGCACCAGCACGTTCTGACGCGTGTAGTCCCAGAACACCTCGGGCACGTACATGATTTCCTCGTCGGCGAAATTACGCCTGAGCTGCGAAGCGTTCGCCGCTTCGCGCATCATGTCGAGCTCATCGAGGATGGTCTTCTCGAACTCGGCGACGACGACTGTCGGCTTGAGCTGCTTGCCGCGCGCCCAGTAGCGCTCGGCGAGATCGGCGATGATGCGCATCAAAGCGATGTCCTGCTCGATCGTCCGGCGCAGATTCGGCCGCACCACCTTGGCGATGACCTCGCGGCCGTCGCGCAAGCGCGCGGCATGGACCTGGGCGATCGACGCGGATGCGAGCGGGATCTCGTCGAACGTCTCGAACACTTCGGCGACCGTGTGGCCGTAAGCTCTCTCGACGATCGCGCGCGCCTCGTGGCCCGGGAATGGCGGCACGTGGTCCTGCAGGCGTGCAAGCTCTTCGGCGATGTCGTCGGCGATCAGGTCGCGGCGCGTCGACAGGATTTGCCCGAACTTGACGAACAGCGGTCCGAGTTCCTCGAGCACGGCGCGAATACGCTCGGCACGCGGCTTGTAGTCGCGCCGATGCCAGTTCCAGGGCAGTACGTACAACAGGAACCGGACTTGTCTGAGCACCGGAATGGACAGCACGAGTTCGTCGAAGCCATGTCGGATGAGCACACGCTGAATGGTCAGCACCCGCAAAAACTGGCGCGGCGTAATCATTCTTTCGGGCTGCGCTTCGCCAGCAGCCGGCGTAGACGGGCTTCGCTACGCTCGAGTGCATCGGCGAGTTCGAACACCTCGCGACCGTAGCGCTCGAGCTCGTCTCGTCGCGGTACGATCATCAGCTCGTGGCGCAGATACTCAGCGGTATCGGCTTCCAGTTTGCGCGCTGTGTGCTGGCCGAACGCGAATACGCCGCGCATGGCCCGGCCGATGTGGTGAGCGGCGATGTCACCGAGACGGCCGGCCAGCCATTCTTCCCAATCGAGGTCGAGTTCGCCCAACAGGCTCTGTACTTCCTGGGCGACGGCCAAGTCACCCTGGATCTCCACCCGGCCGGCGCCCAGGATCTCGCCACGTTGATTGGCACGAACGAGCGCGATGAAATCGCTTGGCCGACCGCTGATGGTTACATCCACCCGGTTGTCCTCTCCGCGCAGGATGTTCAGGCGGCCGCTGCGCACCACGGTCAGGACCCGCCACCCGTGCTCGCGCACGACCACCGCGAGGGTGCGTCCTTCGAGTCGGCCGAGCCGCACGGCCGCAGCGGAATCCAGAGCCAGCGCTCGATTCAGCGCGGCATTCAGCGCGCGGGTCAGGGCCTCGAAGACATCGTCCGCGCGCGGGCCGTCGTTCAGCATGTCCAACCCACATGAGCGGCGACGATACCGCCGAGGAGATTGTGATAGCGGGTCGCGACGAAGCCTGCGCGCTCCATCATCAACGCCAGCGATTCCTGATCGGGGTGTACCCGAATCGATTCGGCGAGGTAGCGATAGCTGGCTTCGTCACGCGCGACCACTTTGCCGAGACGCGGCAGGATGTTGAACGAGTAAGTGTCGTATAAACGTGCCAGCAATGGCGCCTGCACGGTAGAGAATTCGAGTATGACGGCGCGGCCGCCCGGCACCAGAACCCGCGCCATCTCCTCGAGCGCGCGGCTTTTGTGGGTTACGTTGCGCAGCCCGAAGCCGATGATCACCCGGTCGAGAGAGCCACTGGCAAACGGCAGCTGCTCGGCATTGGCCTGGACATAGTGAATGCCGCCGACGCAGCCCGCGTCGATCGAACGTTCGCGGCCGCGCGCCAGCATCCGCGCATTGATATCGCTGCACCACACCCGTACCTGTTCGCTGCGCCCGGCGATGAGCCGGGTCAGGTCAGCGGTGCCGCCGGCCAGATCGAGGATCTCCTGTCCCGGCCGGACATCGAGCAGGGTCACCGCGTAGCGCTTCCACAGGCGGTGCAGGCCGCCCGACATGAGGTCGTTCATCAGGTCGTAGCGATCGGCTACCGCATCGAACACCCCCCGAACGCGCCGCGTCTTCTCCGTCGAGTCGACGCGCTCGTAGCCGAACATGCTGCCGGATGGCTCATCCATGTCGGGCCGTCCTCAGTCGGCTTTGCCGGCCGCACGCACTGCTTCCCGATAGCGCTGCCAGTAAGCGTCGCGATGACTGCCGAGTTCGTAGAGGTAGTCCCAGGTATACAGGCCGGTATCGTGGCCGTCGTCGAAGACGAGCTTCACCGCGTAATTACCGACCGGTTCGATGTCCTTGATGTTGACCTCCTCTTTGCCCAGCTGCAGCGTCGCCTGATCAGGGCTGTGACCGCGCACCTCCGCCGATGGCGAGTGGACGCGGAGGAATTCACAGGACAGTTCGAACACCTCGCCGGAGGCGAAGCTCACCTCGAGCATGCGGCGCTGCTGATGGAGGCGGATATCGGTGGGGACAGGTGCGGGCATGACACTAGAGAATGTACTTGGCGAGGTCGTTGTCGCCGATCAGACGGCCGATATGCGTATCCACGTAGGCGGCATCGATGGAGACGGTCTGTCCGGCCATGGCCGGTGCGGTGAACGACACCGCCTCGAGCAGCTTTTCCATCACGGTGTGCAGACGGCGCGCGCCGATGTTCTCGCTGCGCTCGTTGATCTCGAAAGCGCATTCGGCAATACGTCGAATGCCGTCCGCGGTAAAGGCGAGGGTCAGTTCCTCGGTCGCCAGCAGCGCGCTGTACTGCAGACTCAGGGAGGCATCGGGTTCGGTCAGGATGCGCACGAAGTCGTCGACCGTCAGCGGTGTCAGCTCGACGCGGTTGGGTAGCCGCCCCTGCAGCTCGGGGATCAGGTCGGATGGCTTCGACAGGTGAAATGCGCCGGAGGCGATGAACAGCATGTGATCGGTCTTGATCATGCCGTGCTTGGTGGTCACGACGCAGCCTTCGACCAGGGGCAACAGATCGCGCTGCACACCTTCGCGCGAGACATCGGCCCCGGATACCTCGCCGCGCCGGGCGACCTTGTCGATTTCGTCGATGAACACGATGCCATTCTGTTCGACGTTCTCCAACGCCTGCGCGCGCACGTCTTCGTCGTTGATGAGTTTGGCCGCCTCTTCCTCGGTCAGCATCTTGCGTGCGCTGGCGATGCGCAGGCGGCGGTTGCGCGTACGCCCCTGGCCCATGTTCTGGAACATGCGCTGCAGCTGGTTGGTCATCTCCTCCATGCCGGGCGGGGCCATGATCTCGACCCCGACCGCGGGGGTGGTGACATCGATCTCGATTTCCTTGTCCTCGAGCTTGCCCTCGCGCAGCATCTTGCGAAAACGCTGGCGGGTGCCGGATTCATCGCTCTTTTCGGGCTCGCCCTGACCACTGGAGCGCGGCCCAGGCAGCAACACATCGAGAATACGCTCCTCGGCCGCATCCTCGGCCTGACCACGCACCTGCTCCATGGCTGCCTGGCGCGCCATGTTGACGGCGACATCGGCGAGATCGCGGATGATGGATTCGACGTCGCGGCCGACATAACCGACTTCGGTGAACTTGGTCGCCTCGACCTTGATGAACGGCGCACCGGCGAGGCGCGCGAGGCGCCGCGCAATCTCGGTCTTGCCGACGCCGGTCGGGCCGATCATGAGAATGTTTTTCGGTGTGATCTCGTTGCGCAGTTCAGGCTCGATCTGCCCGCGCCGCCAACGATTGCGCAAGGCGATGGCGACCGCGCGCTTGGCCTCGTCCTGGCCAATGATGTGCTTGTCGAGCTGCTCGACGATTTCCTGCGGCGTGAGAGTATCCATGCCCGACATACCTCAGCCCTCCGGGCGCAGCGCTTCGATGGTCAGGTTGTCGTTGGTATAGACGCAGATCTCCGCGGCAATGGCGAGACTGCGCCGCACTATGGCTTCCGGATCGAGCGTCGAGTCGGCCAGCAGGGCGCGCGCCGCGGCGCGCGCATAGGCGCCGCCGGAGCCAATCGCGATGATGTCATGTTCCGGTTCGATGACGTCGCCGGTACCCGATATGATCAGCGAGTGATCGCGATCGGCGACGACCAGCATGGCCTCGAGACGACGCAGCATGCGGTCGGTACGCCAGTCCTTGGCGAGTTCCACCGCGGCCCGCAGGAGATTGCCGCGATGTTCCTCGAGCTTGCCCTCGAAACGCTCGAACAGTGTGAAAGCGTCGGCCGTGCCGCCGGCAAAACCGGCAATGATGCGATCGTGGTGCAGACGGCGGACCTTGCGCGCATTGCCTTTGAGGATGGTCTCGCCCATCGAAACCTGGCCGTCGCCGCCGATGACAACGTCCTGGCCGCGGCGGACGGAGAGTATGGTGGTGCCGTGAAACACTGGATCAACTATGTCGAAATGAGCGCGAATTGTACACGATGCCCGCGACGTTCGCGGTGCAGTCGCGTTCAGGGTCGGCGGCGGCGGGCGCGTGGATGAGCGCTGTCGTAGACTCGTGCCAGGTGCTGGAAATCGAGATGAGTATAGACCTGCGTCGTCGCGATATCGGCATGGCCGAGCAGCTCCTGCACCGCACGCAGATCACCGGAGGATTCCAGTAGATGGCTGGCGAAGGAGTGCCTGAGCATGTGGGGGTGGATGTTGCCGGCCAGTCCCTGGCGGCGCGCCCAGGCGCGCAGGCGCAGCTGAACGCTGCGCGTGCTCAAGCGCTGCCCCCGGCGGCTGAGGAACAACGCAGGCGTGGTGTCTGCGGCGAATTCGGGACGTGCGGCAAGCCAGCGCTGCAGCGCCGCCACGGCATGGCGGCCAACCGGCACCACGCGCTGCTTGCGGCCCTTGCCGGTCACGTGAACCTCGGCGGTAGGCAAGTCGATGTCGCCGACATCCAGCCCGGTCAGCTCCGCGACCCGCAGGCCGCTCGAATAAAGCAGCTCCCACATCGCCAGATCACGGATATCGAGCACGCTCACGCCGGCCGCGTCGAGCAAAGCCCCCATTTCGTCGACGTCGAGCAATTCGGGCAGGCGCTGTGCCGAGCGCGGGGCGCGCAGCGTGTGCGCGGGATTCGCCGTCATGCGGCCAGCGCCAACGAGGAAATCGAAAAAGGCACGCAGCGCCGACAATTGTCTTGCCAGCGAGCGGCCGTTGAGCCCTGCGCGGTGGCGCTCGGCAACATAACGCCGCACGACATGGGTATCGACGGCCTGCCAGCTTGCGATGTCGGCGGCGGCGAGCGCGGCAGCGAATGCCTGCAGATCGCGGCGGTAAGCAGCGAGGGTATGCGGCGAGTACTCGCCGATACTGAGGAGAAAATCGGCGATATCGCCGTCGAGAGGAATGGCCACCGGGTAACTAACCGGGACGGCCGCGCTTGACCCAGGGTTCGATGACCAGGGTGACCACGTCGCGAAGATAGGTCAGGATCTCGGTGCCCATACCGGCCTCGAAACGGTCCGGGTCGTCGCTCGAGATGACCAGTACGCCGTCCCAGTTGGAGCCCTGCAACGGCATCGAGACGGCCGAACCGGCTGGTGTTTCGTCTTCGAACAAGGCCGCGTGCTGGCCCGCGGCCAGCGGCCCGCAGATCGCCTCGGCCTGGTCGAGTGTGGTCACGAACAGGGTTCGCAGCGTCGCTGCGCTGCCGACGAACTGGGGTACATCCGCGCCATCGACGAAAGCGGGATCGGCGAAAATACGGCTGGCCACCCGATCGGCGCCGAAATCATCCCGCAGGCAGCTTTCCAGCAGATTGAAAATCGCCTGCGGGCCCGCCGCGCCCATGAGCTTGAGCACCAGGGCGTGGATGCGGCCATTGAGGCTCTCGTTGCGCCGCGCATGGCCGACCAGTTCCTCGAACTGGCGGCGGAGCTTGACGTTGTCCTCGCGCAGCACGGCGACCTGGCGTTCGAGCAGCGATACCGCATCCCCGCTCGCATGGGGAATCGACATCTGCCGCAGCAGCTCGGGATGGGCGTCGAGAAAAGTCGGATTGGAGCGCAGGAAAGCCACGACCTCGCCTTCGGCGGGCAGGTTGACGGGGGTGGCTTGCGAGTGTCCGCTGGCAGTCATAAATCTATCGTCCCTTCGAATACGAATGTGGTGGGGCCGGTCATCCACAGTGCCTGCCCGGGCTGACCGTCCCACTCTATCAGCAGCCTGCCTCCGGGCAGGTCGACGGTCACCTGCGCGGCAAGCTTGCCCCATCTTCGGCCCAAGGCCACAGCCGCGCAAGCGCCGGTACCACAGGCACGCGTCTCGCCTGCGCCGCGTTCGAACACGCGCAGTCGAATGGCCTCAGCCGAGACCGTCTCCATGAAGCCGACGTTGACGCCGGCTGGGAAGAGCCCGCTGCCCTGCACGGCGGGCCCCAGCCTGGCCACCTCGGCATCGGCCACCGCCGGCACTTCTATCACCGCGTGCGGATTGCCCATGGAAACTGCGCCGAAGCGTATCGTTTCGGTGCCGATGCTGGCCGTATAGTGCGCCTGCTCGCGGTCGACCGCGAGCGGTATTGCTGCCGGCTCGAAGCGGGGCACGCCCATGTCCACCCGCACGTCGCTGCCGTGTTCGAAGAACAGTTCGAACAGCTCACTGCCGATCTCGACGACCACCTTGTCGCTCGCTTCGCCCAGACGCTCGAGGTAGCGGGCGACGCAGCGCACCCCGTTGCCGCAATGCTCCGCCGGCGAACCATCGGCATTGACCACCCGATAGCGGGTATGGGCTCGTGCGTTCATCGGCGTTTCCAGCACCAGCACCTGATCGCAGCCGACCCCGAGCCGCCGATCGGCCAGGCGGGCAAAAGCGGCGTTGTCGAGATCGAGTTCCTGACGGCGGCGATCGATGATCACGAAATCGTTGCCGAGCCCGTGCATCTTGACGAAAGCGGTACGCATGAGGGTAGTGCAGAGTGGCGGTCCGGGGTCGCTCAGTATAACGCTTCGACACGATATCCCCGGCGTTCGAGGCCTTGCAGCAGCCCGCGCGTGCCAGGCAGATGCAGCGCGCCGACGGCGACGAACGCATCACCCGCGGCGAGCACCGGCTCGAGCCGCTCCAGCATGCGCTCGTTGCGCTGCCATAGCAGCGCATCGAGAAACGCTTCACCGTGAGGCGCGCTGTGACGCAGCGCCAGTGCGGCCAGTGCGGCCAGATCGCGCGCCGCATAGAGATCGATCATGCGTTCGATCGCGGCCTGAAAAATGGTGTAGTGGCAGGCCATCTGGCGCAGTATCCGGGTTTGCTCGAGCTCGCTCAGTCCTTCGAACACCGCCACCTGCTCGGCCACCGTCTCGAGCCCGACGACCTCCTTGCCCGCCGCCTGGGCCATACTCGTCAGCGCCAGGTCGAGCGCCATCCCGGGTTCTCCCGCCGGCAGGCTCAAGGTGGTGAACACCGCCCACGGCTTCATCCGCGCCACCACTTCCCGCGGCAGACCGTAGCGCGCCATCAGCGGCGCGGCGTGATCGAACAATTCCGGGCCGATGACCTCGCGCAGATTACGGTCACCGGCATAGAACATCGCACCCTGCAGGGTCGAAATGGCGGCGATATCGAGATCGACTTCAGCCACGAACACCGCTGCGGCGTCCAGCCGTGGCTGCACCTGTTCGAGGATGGCCATGACGCGCGGATCGGCGATATGCATGGTACCGAGCAATACCGATTGCGCCCCACCCGGGGCCTGCACCCGCCACAACAAGCCGCGCGCATGCCGTACCTCGCCGAGCAGGTCGCCGCCGGGGGGCGCCAGCGGCGTGCAGTCGAGCGCGGCCTCCCCGGGTGCGGCGAGGAGCAGCCCGAGCAGCCACATCGTGGTCAACACCGCGCGCTGCAGCGGCCTGTGTCGCGGCGCGCGGCGCGCGGCCGATGTCCTTAGCGTCCGCCGCAGAATAACTGGGCGATCTGGGGCGTTGAGGCGCCCGGCTGGCAAGGCGCGAGGAGGGCGAATAGTGGTTCTATTCAAC
>JBBDTC010000312.1:0-17199 GCA_040904625.1 Gammaproteobacteria bacterium
TGACGAGCAACGCCGCCAGACGGGATGGATCGGCGTTCCAAATCGTTCGGTTATTCTGCGGCGGACCCTAAGGGTCTGCCGCAGAATAACCGGGCGACTCGGGGCATAATCGCCTGCCGGGAGCAAGAGTAGGTATCGATGATCGACAAACGCTGTGCGAGCCTCGCCGACGCCGTCGCCGACTGCCCTGATTTGCGGGACGGTGCGACGCTCCTGATCGGCGGTTTCGGCGACGCCGGCGTGCCCGAGCGGCTCATCGATACCATTCGCGAGCTCGGTTTGCGCGAATTGACGGTGGTCAGCAACAACGCCGGTTCGGGTGATTATGGGCTCGCCACACTGCTCGAAGCGGGCTGTGTGGGCAAGATGGTCTGTTCGTTTCCGCGTTCGGCGGGATCGATTGTGTTCGAAGAGCTTTACGCCGCCGGCGAGATCGATCTCGAAATCGTACCGCAGGGCACGCTCGCCGAACGGATTCGCGCCGGCGGTGCGGGCATTCCGGCCTTCTACACGGCCACCGGCTACGGCACGCCGCTCGGCGCCGGCAAGGAGTCCCGTGAGTTCGACGGCCGGCACTACGTGATGGAACGCGCCATCCGCGCCGATATCGCGCTCATCCACGCCTGTGAGGGCGATCGCTGGGGTAACCTGACCTATGCGAAGACGGCGCGCAATTTCAATCCGATCATGGCCATGGCTGCTTCGACTACGCTTGCCGAAGTACGTCGCCTGGTCGACATGGTCGATCCCGAACAGGTGGTGACACCCGGGATCTTCGTCAAGCGTATCGTGGAGGTGGGACCATGAAGCCGCTTTCTCCTGCTGACATCGCGCGGCGCGCCGCGCGCGACATTGCCGACGGTGCCTATGTCAACCTTGGCATCGGCATGCCCATGCTGGTGGCCGATCACATCCCTCGCGGACGCGAATTCGTGCTGCACTCGGAAAATGGCCTGCTCGGCATGGGGCCGGCGCCGGCGCCGGACGCCGCCGACCCGGATTTGATCAATGCCGGTAAGCAGCCGGTCACGATCCTGCCCGGCGGGGCTTATTTCCATCACGCCGACAGCTTCGCCATGATTCGCGGAGGTCACATCGACATCTCCATTCTGGGTGCCTTCCAGGTCGCGGCCAATGGTGACATCGCGAACTGGGCGCTGCCTGGCCCCAAACCGCCGGCCGTCGGCGGGGCGATGGACCTGGTGGTCGGCGCGAAGCGGGTCTGGGTGATGCTGGCGACGCATGTGGCCAAGGACGGCACGGCCAAACTGGTCGAGCGCTGCAGCCTGCCTTTGACCGGGCTCGGCTGTGTCCATCGGGTCTACTCGGATCTTGCGGTGGTCGATATCACGCCGGACGGTTTTCTCGTCACTGACATGATCGAAGGCCTGAGCGAACAACGCCTGCAGGCAGCGACCGGCGCGCCGCTGCGCTTCGCGGCGAGTTGCCGGCGGCTGCGTGCCGAGGCGGCATGATGCGGCACTTCGCGCCGGTCCCGCCCGGCGTACATCCACGCAACGATTACCCCGACTACCGCTCGACCGCCAAGCGTGCGCCGCGCCAGCCGGCCATCGCTATTCCGCACACGAGCTCGGAGATCAGCGGCCCGCGCTTTGGCGGGGAATGCCTGCGCGCAGGTTCGACTGACCTGACACGGGTCGGCAGCGGCACGGCGCTGGGGCAGCGCATCGTTGTCCACGGCCGGGTCGTTGACGAGCGCGGGCGACCGCAGCGGCATACCGTGATCGAGCTCTGGCCGGCCAATGCTGCCGGCCGCTATCGCCATCCGGGCGATACGCATGATGCGCCGCTCGATGCGCACTTCGCGGGCAGCGGCCAGGCTGTCACCGATGCAAACGGGTGTTACGCCTTTTTCACCATCGAGCCCGGTGCCAAAGGCCTCAACCTGGCACTCGCCGATGTCGCCCTGCTGGCCGAGGCGCTCATCGCGCATTACCGCGAGCACGACGACAGCCTGCTCGACAGCTATTCCCAACGCGCGCTGGGTCGGGTCTGGAAGGCTGAGCGTTTTTCCTGGTGGTTCACGGCCCTGACTCACAGTTTCGACCGCAACGACGATTTCGGCACGCGGTTGCAGCAAGCCGAATTCGACCACTTGGCGGAGTCGCGAGCCGCACAGACGAGTTTCGCGGAAAACTACGTCGGCTTGGATTGAGCCATGGCCTCACTCGGATTGCTCGACCCGTACCTGGAATCGGATGCTTTGGCTGCCTGCTTTGCAGGTCCGGCGCTGGTCGAACGCATGCTGGCATTCGAAGCCGCGCTCGCGCGCGCCGAAGGCGAACTCGGGATCATTCCGGCGGCAGCCGCAGCGGTCATCGTCGCCAGTACGCGAGAAGACCCGTTCGACCTTGCCGCGATCGCCCGTGACACGCGGGAGACGAGCAGCCCAGCGATTGCCCTGGTTGCACAATTGACCGCGGCGGTCGCGGCGCGCGATGCCACGGCCGCGGCTTACGTGCGTTGGGGCTCGACCAGCCAGGATGTGATGGACAGTGCCATCATGCTTTGTTGCCGCGCGGCCTGCAGCGAGGTTCGCAGCAGGGGGCGCAGGCTCGACGAGGTGCTCGCCGAGGATCCCGATGTAGTTGCACACCTGGGCCCAGCGGCGCTCGCCCGCGCCATGGACCCGCTCGCCCAGCGGGGCGTCAACGAGCCCGTGATCGAACAGGCATTGGCGCGCCTCGCAGCCAGTAACAGCAGTGCCCCGCCGGCACGAACATCCGTTGCATCTGATGAGGGAGACAAGCATGCATGATGACGATCGCCGCGAACGCGGTACCGCCACGCGCCGCGCCGTACTGGGCACCGCCCACGTCGAGCGCGCCGCCGCCAAAGCGAGCCCGTTGACCGCCGACTTCCAGGATTTCATTACCCGTTACGCTTGGGGCGAGGTGTGGCAGCGGCCCGGTCTCGACCGCCGCACGCGGAGCTTCCTGACGCTCGCCATGCTCATTGCTCTCGGCCGCGACGACGAACTGCGCTTGCATCTGCAGGGCGCCTTGAACAACGGCCTGAGTCGCGAAGAGATTCGTGAAGTGTTGATGCATGCCGCCATCTACTGCGGTGTGCCGGCGGCCAATCACGGCTTCAAGATTGCCGGCGAAGTGTTCGCCGCGCTCGATGCCTGAACACGGCCTCGTAGTGAGCGGCGGACGCCGCCTTTCCGTACATGGCGCAGCGGCGTGAAGCGGCGGTCCTGGCGCCGGGCCGGATGGAGCATGGCGGTGCTTGCCAGCGTCGGGCTGCTCGCGCTGGGCTCGCTGAGCCTGGTCGAGCCGGTGGCGCCACCGAACCTGCCTGCGGCTGCATCGGTCGTCGACATCCACGTCCACATAGCGGGCCTCGGTACCGGTTGCGCCGAGTGTTTCGTCTCTGACGATCTCGTTGGCAGTTACAAGTTTGCCTGGTACCTGGGTGCGTTCGGCACATCTGCCGCGGAGATGGAGGCGCGTGGCGATGTGATAGTGATCGAACACCTGCTCGAACGCATGCGGGCTTCACGCTGGGTGAAGCGTGCGGTCGTACTGGCGCTTGACGGGGTGATCGGGGCGGATGGTGAATTCGATCGACCCGCCACCCAGGTCTATGTACCGAACGAGTACGTGCGCAATCTGGCGCGGCGGCATGACGAAATCCTCTTTGGCGCCAGTATCAATCCGTATCGCAGTGACGCCCTGGCACGGCTCGACCAGGTCAAACGTGAGGGGGCGGTGTTGGTGAAATGGATCCCGGCCATCATGGCCATCGATCCGGCCGACGCCGCGCTCGATACATTCTATGCGCGCCTGGTCGCGCTCCGGCTGCCGCTGCTGGTGCACGTCGGTGCCGAGAACGCGTTTCGCGGCGCAGATGACCGGCTCGGCGATCCGCTGCGGCTGCTGCGTGCACTCGAAGCCGGGGTGACGGTCATCGCGGCTCACCTCGCGACCACCGGCAAGAACGGCGGCGAGGAGAATTTCGCGCGCTTGTTGCCGCTTTTCGAGCGTTATCCGAATCTCTATACCGACCAATCCAGTCTCACCCAAATCAACAAGCTCGGCTATCTCGTCCGTGCACTTGCCTATCCGGGGGTGCCGAGCCGCCTGCTGCACGGCAGCGACTGGCCACTGCAGTTTTTCCCCCTGGTGCATCCCTATTGGCACATCGGCCGGGCGCCCCTGGCCGGCCTGCGCTACGCCGCAACGCTCGAGAATCCGTTCGATCGCGATATCGCGACCAAGGCGGCAATGGGCGTGCCGGCGGCAGCTTTCACGCGCAGCGGACGGGTCCTGGGCATCGATGCCGGGTCGGATTCAAAATAGGTCGCACTGCGACAAGGCCGTATCGTCGCCTGGACAACGTGGCCGTGTACACTGTGCCGCGCGCTGGCTATGCGGAAGTCGTCGAGACAGCCGTGCGTGCAAATCACCGCCTCTGCGACGTTTCGATGACAGCTCCAGCCCGGGCCGAGCCCGGCTTTCCATGATCGAATGCCCATGTCTGTATTCCTTCTCGTCGTGCTCTTCGTGTTTGTACCTGGTGCCGCGGCCGCGCAAGCGACGCCGGTGCGGGCAGTGCCACTGTCGGAACTCGCCATCTATCCTTCACGCAGCGCGCCGGCCACGGTCGTCAGCAACAACGAGAGTGTCATCAGCGCCGAGATTGCGGCGCGCGTGGTCGCTTTCCCGCCCCGGGTCGGTGACGTCGTCGAGGCAGGGGCAACGATCGCGCGACTCGATTGTCGCGATTACGAGCTCGAACTGGTCCGTGCGCGTGCCGATCTGGAAGTCCTGCAAGCGCGACTGGAACTTGCCCGGAGACGCCTCGACCGCGCCCGTGCGCTCACCGCCCGGCAGTCGCTGGCGATCGAAGTCATGGATGAACGCGAAGCGGAAAGCGCGGTGCTCCAGGCTGAAATCGAGGGTGGCGAGGCCCGTATCGCGCAGGCCCGGGTCGCCGTCAGCCGCTGCGCGGTGACCAGTCCGTTCCGCGCCCTGGTGCGCGAACGGCTGGCGCCAGTGGGGCAGTACGCCCGGGTCGGCGATGCAGTGGCGAGATTGATCGATGTGGTCAATCTCGAACTCGCCGCCGAAGTCGAGGTCCCGGATGCGGCCGCCGTCGCCGACAATGCGGCGCTCGCCTTCGTGGCGGGCGGCGCGCGCTACCCGGTGCGTCTGCGCGCCCCTGTTGCCGCCATCGATAGCGGAACGCGCAAGCAGGAGCTGCGCCTCACGTTTGCAGGCCCCCCGCCGCTCAGCGGCGCAGCGGGTGCGTTGGTATGGCATGACGCGCGCCCGCATGTGCCGGGCATGGCGCTGATCGAACGCGACGGCGAACTCGGCCTGTTCCTCGTCGAAGCCGGACGTGCGCGTTTCGTCGCCGTACCGTTGGCCCAGGCTGGCCGCGCCAGTGCGGTGGATCTGCCGGCGAGCAGTCTCATCGTCGTCGAAGGGCAATACGGATTGATCGATGGGCAGGCGGTGCGTCTGCTCGATGACTGATGGCCTTCCTCGCTGCCCTTCTGCGCAACCATGTGCTGGCCAACCTGGTCTTCGTTCTGGTGATCGTGCTCGGCACAGCATCTTACCTGCAGATGCCGCGGGCCAAGGATCCGCAGATCAAGCTGAACTGGGTCAACATCATCACCTATCTGCCCGGCGGGGCCGCCGAGGATGTCGAGAAGCGCGTCACCGATCCGATCGAGGAAGTCATTCAGCGCTCGGTGCGTGACATCAAGTTCGTCTCCAGCACCTCACGTGAGGGCAGCTCGAACATCATCGTTCGCTTCGACTACATCGATGAAGCGACTTACGACAAAAGAGTGATCGATCTTCGGCGCGAGGTGCAGAACGTCTACAACGACCAACTGCCGCGCGAGGCCGAGGATCCGATCTTCTACGAGCTGACTTCTTCCACCTGGTTCCCGACCGCAACGATCGTGGTCCACGGTCAGGGACAGGATGACAATCTGCGTCGCCAGGCCCGCTATGTGAAGCGTGACATAAGAAGCCATATCCGGTGTCGATGCCATCAATGCGCTCGGACTGCCCCACCCGGAGCTCAGGGTCGCGTTCCGCCCCGAGCGTCTGACCGGACTGGGTATCACGCCGGTTGATATAGCCGACACGGTCCGTGCCTATTTCCGTGATATTGCAGCCGGCGATCTCGCCACCACGGGCGGCCGCTGGCTGGTGCGCATCAGCGGCACCTCGGCGGATCCGGAAACCCTCGCCCGCTTGCCCATCGTGACCGCTCAGGGTGTGGTCGAGCTCGGCTCCCTGGCTGAACTCTCTTTCACCACCGAGGAAGTCGACGAACTCGTGACTTTCAACGGCCGCCCCGCCACGATGCTCGCGATCACCAAGGAAGAAAATGTCAATGTGATCGATCTGATTGCGCGACTGCAGGAGTACATCGCGCAACGCAACGCCTTGAGCGACCGTACCGGCGTCGAACTCTTTCTGGTCGACGACCAGACCGTCAGTACCCGCGAGGCACTCAGGCTGATGCAGGGCAATGCGGCGATCGGCCTCGCTTGCGTGTTGCTGGTGACCTGGGTCTTTCTAGGCTCGCGGATCGCGCTGATGACCAGCGCCGGCATTCCGTTCACGCTTGCCGCGACATTCATTCTGCTCAACCTCATGGGCATGACTGTCAACAATACCGTGCTCCTGGGTGTGGTCATCGCCCTCGGCATGCTGGTCGACGATGCAGTCGTCGTGGTCGAGGCCATTTATCAAAGGCTGTTGCACGGTGAGCAGGTTCTGCGTGCGGCGGTCGCTGGCCTGATCGAGGTTTTTGCGCCCGTCACCACTTCGGTACTGACCACGGTCGCGGCTTTCCTGCCGCTTGCGCTCCTGCCAGGTGTGCTCGGCGAATTCATGCGTGTGATCCCGATCGTGGTCTGCTCCGCTTTGCTGATCAGCCTGCTGGAGGCCTATTGGATGCTGCCCGCTCATGTCGTCGCCTTTCGCGTGAATCTGACCGGCGGGTCACGCGTGCAGCGCTGGCGCGCGCGCTTCAATCACCGCATTCGACTTTCCTATACGCGGCTGCTGCTGCGCGCCTTGCGCCGGCCCTGGCTCGCCGTCGGCAGCGTGCTGCTGACTTTCGTGCTGGCTGTGAGCGTGGTCGTGTTCGGACATGTCCGCGTCAATTTCTTCCAGGGCGATGCCGTGCGCCTGTTCTATGTCAGCGTCGAGATGCCGCCCGGTACACCGCTGGCTGAAACCTCACGCGTGCTGGTCGACATCGAACGTCTGGCGCGCACAGTCATCGAACCCGAAGAGTTGCGCGGCAGCGCGGCTTACGCCGGCCAACTCTTCACCGAGACCGACAATGTTTTCGGTGATGTGGTCGGGCAGATTCTGATCAGCCTCAATCCTGCCCGCCCTGACGATCGGCATGTCTTCGAGGTAGCCGATGCGGTCGAGGCGGCGGTGACGGGCTACCCGGGGCCGAAGAAGATCTGGTTGATGCGCATCAAGGACGGTCCGCCGACACAGCGAGCCGTCGAGCTCAAGGTTCGCGGCGACAACTATCCCGAGATCCTCGAGGTCGTCGAGAGCTTGCAGGACTTCCTGGCCGCGAACGATGTTTTTCGCGATATCGTGCTCGATTACCGCACCGGCAACCCGGAGCTGGTCTTGCGCCACAACGGTGACGCCATCAAGCGTGCCGGTGTCGACCCGACGGCCTTGGGACGGGTGGTGAGTCTGTATGTCGACGGTGAGGTGGTGACGGAATTCCAGCACCGCGGCGAGGAAGTCCGCGTACGGGTGCGAGCGCGAGCCGACGGTGACGAAGACATCAGCGCACTGCTGCGCCGCCCGCTCGCACTCGCCGATGGCAGTACCGTCAACCTGGGGCAATTGTTCACGGTGAATGAGGGGTCGAGCCAGTACAACATTCGCCACCACGACTACAAACGTGCGATTACGCTCGAAGCCGATATCGACACTGACCGTATCGACACCGTCGAAGCCAACCGCCTGATCCAGGCCGAGTGGCGGAAATTGGCCCCGCGCTACCCGAATATCGATATCGATTTCTCCGGCGAACTCGACGACATCGAGGAATCGCTGGACGCGATCGCCCTCTTGTTCGTGCTCGGCATCGGGCTCATGTACATCATTCTCGGTACGCAGTTCCGCAGCTATGCCCAGCCCTTGCTGATCCTCGCCACCGTGCCGCTGGCGTTCACGGGCGTGGTATTGGGATTACTGGTCACGGGCAACCCTCTGAGCCTTTACACCATGTACGGCATGGTGGCGCTGGCCGGAATCGCGGTGAACGCTTCGATCGTGCTGATCTCTGCGGCCAACGCCCGTCTCGCAGCGGGCATGACGCTGATCCACGCCACGGTCTATGCCGCACGGCGCCGGGTCGTACCGGTTCTGATCACCTCGGCGACGACCGTCGCCGGTTTGTTTTCCCTCGCCGCGGGCCTGGCCGGCGAGTCCTTGATCTGGGGGCCGGTGGCGACGGCCATCGTCTGGGGCCTGTGCTTTTCCACCGCGCTGACGCTGATCATGATCCCGATGATTTACCGGGCCACCATGGGCCGCCGTTATCGCGCTGCAGCAATCGATCGGGATTGACCCGGCCACGGGCCTGCCCGCCAGGTTGCTCGTCGCCGATATACCTCAAGTCCGTCACATTTCGGTCGCTGTTCCTGAACAGCCTGGAACGGGCCGCTTATACTGCAAACTGGATCGTAGGCCAGGGCGCGCCCACACCGTTGCCCAATCGAACGAGAGGATGTAGCGCATCCATGCTCAACGTCACCAAAGTACTGACCGATATCGTCGATGAGCGCGCTACCGCGCATTTCGAAGCGTTGTATCCGGCTGCGTCGGGTACGGCACTCGATTTCGTCAGGTATGCGGCCGGGGTCGCCCTCGAGGCCATCGGCACCAGTGATGCGCTCTATCACAATATCGAGCATACGACACACGTGACCCTGGTGGGCCTGGAGATCCTCAAGGGGCGCCAGGAGCAACAGGGAGACGTGCCGGTACGGACCTGGGCCAACGTCGTCGTGGCCTTGCTGTGTCATGACATAGGCTACGTGCGCAGCCTCTGCCGCGCAGATACGGCTTTCAATATCGCTACCGGGCAGGACGGTCCGGCGATGCGCAATGTCGATGGCGCGAGCGATGCGGTACTCATGCCGGTCCATGTCAATCGCGGCAAGCGTTTCATCGAGGAGACGTTCGCCGAGCACCGCTTCGCCGATGTCGATTTCATCAACACCTGTATCGAGCGCACCCGTTTCCCGGTACCCGAGGATCCCGCCTATCAGGGCACCGCGGACTTCCCGGGCCTGGTTCGCGCAGCCGATCTGATCGGACAACTCAGCGACCCGCGTTATCTCAACAAACTCACGGCGATCTTCTTCGAATTCGAGGAAATCGGCTTCAATGAAATGACCGGCTACGATCGCCCGGGCGATCTCCTCACCGGTTACCCGGCGTTTTTCGAACGCCATGTCCAGCCCTATATCATCGAAGCCAGCGCCTATCTCGAGCACAGCGCGGAAGGGCGCGACATCCTCGCCCATCTCTACGCCAACCTCGAACGTGCGCGCGCCAGCATCGAAGCGCCGCTGGCCAACGCCGCCAACGGTTGAAGAAGCGCTGCGAAAGCAACTGCACCCTCCGTTGACAGCTTCCTTGTCAACAACCGCAGCATCGCCAGACGGGATCGAGCGGCCTTCCGAATAGCTGGGTTATTCTGGCACGGACACAAAGTGCTCCGCTGGAGGGCCCTGTCCATGGCTACTCGCCGTTGTCGATTCATTCCTCTGCTCGCGCTGCTGGCGTGTTGCTGTTCGTACGCGTCAGAGATCGACGAACTCAGCGTCGATGCGGTTGCGCCGGGCGTGTTCGTACACCTCGGCCAGGCGGCCGAGGTGGATTCGCCCGATCGCGGGGACAGCGCCAACATCGGCTTCGTCATCGGCGCGCATTGTGTGGCGATAATCGATAGTGGCGGGGCATTGGCGACGGGCCGTGCGCTGGGGCAGGCCATCGCCAAGCGCACGGCAAAACCCGTGTGCTATGTGATCAATACCCACGTTCATTTTGACCATGTGCTGGGCAATGCAGCGTTCGAGGCCTCGGCGCCGGACTACGTCGGCCATCACCGGCTGGCTGATGCGATGGCTGCCAATCGCGATTTTTTCGCCGAGAATTTTGCCCATGAACTCGGCGGTGAGTCGCAGCAGGTGAAAGTCATTGGCCCCGATACCCTGGTGGAGGACGAGCTCGAACTCGATCTGGGTGATCGTCGCCTGCGCTTACGGGCCGTGGCGAGCGCGCATTCGACGACCGACCTTACCGTGCTGGACGCGTTGACCAACACGCTATGGGCTGGCGATCTGCTGTCACGCGAACGGATGCCGGTTCTCGACGGTAGCCTGCTCGGCTGGTTGGACTGGATGCGGCACGCCATGCAGCAGGACTACGCGCATGTCATACCCGGTCATGGCCCGATCGACCACGCCTGGCCGGACGGTGCCCGCGCCCAGTTACGCTACCTGGAAGCCTTGCGCGATGACACCCGGGCGGCAGTGGCTGCCGGCACGATGTTGCAGGAGGCACAGGGTAGCGTTGCGGCTGAACAACGACGCCACTGGCAGCTCACCGAACGCGCCCATCCGCTGAACGTCAACCGGGCTTATCGCGAATTGGAATGGGAGTGAGGCTGAAGTCCCTGGCCAAAGCCTCGGCGACGGCCACTTCGCGTGCGACCCAGTCGGCATCCCTACCGAGTTCGGCCGCCATCAGCTCGGCCACACGCGGCACGATGGCGCTGGCGGCTGCGGCATCGAGAAACAGCGCCCGCGTGTGACTGGTCAGGGCGTCGGTGACATGGCAGGCCAGTTCCGCCCGCGCCGCCCACACATAGTCAGCGCCGCTGTAAGGCAAATCGGGATGGAGCGGACTGGCGAGCGCCGGAGTTTCGCTCGCCAGCGCAGCCACCGCCGTCGAATCGGCGCCATAAGCGGCGTAAGGACTGTCGCCGGGTGCCGTCGCGAGGGGGAGTGCGCCCGTGCGTGAGGGCGGCGCGGAGAGGCCGCCGCTGTTGATCGCGAGGTCGACGGTCTGCTCGGCGATCAAGCGATAAGTCGTCCATTTACCGCCGCTGACCGAGACCAGACCAGCGGCGCTGACGTCGATGAGGTGCTCACGGGAACGCTTGGCGCTGGGCGCATCACCGGTTGTGTCGACCAGCGGGCGCAGCCCGGCGAAGACGCTGGTGACGTCGGCTCGGCGCGGTGCCGGATCGAGAAAGCGGCCGGCAACATCGAGGATCTGGTCTATTTCGTGATCGAAGGCCAACGGCTGCGCCGGGACATCCTCGCGGGGTGTCTCGGTGGTGCCGAGCAATACCCGACCGTGCCAGGGTATGGCGAACATAATGCGGCCGTCCGGCGTCTGTGGAAAGACCAGCGCCGCGTCGCCGCCGAGAAAGCGCCCCGGCACGACTACGTGCGCGCCCTGGCTGGGCGCCATGAGGTTCTCTCTGCGGTCGCTTTCGAGATGCCGTATGCCGTCGCCATAGGGGCCACAGGCGTTGATCACCACGCGCCCGGCGACCGGCCACTGCTGTCCGCCGACCTGATCCTTGACGACGACGCCGCGAATCGCACCGCCGGAATGCGTGTCGAGCGCGATGACTTCCGCGTGATTCAAGGTGGCGGCACCGGCTGCGCGCGCCTGCGCCAACACGCATAGGAGCAGGCGGGCGTCGTCGAATGCGGCGTCTTCGTAGCACACCGCCCCGCGCAGACCCTGTCTGGACAGACCCGGCGTGAGTGCAGCGATGCTGGCGCCGTCCAGGGTCCGGCTTGGTGTGCGCAGGCCGTCGCCGGCGAACCAGTCGTAGAGCGCGAGCCCGCAGCGGTACTTGAGGCGCTCGAAGCGGCTGTAACATGGCAGCACGAAGCGCAGCGGGCGGACGATGGCCGGGGCATTGGCGAGCAGGGTGGCCCGTTCGCGCAGTGATTCGCGAACGAGACCCCAATGGCCCAGGGCGAGATAGCGCACGCCGCCGTGGATGATCTTGCTCGATCGCGAGGAGGTGCCGCTGCCGAAGGCACCGCGTTCGAACAGCGCCACGCTGAGCCCGCGGCTCGCCGCATCGAGCGCGATCCCGGCACCGTTGGCACCACCGCCGATCACGATCACATCGAAGTTCGGTGTCGTGCGTATCCGTGCCACGACGTCCTCGCGGCGCAGGCTCATACCTCCGTGTCCCAGCCGCGGCTGCGCTCGAGCGCGCGTCGCCAGCGTTGCTGTAGGCTGGCGATGGCCGCCGCATCGCCGTGTGGTTCGAAGCGCCGCTCGAGCTGCCAGGCCCGGGCGATGCTGGCCTGATCCGGATACAGGCCGATGCCCAGACCGGCGAGCATGGCCGCGCCATAGGCCGTGCTCTCTTGCTGGTGCGCGCGCAACAAGGGTGTGGCGAGGATATCCGCCTGCGTCTGCATGAGCAGGTCATTCGCACTGGCGCCGCCGTCGACGCGCAACTCGGCGAGCGGCGTGCCGGCATCGGCGCTCATGGCGCTCGCTACGTCGGCGACCTGCAGCGCGATGCTGTCCAGAGCGGCGCGCGCGATATGGCCGCGGTTGGTGCCGCGCGACATACCGATGAGCAGCGCACCCGCCTGGGCGTCCCAGTGCGGTGCGCCGAGCCCGGTGAAAGCGGGAACCAGAATGACGCCGTCGCTGTCCGGGACCGATGCCGCCAGTGCCTCGATATCGGCGGCACTTTCGATCAGTCCGAGGCCGTCGCGCAGCCACTGCACCGTCGCCCCGCCCATGAAGATGCTGCCCTCGAGCGCATACTCGGTGCGACCGCCGATCCGGTGAGCGATCGAAGTGAGCAGGCGGTGGCTCGAGCGTGGTGCCGTAGTGCCCGTGGCGAGCAGGATGAAACAACCCGTGCCATAAGTGCACTTGACCATGCCCGGCGTGAAACAGGCCTGACCGAACAGCGCCGCCTGCTGATCGCCGGCGATGCCGGCGATGGGGAGTTCGCCACCGAAATGGGTCGTCGTCGCGCACACGCCGCTGCTGTCGACCACGCTCGGCAGCAATTCGCGCGGGATTTGCCACAGGGCAAGGAGCTCTTCATCCCACTCCTGCCGGTGGATGTTGAACAAACCCGTGCGTGAGGCGTTGGTGGCATCGGTGATATGGGCACGCCCTGCGGTCAAATGCCATAGCAGCCAGGTATCGATGGTGCCGCAGGCGAGTTCGCCGCTAGCCGCGCGTCGGCGCAGCGCCGGATCCTGATCGAGCAGCCAGCGAATCTTGGACGCCGAGAAATAGGGGTCGATGACCAGCCCACTGCGTTCGGCGATGAGATCTTCCGCCCCTTCGGCGCGCAATGCGTCGCACAGTGCCGCAGTGCGACGGTCCTGCCAGACCAGCGCGCGGCCGCAGGCACGACCGCTGCTGCGCTCCCAGATCAGGCAGGTTTCGCGCTGATTGCTGATACCGATGGCGGCAATGTCGCCGGCACTGAGCTGTGCCTTCGCCAGGGCTTCACGTACGACGCTGAATTGTGAGTCGAGAATCTCGTGCGGATCATGCTCGACCTGGCCTGGCACGGGATAGAACTGCTGGAACTCACGCTGGACGAGCGCCCGGATGCTACCGCTTTCGTCGAATACGAGCGCACGGGAAGTGGTCGTCCCCTGATCGATGGCGAGCAGGAAAGTCATTGGTGGTCAGCCTCTTCAGGAATGGGCAGAGTGCGCAGGTAGGCGCGGACGCGGTCAGGGAAATCGGAGAACACGCCGTCGACGCCGCAGGCATGGCAGCGCGCCATTTGCGGCACGCTATTGACGGTGTAGACATAGGCTGCGAGGCCGAGCGCATGGACGGCCTCGATCCGGTGTTGCTCGACCTGCGCTATCGGCAGATGCACCGACCACGCCTCCAGGTCGACTGCGCGCCGCAGCGCAGCTTCGAAGGGTTCGTCGTCGTACAGTATGCCGATGCGCATGCGTCCGCGGCGTTTGGCCAATGCCGCGGTGGTGCGCCGATCGAAAGACGACAGCAGCACGCGCGCCTGGTCGGCCGCGCGCCCGCGGTACCAGGCGTCCAGGGCGGTAACGACCTCGTCGGCGATGCCGGCTTCCTTGACCTCGACATTGACCAGGCAGAGGTCGGCAACGACCTCGAGCGCCTCGGCGAGCAGGGGCACGGGATGGCCCTGGCGGGTGCGCAGCCGGCGCAGCGCGGTCAGGTCGAGATCTTTATACGATCCACGGCCGTCCGTGGTGCGCTCGAGAGTGGCGTCGTGCAAGAGGATCAGCGCGCCGTCGAGGAGGCGCACATCGAATTCGATACCGTCGACGCCGCAGGCCACCGCGTGGCGTATCGAGGCCACGGTGTTCTCATCGACGTGGCCGGCCGCGCCGCGATGGCCTATGACCAGCATGGTAGTCCGCCGCCGGGCGCACACCGACCCTTACCGTGGGCGGCGGCTGGTGATTCGATTGAGGAAACTCGTAACATATCGGGTGTAATTGTCACCGCTCATCGAACGACCAACAAGCACGCGGCGGAAATGCCTCAGCGCGGCTGCGACACCCAAGATGCACTGGATTTTCGGCTACGGTTCACTCATCTGGCGCCCTGACTTTCCTTATCGTCAGGCGCGCAAGGCAGTCCTGCGCGGCTGGCAGCGGCGTTTCTGGCAGGCTTCGCCCGACCATCGCGGTGTGCCTGCCGCGCCGGGGCGTGTGGTCACCATCGTCGAGCAGCGGGAAGCGTTATGCTGGGGAATGGCGTTCGAGATCGCAGCCGCCGAGTGGCTGCCCATCATTGCGATGCTCGACGAACGCGAGAAGAACGGTTATCGCCCGAGCCAGGTGTCGCTCGATTTCGACGACGGATCGTCGGTGACTGCTTTGACGTATATCGCAGGGCCCGATAACCCGAGTTTCGTCGGGCCCGCACCGCCGGCGGAGATGGCCGCGCAGATCGCGCAGTCACATGGTCCGAGCGGCTCCAATCTCGACTACCTGCTGCGTCTCGCGGATACCCTCGAGACGCTCGGCATACATGATGAAGAGGTCTTGCTATTGCAAAAATCCTTGACCCATCTCGAGCGATGAGCGCGCCGCGGCCCATGGAACCCGGCGTCGAGTCGCGCCCGGTAACGCAATTTGCGCGTTACGTCGGCATCGATTACTCCGGGGCCGAGGCGCCGGTGTCGCGTTTGCGCGCCTTGCAGGTCTATGCCTGCGCAGGCAGCGACGAACCATCGCCAGTGACGCCTTTCGATCGCGGCGCGCGTAACTGGTGCCGCAAGGAAGTCGCGCGCTACGTGCGGGAGAGCCTGCTCGGTGAGGCGCCTTGCATCATCGGCATCGATCACGGCTTTTCGTTCCCCAGGGCTTACTTCGAGCGCCACGATCTCTCCTCGTGGGATGCCTTTCTCGGCCATTTCAGCCATCACTGGCACACCGACTACGACCACATGCACGTCGATTTCGCGCGGCGCGACGACCCGCCCGGCGGGGCGGCTGACGAGCTGCGCCTGTGCGAACGCTGGACGACCGGGGCCAAGAGTGTGTTTCATTTCGACGTCCAGGGGGCGGTGGCCAAATCCACCCACGCCGGCCTGCCCTGGTTGTGGCAGCTGCGCCTCGATCGGCGGGTGCGCTCGCGAACCCATTTCTGGCCGTTCGACGGTTTTTCCGTGCCGAAAGGGCGCTCGGTCGTCGCCGAGATCTTCCCCTCGCTGTTTCGTCGCCGCTACCGGCGCGACGAGCGTAATGCCGACGAGCATGACGCCTATGTCGTCGCCAACTGGTTGCGTGACATGGATAGCCGCGGCGCATTGGGTGACTACTTCAATCCGCCCTTGACCTTGCCGGAACGCCGCCAGGCGCAGCTCGAAGGCTGGATCCTCGGCGTGCGCTGACCCGCCTGGCCCTTGATTTCGCTCAGGTTTAATCCAACTTGGGGATTTTCGTGACTGGGTCGACACAACTCATTGATTGTGAAAGGCGGCAGGCCTATGCTGGCGTAGACTGTTGCGTTGCAGCAACTCATTTTTGCCGGCGGCGGACGGATGCTGCGGGCTGGAAGGCTAAGGTTATGGACAAGCTCGGACACATGCGATCGCTGGTCACCGTGGCCAAGCTCGGCTCGTTCTCGGCGGCCGCGAAGGAACTCGGGGTCACCCCGGGAATGATGTCGAAACAGGTCAAACAGCTCGAGGACGACCTCGATGCACGGCTCTTGCACCGCACCACCCGCGGCGTGTCCCTCACTGACGCCGGCGAGCTCTATGTCGGCCGTGCAATCGACATCCTGCAGCAGATCGACGACACCGAGACTGCCGTTACCGCGTTGTCGAGCGGTCCACGGGGTATCCTGCGCATCAGTTGCCCGCCATCGTTCGGTACGCATGTCCTGACCCCGATCATTACCGCTTTCATCGGGCATTACGTCGACATCAAGGTCGAACTCGGTCTGCAGGACGATGAGCCGAACGTGATCGCGTCACGGCTCGATCTGATTTTCCGGCTCGGCAAGCTGCGCGACAGCTCGCTGGTGTCGAAGCAGGTGGGCAATGCGCCTTTCGTGCTGTGTGCGGCGCCATCCTTTCTGGCCTCCCGTGGGGTGCCCAGAGGGCTGGGCGATTTGGCGCGCTCCAACTGTATCGTCGACGGCTCGATACAGCCTGACGGGGTGTGGGCATTCCGCGCCGAGGGCGGTCGCGTGGCGCAGCCGGTCTCCGGCAACTTCAGCTCACTGAGCACCGAAGCCGTGATCGAGGGTGCCGTCGAGGGCACCGGTCTGGCCTATATCCCGCGCTACGCCGTGACCGAAGAACTCGAGCTCGGCGAGCTGTCCGAGGTCGTGCTGTCGGATGCCTCGGCCATCACGCTACCCGTTTACGCGCTGTACGGCAGCCGCGACCACATCGCAGCCAAAGTTCGCAATTTCCTCGAATTTTTCGTCACGCATGTCGATGCCCGCAGCGGTATGGAAGGGCGCGATGAGGCTGCGCGCCAGACCCTCGGGACCGTGGTGCCGGCGGTGCGACAGGAGCGAATGGCCGAGCCGGTCAGCGACTGAATGGCCCATGCGGCGACCTCCGCCGCGCTTGCCGATGACCTGCGTCAAATGGCGCTATGACCGACGCCGCACAATCTCCGACAGG
>JBBDTC010000313.1:0-15496 GCA_040904625.1 Gammaproteobacteria bacterium
TGCCTCGCTCTCCCACTCGCCTCGTCACGATGCCCTAAGTCCGACAGGCTGCTAGACGCCGCCGAAAACGGGCGCCCTTCAGGCGCGCGCCTGGCCGGCAGTGCGGCGAGTCGGTGCGAAATCCTTGAGCACAAACCCGGCGAACATGGCGAGGACGAAAACCATGACGTCCGCAGAGCCACCGGCCATCGCGACCAATGCCGGCCCCGGGCAGAAACCGGCCATGCCCCAGCCGACACCGAACAGCGCGGCGCCCGCCAGCAGCTGGCCATCGATGTCCCGCCGCGACGGGATATCGAAACGCCCCGAGAACAGCGGCGCCGGACGTCCAAGCACCAGCCGATAGCCGGCAAAAGTCACCAGCACGGCGCTGCCCATCACGAAAGCAAGGGCGGGGTCCCAGGCGCCGGCCAGATCGAGGAAGCCGATGACCTTGGCCGGTTGGGTCATGCCGGAGAGCCCCAGCCCGATGGCGAACAACATGCCGAGGGCGAAAAAGCTCGTGCCTTTCATGCGATACCTCCAAGCACATGGCGGGTGACGAAGACGGTGGCGAAAGCCACTGCCATGAAAATGAGTGTGGCCGTAATCGAGCGTGGTGACAGACGCGAGATCCCGCAAACGCCATGGCCGCTGGTACAGCCCGAGCCGAGACGGGTACCGAATCCGACCAACAGGCCGGCGCCGATCAGCCAGGGCAGGTTGGAGGTGATCGCGCCCGGCAAGGCCTGTGGCAGGAAATGCCCGATTACCAGGCCGCCGCACAGCATGCCGGCGAGGAAGAGGGCGCGCAGACCGCGATCCGGTGTCCCCGGCGCGATCATCCCGGCAGCGATGCCACTGACCCCCATAATACGGCCATTCAAAAACAGCATCAGAACGGCGGCGACGCCAATCACGGCGCCCCCGATCACAGCCATCGGTATGCTTCCCGGTTCGAACATGATGCGACCTCGTTTAGGAGCACTGCTGATCAGAATGCTTTGAGATGGGACTCGGGCATGAGCCACGGCCATTGCTTGCCGGCGATCAGGCCGTTCCAGTAGATATAGGGCAGAACGTGTTTTTTCAGCAGATACATGCTGCGCCGTTCCTTGCCCTGGTCGAAGGGAAAAGTCTCCTTCGGGTTCAGATCGTAGTCGAACTCCGCCAGGACCAGGCGCCCGTAACCGGTCACCAGCGGACAGGAGGTATAGCCATCGTAGGTTTGGGTCAGCTTGCGCCCGTTCATGGCCGCGGCGAGGTTCATGATCAGCACCGGCAGCTGGGCACGTACAGCCGCCGCGGTCTTCGATGTCGGCAGGCTGCTGGCATCACCCAGGCTGAAGACGTTGGGATAGCGCACGTGCTGCGTCGTCGCTTTGTCGACATCGACGAAACCGCCTTCGTTGGCCAACGGGCTGTCGGCGATGAACTTGGGGGCGCTCATCGGCGGCGTGATGTGCAGCATGTCGTAGTGCTCGGTCTGCCGCTCGCCGCTCTTGGTGTTCTCGAAGGTGGCCTCGCGCGCGGCAGCGTCGACGGCCACCAGCTTCAAGGCGAACTGCGTGTCCATGTCGCGGTCGGCACAGATCTTGTCGAGAACGGCGGCATATTTCTTCACCGCGAAGATACTGTCGGCCGCACAACGATAACCAACCTTGATCTGGCTGCGCACACCGCTGCGACGGAAATGGTCTTCGGCCAGATACATGATTTTCTGCGGCGCACCGGCGCACTTTATGGGCGGCGGCGGAAAGGTGAACAGAGCAGTGCCCTGTTTCAGTTCGCGGATGTTCTGCCAGGTCGATTCGACGGTATCGTAGCTGTAATTGCTGCATAACCCGTGCTTGCCGAGATTCCCGGCCAGGCCTTCGATCTTGTGCCAGTCGAGGGTGAGCCCCGGGGCGACGATGAGATAGTCGTATTCGATCTGTTCGCCGTCGCGGGTCGTGAGATGGTTCTGCTCGGGCGTGAACTCCGCGGCCGGCTGGTTGATCCAGTTCACCCCTTCGGGAATCAGATCGGCCATCCGGCGGCGCGTGACCTCACGTGGGAAGAGGCCGCCGCCGACCATCGTCCATTGCGGTTGGTAATAGTGGTAATCGGAGGGCTCGATCACCGTGATATCGAGTTGCTCGCGCCCCGGCCATTGGCTCAACGCCGCGATGACGGCCATGCCGCCGGTACCTCCGCCGACGACGACGATACGAGTCTTCTTAGTGGTATTCATGGTGCTGTTCCGACCTCCTGGGATTAGAACTGCGCTGCCATCTGCCCGGTGACCCGATCGCAGCAGGACTGTCTGAGCAGTCTCAATGGAGCGGGTGCACCTGCGATGCACCGGTCACTCGCCTGACGATCAAAGCGAGTGCAATGATACATTCTATGCCGAGCACGACGGCGCTGCTCAGACGGCGATCAATTTGATAGAGATCGGCGAGCAAGCTGCCGCCCTCGATGGCCAGGAGAAGCGCCGCGACGATGAGCACGAACAGTCCGAAACCCGAGCGGAGCTGCGCACCTGACAGCACGCGCGTCAGGCGGCTGCCGAGGGCCGTGCCGGCAATCGCGAGCAGGCCGACGATGAATGCCGAGATACCGTCGATCGGAACGTGGCTGATATAGCCCGCAAGCCCGGCGAAACTCTTCATCGCGATGACCAGCAGCGAAGTACCGATCGCGGCATGCATGGGCAGACCGCCGAGCAGGGCCAGGGCCGGCACCACCAGGAAGCCGCCGCCAGCCCCGACCAGGCCGGTAACGATGCCGACGACGAAGCCGTCGCCGACGATGCGCACCCAGCTGCGCTTGATGGTTGCCGGCACGTCTTCCGGGATCGGCAGCAGCGGTCGACGACGCAGCATGGCGACGCCGCTGGCGAGCATGATGGCGGCGAAAAAGAGCAGCAGGACGGCGTCCGGAATGTATCGCGCAACCCAGCCGCCGCTGTAGGCACCAGCCATGCCGGCGCCGCCGAAGACGAAGCCCGTGTGCCAATAGACGTGGCCGGCACGGGAGTGCGGCAGCAGCGCGGCGAGACTCGCCAGACCGACCACGAGCAGGGACGTGGCGATGGCGACCTTGGCGTCGAGCCCGACCACGTAGACCAGCAAAGGAACCGTCAGAATCGAGCCACCGCCGCCGGTGAGGCCGAGCAACAGGCCGATGACCAGCCCGGCGACGAGTATCGTGATGAATGAAAGCGAGGTCATAGCCGCCCGTTGACGCTGGATGTCCGGAGAAAACTATATATTACTTACGGGAATATATTTATATCTATTGGGAATATGCTTGCTAGGCCGCCTCGAGCAATCTAAAAAATAGTTATATAAACAACAAGAAAAACTATAATTCTAATCTTAATTCTCGCTAATGCATCATTAGCATGTCCCGTGGCGTCGTATCGTGGCATTCGTGGCCTGTCGCGCCCTGGAAGACGCCTCATCGACTGGGATTTTAAATCAATAAAAATTAATATAATCAATTAATTATTTAAATAATTAAAAGTACAATCTCGTTTTGACCGCCACTCCCCGAGATCTTCCGGTCGGCGCGATACCCGTCTGCCAGTCGATGCCTTGCGCGGCACCAGGCCACGTCAGAGCGCGGGCCAGCAGCGGGCCTGCGTCACGCCAACGGGTGCGGCTGTCTTGCAGGCAGTGTCGCCGCCGTGGCGCGATTCGGCGCGCCTGTTAGGGACTTATCTAACTTCGCATAATGACTATTATGTTAAATCACGCAGATTCATCATGAAGCCGTGCCGGCGTGCTTGGCCGGCAGCAAACGCCAATGGCTGCAAACCGGTCGCACGCCGGTGCGTGCCGGCGTGGCTCAATCGTCGCCGCCCAGCCAGCCGCCATCGACGGCGAGGATCGATCCGGTCGTGAAGCTCGACGCGCCGCTGACGAAATACAGCGCCGCGCCGACGATCTCCTCCGGTTCACCGCCGCGTCGCAAAGCCATGCGGGCGGCGCGCTGCTCGAACTGTTCCTTGTCCCAGGCCTTGGAGATGTCGGTCAGGAACGGCCCGGCCATGATGCAGTTGACCCGGACCTTGGGCCCGTAGGCATGCGCAAAAGCCTGCGTAATCATGTTGAGCCCGGCCTTGGCCGCACCATAGGGCTGCGAGCCGGGGCTCGGTACCATCGAGGCGGTGCTCGAGATGTTGAGGATGGTGCCACCCTCACCTGCCAGCATACGTTTGCCGACCAGGGCCATGAGCCGGAACGGGCCTTTGAAGTTGAGGGCGACGACCTTGTCGAACAATTCTTCCGTGATCTGATCCAGCGACGGATACAGCGGCGACAGTCCGGCATTGTTGACCAGGATGTCGATGTGACCGAAATGCGCGGCGACTGTCTCGACCATGGGCTCGAGTTCATCCCAATGGCCGACATGGCAGGCCAGCGGCAAGGCCCGCCGGCCCAGCGCTTTGACTTCCCGCGCGACTTCTTCGCATTTGTCCAGTTTGCGGCTGACGATGGCGATGTCGGCGCCCTGCTCGGCAAAGGCCAGCGCCATCTGCCTTCCCAGGCCGCGGCTGCCGCCGGTGATCAGGGCAACCTTGCCCGACAGGTCGAAGCGATTCGCAGTCATATCTCCCCCAAGTGCTATCTGAAAATGGCCATCGCCCCCCATGGGGAGCGGACCGTGCCGGTTGTACCGCATCCTAACCGAAGGTGCCGGAAATGCGGACAGGATGGGCGTGATCCGTTGCGATTGCTCCGGTCAGCGCCGCACTGCCATGGCATGATCGTCAGCGGTACAAAGTCGCGAGTACGACGGGCCTGACGATTCGGCGCTGTTTTCAAACCACGCCGGTGAGCGTGGGGCGCGCCATCGCCGGTGGTGCGAACGATTGATCTGCACGGCCAGCGGCGATAGCTGCCTGCAGGCGTTGTATGGCGCCCTCAGGATCGGCCGCCTGCATGATGCCGCGTAGTACGGCAACGCCCGCCGCGCCGCAGCGCATCGCCTCCCGGCTGCGCACCTCGTCCATGCCGGCAATGGCGATGACGGGTTCGTCGAGAACAGCACTCCAATAAGCCAGGTTCGCCGTGCCTTGTGGTAGCCAGGGCATCTCTTTGGTCGTCGTTGCATGGATCGGGCCGCAGGCGATATAGCTCGGACGCACGGCACGCGCGCGGCAGACCTCCCACAAGCTGTGCGTACTGATGCCGACGCGCAGGCCTGCGCCGCTGACCTGATCCCACGCTGTGCGATCCAAGGTGCGCAGGTCATCCTGACCGAGGTGAATACCGTAGGCCCCGAGATCGACGGCGAGTTGCCAATGGTCGTTGATGAACAGCTGCACGCCTGCCGTGGCAGCGATCTGTACGCTGCGCGCTATGGCCCGAGTCAGCTCATCCGGCGGCGCGTGCTTGATCCGAAGCTGCACTGTTCGCACCCCTGCCGCCACCGCCCGCGCGACCCATTCGGCGCTGTCGACAATGGCATACAGCCCCAGGTTGCGTTCGACCAGCGGTGCGCAGCGGGCAGTCGACGGATAGGTGTTCGGCCCATCGACCAGCGTCGGGAGGGTGTCGCGCTGCCGCGCGAAGCCGCGATCGGGGCGGACCGGGCCGGCGCCCTGCCCCGCTGTGTACGCGCGCCGCAAGGCATCGGTGGTGCACATCTTGGCGAGTATCAAGGCATCGGTTATGCAGAATCCGCGCGCCATGCCAGCGGCCGCTGCGGCGGAAAATACACAGCCTGTGCCATGGTGATGCGGGGTGGTGATGCGGGGCTGCTCGAGCCAGGCCTGCACCTCTGGCGTGTCTACCCAGTCACGTACCCGTGCGCTTCCCGCGTCGCCGCCGGTGATGACGACACTCGCCGGCTCGAGCGTGCGTAGAGTGCGCGCCGCCGTCGCACAATCGAGCGTCGCCGCTGCGTCGTCGCCGAGCAGCCAGGCGGCTTCCGCCCGATTGGGTGTGATGAGCGTCGCTCGCGGCAGCAGTTCTTCACGCAACGCGCGGCGCAGCGCTTCGTCGCAGAAAGCGGCACCGGTCGTCGCGCGTTGCAGCGGGTCGAGGACCACGGCCACGGCTGCGGATTTACGCAAGCGATCGATCCAGCGGGAGACGCAACGGGCATTGTCTGCGCTGCCGAGCAGGCCGATCTTGATTGCACGCGGCGGCAGATCCGTGGCCAACGCCGACAGTTGGGCGTCCAGCAGGTCGGCGGGCACAACCTCGATGCGTTCGACGCCTTGCGAATGTTGTGCCGTGATTGCGGTGAGCGCGGTACAACCATGGACACCAAAAGCTTCGAAAGCCTTCAGATCGGCCTGTATCCCGGCACCGCCGCCGCTGTCGGAGCCTGCGATGCTCCACACGATCGGCGGCGAGAGTATGGTTTCGTCCGGCTCGGTTGTGATCGTGGCGCTCATATCTCGAACGGTCGGCCGCTGATTGGCGTCGAGGCAACGGCCATGGCTTGTGGCGCCAGCAGACCGGCACACCAGCCCCGGCGCCCGCCCTCGATGGCGAGACGAAATGCCATGGCCATGCCTTCCGGATCAGTGGCATGGGCGATAGCGGAATTGAGCAATACGGCATCAAAACCCAGTTCCATCGCTTGGGCCGCATGCGAAGGCGTACCGAGGCCGGCATCGACGATCAGCGTCACCTCCGGCAGACGGGCGCGCAGCGTGCGCAATGCCCAGGGGTTGAGCAGGCCCTGTCCCGAGCCGATCGGAGCGCCCCAGGGCATGAGCATACGGCAACCTGCATCGAGCAGGCGTTGACAGCCCACGAGGTCATCGGTGCAGTAAGGAAAGACTTCGAAGCCGTCTTTGATCAACTGGGTGGCGGCGTCTACCAGCTCGAACATGTCGGGCTGCAAGGTATGCTCGTCACCGACTACCTCGAGCTTGATCCAGTCGATCTCGAACAGTTCGCGCGCCATGTGCGCGAGCGTAATCGCCTCGCGCGCCGTCCGGCAGCCCGCGGTATTCGGCAACAGCCGCACACCGCTGGCACGGACGATATCGATGAAGCCGTTGTCCTGGCCGGCAGCAGCGAGCTGACGCCGCAGTGCTACCGTGACGACTTCACTGCCGGCGGCGGTAATCGCCTGCCGTAACATCTGCGGCGAAGGATAGCCGGCGCTGCCGAGCAGGAAGCGGCTGGTCAGGGGGACGCCGGCGAGCAGCAACGGATCCGGATCGTGCAAGGTCATTTCATCCACCTTCTATCGCCTGAACACAGATCACGTGTTCGCCTGATTTGAGCACGCGCTTGTCGCGCGCGACGCGCGGGACAAATTCACCGTCGATGGCGGTCGCCACGGCGGTTGGCACGATGCCTGCATGCGCCAGCAGTTCGGCCAGCGTCGTGTCCGCTGCAAGCGTGTGCGGCGTCTCGTTCAACATGACCGTCAGCGGTTTTGTCATGCTACGGGCTCCGCCACACGGCCCACCTCGAGTGCCTGCACCGCTGCCTCGACCAGCGCCGGCGCAATGAGCCAGCCATGGCGGAACAAGCCGTTGATCCGGGACAGACCGTCGCAGGTCTGGACCAGCGGCAGATTGTCCGGCAATGCCGGTCGCAGATTGGCCTCGCTGTGCACGATGCGCGCTTCGGCGAGTTCGGGTATCACACTGTAGGCACTCGAAAGCAGACCAAGCGTGCTGCGCACTGATACCGGTGAGCGGTCCTCGGACTCGATCTCGCTCGCGCCGACGACGATTACATTGTCCGGACGCGGAACCAGATAAACGCGCCAACGCGGATGCAGCAGGCGTAGCGAGCGCTGCAGGGCGATCCCCGGCGCCTGTAACCAGAAGATCTCTCCGCGTACACCGCGCACTGGCAGATCGGGGCGTGCGCCCACGCCGCGCGTATCGAACACCCAGTCGAAACGCTCGTCGTCCAGGCGTCCTGCTGAGACGCTCTGCACGGCCTGGCCCCAGCGCCAGCGCGCGCCGCGTTGCGTCGCCCCCACGGCCAGGGCACGCATGGCCTGAACGGTATGGATGTGGCCCTCTGCAGGGAGCAGCCAGGCGTGAGTCGGACCGTGAACGGCGGGTTCCAGGACCTTGAGCTGGCTTGCCGACAAGGCCTCTACGCCCGCGCCCGCAGGGACCTTGGTGTGGAGCAGATCGAGCAGGCGCCGAGCGGCACCGATATCCTCGCGATGGGCGAGCAGCACGCTGCCGTCGCGTCGCAGGTCGACCTGCTCCGGCAGCCGGGCGACGATATCGCTCCACAGATCGAGCGCCCTGAGACCGTAACGGTAGACCCGTGCATCGGCGCTTTCGAGTTCGGCGACGGGACTGAGCATGCCGGCCGCAGTCCAACCCGCTGCGCCGCGTGATTCGGCGTCGGATGCCGGATCAAAAACGGTGACCCGATGGCCGGCATCGCTGAGCTGCCAGGCGAGCAGACGCCCGAGCAGCCCGGCGCCTGCGATACCGATCGACAGCCCCGCCATTACTCAGCGCTCGTCATCTATCGGTACGTAGATCTGGCTGCCGGCTTCACGAAACTCCGCCGATTTCGCTGCCATACCGGCAGCTCGTGCCTGGTCTTCGTCCAGACCCTCACGGGCTGCATACTCGCGCACTTCCTGCGAAATCTTCATCGAGCAGAACTTCGGGCCGCACATGGAACAAAAATGGGCGACCTTGCTGGCGTCCTTGGGCAGCGTCTGATCGTGAAAGTCTCGTGCGGTGTCCGGATCGAGAGCGAGATTGAATTGATCCGTCCAGCGGAACTCGAAACGGGCCCGCGAGAGGGCGTCGTCGCGGGCGCGCGCCGCGGGGTGGCCTTTGGCGATGTCAGCGGCGTGCGCGGCGATCTTGTAGGCGACGATGCCCTGCTTGACGTCTGCGCGATCGGGCAGGCCCAGGTGCTCCTTGGGCGTCACGTAGCACAACATGGCCGTACCGAACCAACCGATCATGGCTGCCCCGATGGCCGAGGAGATATGGTCGTAACCGGGGGAAATATCCACCGTCAATGGACCCAGGGTATAAAACGGCGCTTCGCCGCAATGGGCGAGCTGCTCCGCCATATTGTGCTCGATCATATGCATCGGCACGTGGCCCGGGCCTTCGATCATCGTCTGTACATCATGCCGCCGGGCAATCTGCGTCAGCTCGCCGAGCGTGCGCAGTTCAGCGAATTGCGCCTCGTCGTTGGCATCGGCTGTCGAACCCGGGCGCAAGCCGTCGCCCAGCGAGAAGCTGACGTCATAGGCGCGCATGATCTCGCAGATATCCTCGAAGTGGGTATAGAGAAAATTTTCACGGTGATGCGCGATACACCACTTGGCCAGGATAGAGCCGCCGCGCGATACGATCCCGGTGCGCCGGCCGGCGGTAAGATGAATGAAAGGCAAGCGCAGCCCTGCATGGATAGTGAAATAGTCGACGCCCTGCTCGGCCTGTTCCACGAGCGTGTCGCGGTAAACTTCCCAGGACAGGTCTTCGGCGACACCATCGACTTTTTCCAGGGCTTGATAAATTGGCACTGTACCGATAGGCACGGGGGAGTTACGCACTATCCAATCACGTGTGGTGTGGATGTTGCGCCCGGTCGAGAGATCCATGACCGTATCGGCACCCCAACGTATCGCCCACACCAGTTTTTCCACTTCTTCGTCGATGCTCGATGTCACCGCCGAATTACCGATGTTGGCATTGATCTTGACGAGGAAATTTCGCCCGATGGCCATCGGTTCGATTTCCGGGTGATTGATGTTGGCCGGAATGATCGCCCGGCCACGGGCGACTTCGTCACGGACGAATTCGGGTGTGAGTTGCTGCGGTATACAGGCACCGCGGGGCATGCCCGCGAGGCGCGCTTCGCGGGCGCTGTCGTCGAGATACTCGCGTATCCACGCTTGGCGACCGTTCTCGCGGATGGCGACGAACTCCATCTCGGGTGTGACGATACCGCGGCGCGCATAATGCATCTGGGTCACGTTGGCGCCGCTGCGGGCCCGCCGCGGGGGGCGTTGGAGACCGCTCGCTTCGCGGCGCAATGCCGCGAGCCGCGCTGATGCAGCGTCCTCGGCGCCATCATCGACCGCCTGTGCACTGCGGCCTTCGTAGGATTCGGTGTCGTCGCGCACTTCGATCCATGGAGTTCTGGGTGCGGCCAGCCCTTGGCGGATGTCGATGGTCGCATCCGGGTCGGTATAGGGGCCAGAGGTATCGTAGAGCGTTGGGGTTTCGCCGTTGCTCAAGCGGACTTCACGCAGCGGTACCTGGAGTTGCGGATGCAGCTTTCCGGGGAGCCAGGTTTTGTGTGATGCGGGGAACGGCGCGCGCGTTTGCGCCAGGAGTGTCGAGAATTTGTCGGGGGCGTTCATAGAGGCTCCTTTCCGGTGGGTGGATGCTCCGGAAAGTGCCCCTGGGAGGTGTCGGTAGCCGGCAATTGGCTCGACGGGGACAGTTTCAGCTCTTCTTACGCCGGCATTAACCGGATCAAGTTCCTCGGGTTCGGCGAAATCGCCATCTCAGCACGCGGTGCACCCCGGAGCAAGAATCAGTCTAGGGGGCGGCACGTGTTGGCGTCAACCCTGTGAACGCGACGCAACCCGTGGGAATGGGGAAGTCGTGCCTTTCGCGGCCAGGAGCCCCCCCCAAAAAAAGGGGCCGTCCCGGCCCCGCTAAGTTGTTGCCATTGTCAAAGGGTGGGCGTGGTCGGCGCGCACCCTGGCAGTGTAGGAGGAAGCAACAGGTAATCCCTTTACCTCATGAAAGACTGCATGGCATCGCGATAGCCGGCCATGAGCTCGGGGCTCGCGATGTCCTGGGCCGCTGGCGCCGGGAAGTCGTGGTTGAGTGCCTGGCGTTCGAGCGCCGGGCGTTCGGCCTGGTAGATGAGGCCGAGCGGCAGCCGGCCCAGCTCGCGCAGGCTGACCATGCGCTGGAATGCCGCGCCGCGGTCGCTCGGATCATAGGATTCGTCGGCATCGACGTCGTACACGCTGGTGCGCCACTCACGATAGGTATCGTTGTAGGTCACGCAGGGTGACAGCACTTCGAGGTACGACATGCCATGGCCGGCGGCGGTGTGACGCAGGGCGGCGATGGTCAGCGCCAGCAGCTGCGCCGGCTGGCCGCTGTAGGCCCGTGCGATGAAGGTCGATCCGGGGATCGACAGGCCGAGCATGACCGGATCGAGGTCTTCCTCGACATTGTCTTCGTAGCCGGTCGGGCTGGTCGGCGACGCCTGGCCCTTGGTCAAGCCGTAGGTACCGTTGTTCATCACGATGTAGGTCACGCCGGGATTGCGTTTGAAGGCGTGCATGAGATGGCCGCCGCCGATGGCGTAGCCGTCACCATCGCCGCCGACCCCGACCACCGTCAGCGCCGGATTGGCGAGCTTGGCGCCGGTCGCGGTCGGCAGTACGCGGCCGTGCAGCGCGTGATAGCCGTAGCAGGTCAGGTTGTTCTGCAGCGATCCGGAGCAGCCGATGCCGGCGACCAGCATACGCTGATGCGCCGGGACATCGAGTTCCTCGAAGGCGTTGATCAGTGCCTGGAGGACACCGAAATCGCCGCAGCCGGCGCACCAGATGGGACGGACGGGTGTGAATGTAGTAGTCATGCGACTTCGACCTCCTTGATACCGAGATCCGAGACGACGCGTTTGACGAGCTCTTCAGCGCGCATCGGCGTGCCGTCGTATTTGAGGATGCTGCGCAGATGCGCCTGATCGGCGCCATGGGCGGCGATGAGTTTGAGCAACTGGGCGGTGGCGTTGTACTCGACAACGTAGACATGGCGGCAGCGGCGTGTGAACGCCGGGGTTTCATCGAGCATCGGGAACAGGGTGCGCGGCTGATGGTACTGAGCATGGATACCCTGGTCGGCAAGGATGTCGATGGCCTCGAGGATGACGCCGTAGGTCATGCCGACACCGATGAAGCCGATGTCGGCGGTCTGCACGCCATGATGCACCGCCCGCGGCAGATCCGCGCGCATGGTTTCCATCTTGTGCTGGCGCTTGTCCATCATCTTCACGCGGTTGATGGGATCGGTCGAGACCAGGCCCCATTCGTCGTGTTCGTTACCGGTGACCAGGGTCATGCCGCCCGGTGTGCCGGGTGCCGCGAACGCCGAGACGCCGTCTTCGGCGAAGGCATAGCGTTTGTAGACCGGCAGCGCACCGACCGCGGCGTCGTCGAGGCGTTTGCCGCGGTCGATCACCACGTCTTCGAGCTTGAACGGATCGACCGTTGCCAGGTTCTGCGAGAGCCCCTGATCGAGCGCCATGAACACCGGCAACTGATATTTGTCGGCCAGGTTGCAGGCAGTGACGGTAAGGTGGAAGCATTCCTCGGGTGTGCCGGGCGCGAGTACCGCGCGCGGAAAGTCGCCGTGGCCACCGTAGACCATGAGATTGATGTCGCTCTGCTCCGGCTTGGTCGGCAAGCCGGTGCTGGGGCCGCCGCGCTGGGCGTCGACGACGACCAGCGGGATCTCCGCCATGCCGAGCTGGCCGATGCCTTCCTGCATCAGCGACAGGCCCGGCCCGCAGGTCGCGATCATGGTGCGCGTGCCGGTCAAGGCCGAGCCGATGGCCATGTTGATGGCGGACAGCTCGTCCTCGGCCTGGCGCACCACGCCGCCGTACTTGGGCAGCCACTTGACCAGCCATTCCATGATGTCGGTGGACGGCGTGATGGGGTAGCCGGCGAAGAAGCGTCCGCCGGCGCAGAGGAAGCCGAAGGCCACCGCTTCGTTGCCGGTGATGAGCATGTGTGGCTCGACCGACGCGCTGGTGATCTCGTACATGCCGGCGCCTTCGGTCAGGCCGACCTTGTCGGCCAGCTCGCAACCCACTTTCAAGGCGTCGAGGTTGTACTGCAAGGCCTGCTTGCCGCGATTGCTGAAGCGCTTCTCGAACGCCGTGCGCATGTCGGCATCGACCAGGCCGAGCAGACGGCCGATGACCGCGAAGGAGATGCTGTTCTTGTAGATGTCGCGGCGGAAGGCGCGCACCGCATGGCGGCTCAAGGGCACACCGATGACCCGCGTCCCTTCCGGCACGCCGGCGTCGGCCGGCAGTCCGCCGCCGGAGCTGTCGTAGATGACGACGCTGCGCTCGTTGAGGCGATAAGCATGCTTCTTCACCGCCAGCACATCGAAGGCCACCAGCAGATCAATATGGCTGCCGATGCACAGGCGTTCGCCGTCGTAGGCGCGCAGGGTCGCCGCCGTGATACCGCCCTTGATGCGCGACAGCACGTCGCGCTCGGTATAGACGCGCAGGCCGGACTGGCGCAGTACATCGGCGAGCACATTGATGACAGTCAGCGAACCATCGCCGCCCTGCCCCGAAACGATGACGTTCAAATCATCGAGCTTGCGTGGCGCCTTGTTCATTTGGCGTCCTCCTGTTTGGGAGCGGCTTTCTTTTTCGGTGGTGGCGGCGGCAAGGGGCGCCATTCCTTGGGCGAATTGCCGGGCTCCCAGCCGCGGTAGTAGTTCTTCGGATCGAGATTGCCGATGGCTTCGCGTTCGGGCAGCGTCGGCATCAGCGCCGGCAGCGGCCGGTTACGTTTGTAGATGGACAGTTTGGCGACCAGATCCTTGCCCTTCGGTTCGGCTTCGAAAGGCTGGGTCTCGACCCAGCCGTCTTCGACCAGGGCCTGCCAGGCCTGGTGCCCGGCTTCGGTTCGGATCACGGTGAAGGTCCAGCCATCGAGGCCGATGCCGCCGAGGCCGATGTCGGCATTGTCGGCCGAGTAGTCCATGCAATACAGGCAGGCCGGGCGGGCGTATTTACCGAACGCCTTGAGGGATTTCACTTCTTCGCGGCCGTCGCGCAGCTTGATTTCCACGCGGCCCTTGATGTTGATGTTGGTGATGTCCTTTTTCGGCACGTCGAGGTCTTCGGCCAGCCAGTCGACCCCTTTCTCGGTAAACGATTCGGAACAGAACAGGCCGATGACGAGGCTGATGTTTTTGCGATACCACTCGGCCACGTCGAGGCGGATGCTGGAATGCTGCTGCTGGCGGACGCCGTCGACCTGGCACGGCACTCCGACCACGGCCAGCGGTGCTATGCCCTTCTTCATCGCTTCGACCAGGGCCACCGTGTTGGGCTGGTAGGTATAGCGCGAGCGGGCACCGCCGAGAACCTCTTCCGGCGTGGTCTGCAGCATGGACGATCCCATCTGCGGGTTTTCCGCTTCTTCGCGGCCGGCCACGACACCCTTGATGGTGCCGTTCTTCATGCCGTGAATGAGCAGCGCCGAACAGACCCCGCCGTCCTGGCCGTTCTCGGCCCAGGCTTTCTCGGTGGCGCGGGCATAGACGCCATAGGCATAAGGCCCGAAACCCTCGTCGAGAACGGGCTCGCGCAGCCCGATCTGCTCTTTCAGATCCTTGTCGGTCGGGCGCAGCACCGGGCAGACATCGACGCACAGCTCACAGAACACGCAAGCGTCGGCGCGGGTATCTTGCGGTTTCTCGTCGGCATAATCGAATACGTCGACCGGGCAGATGGTCACGCAGGCCGCACAACCCACGCATTTGCCCGGGTTGACGACATCGTCCATCAGCATGTCCACGGCCTTGAACCCGCCGCGGTTGTATTCCGAGCGCCAGGCGTACGCCCATTCGTTGGGATCGGCCCCTTCTTCGAGCAGGTGGTGATACCGGCCCTGCACTTCGCTGGTCAGTTCGTCGAGATCCAAGGGAAACCCTCCTTCCTCTTGCTTGATGCGTGCGCCTTGTGGCGCCCGTCCATCACGTGGTTAGAATTGCGGCCACTGCTCAATGCGAGGCCACCTCCGCATGACGAAGTCTTCGTCCAGACCGACCCTGCACCGCGATGCCTGGCTGCGCAAGGCACTCGATGTGCTGTTCTCGCAGGGCATCGGCAACGTCAAGGTGGAAACCCTGGCGCGCGAACTCGCGGTGACCAAGGGCAGTTTTTACTGGCATTTCAAGAATCGGGACGAACTGCTGCATCAGATGGTCGACTGGTGGCGCGACACTCAGCGCAGTTTCATCGACAGCCTCGATGTCAATCACATCACCGACGCCCCCAATCTGATTCGCTCGGTGATCGATTTCACCCAGCACACCGACGATTCCCGTCATGACGTCGCGATGCGTGAGTTCGCTCGGTTCGACGACTACGCGGCCGCCGCCGTGGCCGAAATCGATCGCCGCCGGCTGGACTATCTCTGTGCCGTTTTCGGCGTCGCCGGCTTTGATTCGGCCGAGGCCCTGTTGCGCGCCCAGGCCTTGTATTTCTACCAGGTCGGCGAGTACACCACCTCGCTCAGCATGGCCGAGGAATTGCGTGACGAGCTCGCCGAACGGCGTTTTCGCTTGCTCATCAGCAAGCCCGGGAAAGACTGACGGAATTTCTTGGTAACACATTGACTTGCTGAGAATTGGCGGGGTTCTCGAACGGCCTCCGTACGGAACCGTATGGGTGGTATCCGACTATACCGGCGAGCGCGGGCCATTGCAATGCGCGTGCCGGTGCAGGTGACTGGTCGCGGGACCAAGCGAAAAGGGGACAAGCGAAAAGGGGAC
>JBBDTC010000313.1:15596-17186 GCA_040904625.1 Gammaproteobacteria bacterium
CAAGCGAAAAGGGGACAAGCGAAAAGGGGACGCACTTATTTTCATGTGCCGCGGAAAATAAGTGCGGTCCCTTTTCAGTCCCTGAAATAAGTGCGTCCCCTTTTCTCGCTTTTCTGATCCGCTTTTCTGATCAGAAGTCGGATCCGGCCCATTTGAACGGTCCGTAGAGCCCTTGCGCGATGTCGAGGCGGTCGCGTTGCGCGCCGCCCAGCCACATCTGCACGATTTTGTAGTCGCGCATGTACTTCTCGACATGGCTCTCGTAAGCGTAGCCGGCCGAGCCCATCAGCTCCATGGCGCGATTGCAGACCATCTGCGCGGTGTCGCCGGCATGCGAGCGCGCCGCTGAACATTTCGCCTTCATCTCCTTCGACCACGGCGTGCCGTAGATCTCGGGCCGCGTCACCTGCCAGGTCACACTCAGGTAGTACTGGCGGGCGAGGTCGATGGCGCGATACATCTCGGCCAGATAAGTGGCAAACAAGGAGCGTTCGCGCATCGGCGTGCCGGCGATGATGCGATGCCGGCTCCAGTCGAGGACGATTTCGAGCACCGCTTCGGACAGACCGACCAGACGCGCGGCGCCCGCGAGGCGGCCGAGGGAGATGATGAAGCCCGAGACCAGCTGTGCGCCCTGCCCGCGCTCGGTGTCGATGCGATAGCGCGCCGGGATACGCACATCGTTGTACCAGATGTCGGAGTTCGATTCGGTCCAGGAGAAACCCATCTTCTGATAGGGGTTGGAGAATTCGAGGCCCTTGGCGTCAGCCGGGACGTAGAACAGACCAACGCCGTCAGCGCCGGCGCCGGGATCGGTCGTGGCCACCGTCCAGTAGCCGAGATGCCCTTTGAGATGTTCGCTCTCGAAGTGGCTGGCATAGCCCGAAGGTCCGGGCCACAGCTTGTGACCGTTGATGACATAGTCGCCGCCGTCGGCCTTGGCGATGACGCGCAGGGTGCGGAACTGGAGCGCCGGATCTTCCACGTTGGCGCCGCCGGCGGGTTCGGTGATGGCGACGCAGGCCGTCCATGAATCGTCGCCGACGAGACGCGGCGCGAACTCCTCCAGCAGGTCGTCGCGTTTGGCTGCCACCATGCAGGACACGATCCAGTGGATCTTGCCGACCTTGGTCGCGAGCCCGATGTCGGCGCGCGAGAGTTCTTCGTTGATCATTTGCCGAACCACCGGCGAATAGCCCAGCCCGCCGTAGCTCTCGGGCAGATTGGTCTTGGTCACACCGAGATCGACGAGCTTGGCGTAGAGACGGTGCAGGGTTTGTTTGGCGAGCTTCTCATCGCGATGCCAGCCGCCTTCGATATCGTGCCGATAAGGCATCAGTTCGCGCGTCACGAAGCCGCGGATGTGCTCGGCAATCTGCACCTCCTCCTCGGTGCAGAAGGCCTGCGTATACTTCTGCGCGGGTTCGAGCAGGCGATAGCCTTCGCTGACGGTATCGTCGAGCCTCTCGGCCGGTCGTGGGTTCATGTCCTATCCTCCGGGGCGTGCTGACAAGCTGTCGTGGGTCGGGTCGAGCCTAGCAGTCTGTCGGACTTAGGCCGCATCTACTGCGGCGGTGGGATAGCGGCCCA
>JBBDTC010000314.1:0-2818 GCA_040904625.1 Gammaproteobacteria bacterium
CGTCATGACGACTTGCCCTCCTTGACCTCTATGGCGGCGCGGAACCAGGTGACGGTTTCACTCCCGTCGATGACCTGTACGAAAAGAGTAACGAGGTAATCGAAGGGCAGGTTCTGTGTTTGTTCGCCGGTGAGCGAAAGTTCGACTGCCCCTGCCGCGGCCTCGGTGATCTCGGCTGTCACCACTTGGCTGCCGCCGCGCCAGCGCATCTCGGCCTCGACTGTCATGCCGGTCATGTCGAGCGCGGTGTCGCCGTCGTCGGTATAGAACACGCACGGCTGATGCCAGGGATTGTCGCCGCGGATGAGCGGCAGCGCGCCGTCGAGCACGCCGATGTCTTCGGCCATGGCAAGACTCCGGATTGTCTGGGAGGCGAGTGAACCAACAGCGCGGCCGGGTTGACCGGCTGTCAGCCGTCTTGAGCGTCACGCCTGGTGGAACAACTCGACGAGATAGCTCTCCAGCGCGATGGTCTCGGCGCTGTCGCCAAGCTGGCCGCTGAACACCAGATCCTGTTCCACCGACGTATCGATGCCGCTTGTCATCAGGGCGTCCGAGGTCGAGCCCCAGTTGAATGCGCCGGACGTTGGCGCGGCCACTTGCGAATTCGCTGCACCGCGGTTGGCGATGGTGCGATGCATCCGCGACGACGCCACGGTGGTGAAATTGCCGGCATAGTGCTGCGCGCCACCGAACTCCACGCGCGCCGTCTTGCTGTTGGCGCTGGCGGTGTGGCTCCACAGCGAGGAGATGCGCAGCATCCCGCTTGGTCCCATGGCGCCGGCCGGCACTGTCACGGTGGCAAGCGTCGTCTTGGCCGTGTCGCCGCTGTGGGAGACCGCCACCGCCGAAGCAGCCAGCACCTGCCACGTCTCGGATGCGGCCGGCAGTCTCGTCCAGTTCGAACCGTCATGGATGAGAGCCAGACTCTCGTCCTCGACGTACGCGATCCAGCCACCCCGCGGCACCAGCTTGGTCCACACGCCGTCGACATACCAGGCGATGTTGAGGTCCCAGTCCTGCCAGTCGCCCGTGGCGCCCGATGCCGGGATGTAGCGGTCGCCGTCAGAAGGCGAACCGGGCGGGCTGGTCAGGTGGCGATCCTTCGCGCTCAACTGCACCATGGCATCGAGCCGCTGTATCGCGTCATTGTGGGTGACGTGCTTTTGGGCCTGGGCGGCCGCCAGCAGCGGCAGCATGAGGTTGGTCGTGTTGGCCATGGGCGATCAGACCTCCACTGGCAGGGGGAAGAAGAGCGTGACCTCGGCGGGCGTGCCGCGGCCGAAGGTGGCGGAGAGCTGATGGATCCTGAGCTCGAGCGTGTTCGGCCAGGCGATCGGCGCGCCGAAATCCGTCGTCTGCTGGGCGGCCGTGTAGGTCACGCCCGGGCCTGCCGCGGAGAGGGTGCGCTTGACCATGGTGCCGTCGAGAATCTCGACCTCGTAAGCCTCGCTCGCTTCGGCCAGCGGTACATCCACCTGGCCCCAGCTGTCGCCGCCGATGCGGGTGCGCCGCGTCCAGACCAGCTTGATCTCGTCGCTGCCGGACGGTCGGCGGCCGGCGACGTGGACCGGCGACAGCGGGCGACGGGCCTTGCCGGTCATCGTCACCGTTTTTTCGACAAAGCTCGCGTCCGCCACGTCACGGCTGGCGGGCCCGGCGCGCCAGACGATTGGCAGACCGACCTCGTCGACAGCTATTCCCGGCTGGCCGAGCACGGTCGACAACACCAGAACGCGGGCGCCCGCGGGCACCGGATAGGCCATCGCGTGCTCCGACCCGCGCTGGCCGCGCAGCAGCGTCATAAGCTTGTAACGCCCGGGCGATATCAGTTCGGCGGTCGCGAACTGAACCACTTCCCATTCTCCGTCCGCGTTCTCGACCGCGATCGCGTTGGCGCCGCCGAGGACGGCGATCTCTTCCGCCGAGGCGAGGGTTCCGGAGTACAGATCGACCCAGAGCTCGTTGCCGCGGTCCCAGCGCCAGGTCGGGCCGGACCACAAGTCGAAGGCAAGTTCGCCCATCCCCGCCGGTGCCGTGAGGACGGTATCGAGCACGAAACCTGAACTGACCGGTGAGCGGTAGAAGGCGATGGCGCCGGGCCAGGGCGCATGGTGAGCCGCGATATAGCCCGTCCAGTCATTGTCGCCGTCGCGTAGCAGCGCACCGTCGAAAAAGACGGTTTCGGGCTGGTCGATGACCGATCCGGATCCGGATTGGCGAGCCCGGCGCGGCGCAGCCGGAGCGGCATAGAGGCTTGCGTCCTCGCGCCCGGCGCGGAGGCTGCGCGCCTCCCCGTCGGCAATTTCGCTCACCCGGAACGTGTCCGGGATTCCCGCCGCCACCCGCACGACGTCTCCGGCGTCCAGTGCAAGTTCCGACGGGGCCAACCCGAACTCGAGACCTTCGCGCGCCGCCCAGGCATCGTGCAGCAGCGCTTCCGCGACAGCACGGGCGCGCGACTCGGCCATCACGACCGGCAGCGCGACATCGAGGGTACGGCTCGAGACCACCGCGCCGGCAAGGCGCCGCGCTTCGACGGCGCCGGCGAGATCGTCGCTGGTCGGCTCGCCGTAGCTGAGCTTGACCACAGCCGGCAGCTCGTTTTCCTGAGCCCGCCGCCGGGCAAACCGCTCGTTTCTGCCACTGCGTTCCGCACCTGCCGAAGCATCGACCAGATCGTCGAGCGCGAACTCGCGCTCCACCGGGGCGCCGCGCCGCGAGCGAAAGCGTACAAGCCCCTGGCTCTCCACCGCATAGGCGAAATAGGCCGGAGCAATCGCGTCGATGACATCGCGCGCCGACATGATGCGGTCGA
>JBBDTC010000315.1:0-2812 GCA_040904625.1 Gammaproteobacteria bacterium
CAAAATGAGCGCGCGTTCGAGGCGAATAGTGGGGCTATTCAACGAGAGCGCGCGCTCATTTTGCCTCGCTCTCCCACCGCCGCAGTAGATGCGGCCTGAGTCCGACAGGCCGCCAGGAGCGAAATTGCCGAGTGAACGAAATACACGAATCGACGTCGAAAAACCACGCCTCCACCTCCGCATCGAAGAGAGTCGCCCATCATGAACCCATGCCTGCACCAGCGTCGCCCGGCACGCCAACCCCGATGCGCCGCAGCCAGTGTCTGCCGCGGCGTTCTATTCATCGCGGCCACTGCCGCGTTCAGCGCGGCCGCTGCCGAATCGCGGCAGCTCGACATCGCTTTCGTCGGCCAGGTCGATTCCGATGCCTGGCACGGTGCGCGCCAGGGCATCACCGAAGCCAATGCGCAGGGGCGCTTTCTCGGCCTCGATTATGAGTTGACCACCATCGAAGCCGACGCGCTTCCCGAACACATCGAAAGCATCGCCGTGATCGCCGACCTCGATGCTGCGGGGCTACGGCGGCTCGCCGAGCGCTATGCCGACATCGCCGTGTTCAACGTCAGTTCAGAAGAGCCGGATTTACGCGCGAATTGCCAGAGTAATCTTCTGCATACGATCCCCAGTGCGGCCATGCGCGAGGCTGCCATCGAGCAGTGGCGCAGCCAGCATCCAGCGGCCACGGTGCAGGCGCTGGCCTGGCACGAGGACTTCGAGAAATATGCCGCCGGCCAGCTCAATCGGCGCTATGCGGAATCCGCCTCCCGCCCCATGAATGACGTCGCCTGGGCAGCCTGGGCCGCGGTGAAAGTCGTCTCGGATCAGGTGGCGCGCTCGGCCGGCGCGGCGCCGGCCGCACTATTGACGGCGCTCAAGGGGCCGCTCGCCTTCGATGGCCAGAAAGGCGTGGACATGAGTTTTCGCGAAACCGGTCAGCTGCGCCAGAATCTGCTCCTGGTCGAGGACGACGTCATCGTCGGCGAGGCCCCCGTACGCGGTGTGGCGGCGCCGGACGATCTCGACTCGCTGGGGCTCCCCTCCTGCCAACCCTAAGACGAATCTGCCACCTCCCCTACCCGACTACATGAGGTTCCAATCATGATGCGTTCTTTCCTGCTCCTGGCCCTGTTGCTGGGCCATTTCGCGGTCAATGCTGCTGCGACCGGTCGTGTTTTCGTGACCAACGAACATGACGACACCGTCAGTGTGATCGACGCCGCCACCAACAAGGTGATCGAGACGGTCGCCATCGGCGAACGGCCGCGCGGCATCGGCATCGCACCCGACGGCAGCGAAGTGTACGTCGCCATCAGTGGCGATAACGCGATTGCCGTCCTCGATCCGATCACGCTCAAAGTATTGCGGACGTTTCCGAGCGGCGACGACCCGGAGACTTTTGCCGTCCATCCCAACGGCAATATCTATATCTCCAACGAAGAGGACGCCAAAGCGTCTGTCATCAACCCCAAAACCGGCGAACTGCTGGCCGAGATCGAAGTCGGTATCGAACCCGAAGGGGTTGCGATATCGCCTGATGGCACCCGCGTCATCGTGACCAGCGAATCGACCAACATGCTGCACCTCATCGCCGTGCCGGAGCATGAAATCGTCGCTAATATCCTGGTCGGCGCACGGCCGCGCGCGGCTGCTTTCAGCGCCGACGGCACGGTTGCCTATGCAACCTCCGAAATCAGCGGTGAAGTAAAGAAAGTCGACGTGGCCAGCGGTAAGATCATCGGTCGCATGCCCCTCGCCGATGACCAGGCCAAGCCCAAGGATATTCTGCCCAGCCGTGATGGCACGCGGCTGTTCGTCGCCGGTGGGCGCGCCAACAGTGTCTTCGTCCTCGATGCGGTGTCACTCGAGATCATCAAGTCCATTCCGGTCGGCAAGCGCGTTTGGGGGCTGGCACTCAGCCGCGACGGCAAACGGCTCTACAGCACCGACGGCCCCGATCACCAGGTGTCCGTCATCGATACCGACAGCAATTCCGTGATCACCACCATCGCGGTCGGGAAGTTCCCCTGGGGCGTGGTCATCGACGACTGAATCAAGGTTCGGGAAGCTCTACTTCTTGCAGGGTGGCCCCTCAAGCGTTGACGATGCCGTGACGAATCGCCAGGCGGGCCAGTTCGGCCGGCGTGCTGACTTCGAGTTTCGCCTTGATTTGCGTGGCGTAGTTGGCGATGGTCTTGTAGCTGAGCGATAAGCGGTTGGCTATCGCGTTGCCGCTCAAGCCTTCGGCGAGCAGGCAGAAAATCTCGAATTCCCGCGTCGACAGATTTTCGAACGGGGTGTCGCCGCCCTTGGTTTTCTGAAACGCCAGGCGTTGCGCGATGTCAGCGTCGATATAGATACTGCCGTTGGCGATTTGGCGCACCGCCTCGACCAGTTCCACCGGGGCGCTGCTCTTGCCGATATAACCGCGAGCGCCGGCCTGCAGAGCCTGTTCGACGAAGATGGTGTCCTCGTGCATGCTGAAGGCAAGAATACGGGCGCCGGTGTCGCGGCTGACGATGCGCCGAATCGCTTCGAGGCCGCCGATACCGGGCAGGCTCAAATCCATGATGACGACGTCGGGCTCGTGCTCGACATAGTGGCGGCAGGCAGCTTCTCCACTCTCGGCCTCGGCGATGACGCACAGGTCGAGCTGATTCTCGAGCAGGGTACGGAAGCCGGCGCGGACCACCGCGTGATCGTCGACCAACAGAATACGTGTCATGTGCATCGTCAATGATCCTTCGTGACAGCGGCCAGAGGGCCCGCCGCAAAATAACTGAACTATTTGGAACGCCGATCCATCCCGTCTGGC
>JBBDTC010000316.1:0-2779 GCA_040904625.1 Gammaproteobacteria bacterium
GTTTGCGCGCAGATCGGCGGCCGCAGCAGGATGGGGGTGAGAAATGCGGGCTAGCAGCCGATCGCTGGGGAGCGTAGGATCTTCACCGAAATTGCCGAAAAATTATCGACTTAGATTTCCCCGACCGGCTGTGGCAATTTGTCTCAGCGCGCTTCTGCCGGCATCATATAGTCCCTTCTGCGCCCGCTCGGCACGCCACGGCGCGTCACGACGGCCGCATCCGGCACCGCTGAGGAAACCTGTACGATGATGAAAGACGCTGCTGCGCCTACGCTTTCCGCCCCCCTTCGAATCCTCCTTGTCTGTCTCAGTATCGCCCTCACCACCGGCGCTCCATCGCTGGCTGCAGCGCAAGCGCAGGAACAAGAGAGCCAGGCGGGTGACAATCGCACGGACGCAGCACTGCCCCTGCACCAACTCGCCGATTTGCTCGAGAATGACGAGGCCCGCGCGCAAATCGTCACCCAGCTGCGCGACGCGGCCGCGTCACGGCGCGGCGACGCGCCGCCCGCACCAGCGCTAAGCGAGGAGACCGCCGGCGCCGCCACGGCAGCGGCCGCTGAGGAGCCCCAACAGCCCTCCTTCGCACGACGCCTGGCGGCAACGACGGCCGGCTGGGCCGAAGTCATTGGCGCGCAGATGACGGCACTCGGTGACCTCGCCCGCGCCACATTCGACCAGGATCGCGGTACTGGCCTGCAGTTCGACAGGCGAACCTTCGTCGCCGCACTGACGACTTTCGCTCTCGTCGCCGCGGCGACCATCGCCGCCTATCTCGCTTTACGCCTGCTCGCCGTGCCGCTTTTCGCTGCTGTTGGACGGTTTTCGGCACGTGCCGAGAGCGGCTTCGGCGTCGTCATCCGTCGCGGCACGGCCGTTATCCTGGCGCTCGCCGTCGATGTCGGTGTGGTCCTGCTGGCCTATGGCGCCGGCTATTTCGTCGCACTGTTCGTGGTCGGTAGCGAGGGCACCATGGGTACGCGCGAATCGTTGTTGATCAACGCCTTCGCGCTCGTCGAGCTGACCAAGGTCGCGATCCGGACCGTTTTCTCCGCACGCCATGAGAACCTCCGCCTGATCAACGTCTCGACCCCGATCGCCATCTGGTGGAGTACGCGGCTGAGCTGGTTCGTCAGCGTAATCGGCTATGGTGTCATGGTTCTGGTGCCGATCGTCAATGTCCAGATCTCGCCTTTCGCCGGTGCGCTGACGCGTTTCCTGATCATGGGCGCCGCCTATGTCTATGCGCTGGCGGTCATCTTCAGGAATCGCAGCTTATTCAGCGCGCGTATCGAGAACCTGGCGGAAAATGCAACGGCTGCTCTCTTCGGCGTGCTGTTCAGGCTGATGGCCAGACTCTGGGTCCTGTTGGCCGTCGCCTATTTCACGACCTTGTTCGTGCTCAGCCAGCTCGACCCGGCCGCGGCACTGCCGTTCATGCTGTCGGCCACGCTGCAGACTCTGCTGACCGCCGCTATCGGTTTCGGCCTTTCCGGCCTGCTGTCGACGGTCATCGGCAAGCGCATCACCTTCTCCGAGGACATACGCGCCCGGCTGCCTATGCTCGAAGCGCGGGTCAACGCCTATGTGCCGAATGCGCTCAAATTCATCCGCATGGTGATCCTGGTGATAGCCACCCTGGTCATCGTCGACGCCTGGCAGCTATTCGACCTCGGTGCCTGGCTCGCGTCCGACATCGGCCTGCAGACCGCGTCGACGCTCACGCGCGTCGCCCTCATCGTGCTCGTCGCCGCAATGCTCTGGATCGTGGCAGCGAGTCTGATCGAGCATCGCCTTAATCCGAACACGGGCGGGGGCAGACCGTCGGCACGCCAGGAGACTCTGCTGGAGTTGTTTCGCAATGCCCTGGCCATCGTCATCGTGACCATGACGGCGATGATCGTGCTGTCACAAATCGGCGTGAACATCGGCCCGCTCATCGCCGGCGCCGGTGTCTTGGGCCTCGCCATCGGTTTCGGCGCCCAGAAACTCGTGCAGGACATCATCACCGGCGTCTTCATCCAGCTCGAGAACGCCATGAATACCGGCGACGTCGTCACCGTCGGCGGCATCACCGGTACCGCCGAACGACTCAGCATCCGCTCCGTCGGTATCCGCGACTTGGACGGCGCCTACCACATCGTGCCGTTCTCGGCGGCTGATACGGTGACGAATTACATGCGCGAATTCGCCTTCTTCCGTACCGAGTACGGCATCGCCTACCGCGAGGACATCGACAACGCCATCCACCATCTGCGCGAGGCTTTCGCCGAACTCAAACAGGACTCGAACGTCAGCGAGAACATCATCGAAGACATGACCGTGCCGGGCGTCACGGCGCTGGCCGACAGCTCCGTCAACATCCGTATCATGATCAAGACCAAGCCCGGCACCCAGTGGGGCGTGGGGCGCGCCTTCAACCGCCTGGTGAAGATGCACTTCGATCGCGCCGGTATCGAAATCCCCTTCCCGCACCAGACGCTTTATTTCGGCGAAGATCGTGAAGGCAAAGCGCCGCCGGCCAATGTGCGTGTGCTAGCAACCGATCAGACTTAGGGCCTGTTGATCTTTCATTGTTCGGCGCTGCTGTGGCCATTGTCGCACCCGGCAAGGCGGAGCGAGCGTGGTGTAGCCCGGCTACATGAGCGAGCGACAACGCCGCCGGGCGCGACAATGGCCGCAGCCCTCCGGGTTGCCCCTGTAAGGAGGCCACTCGGCGTTGCCATTCGCTCATTTGGAACAACCAAACGTCGCTCATTGCGCCTTGATTGGCCTCCTT
>JBBDTC010000317.1:0-16952 GCA_040904625.1 Gammaproteobacteria bacterium
TGGGCATCCTCATCGTCAACAACATGCTGCTTACCGGCTTCGATGCGCCGGTCGAGCAAGTGATGTATCTCGACAAGGTCGTAGTGGCCCACAACCTGCTGCAGGCCATCGCACGTGTAAACCGCGTGGGCGGCGAATCCAAGGACAAGGGCTTCGTGGTGGATTATGTCGGCATCGGCCACCACCTCGAGAAGGCGATCGACACTTACGACGAGCGCGAACAGAAGGAGATCATCGACGCCCTGAGCTTCCCCGAAGAGGAGTTGCGGGAACTCCAGGACGCCCATGCCGACGTAATGGCCCTGCTCGAGAAGCACGGCCTCACGGACATGAGCGATCACGACGCTTTCTACGATGTGTTCTACGACGAGGATCTGCGTTTTGACTTCATGCTGGCGTTCAAGCGGCTGACCAGGGCGCTCAATCTGCTGTTCCCGGCCCGCCAGGCCCTCGAATTCATGGGTGACTACAAGGCGCTCGCCGAGATCAATGTGCTCGCCGGAAAACACTTCCGCGACCAGCGGCTGAGCATGAAGGGGATCCCCGCTAAGCTTCGTGCCATCACCGATGCCCACCTCGAGTCACGCGGCATCGATGTCAAAGTCCCGCCGATCTCGATCCTTGACGAGGATTTCGAGAAGGGTGTCGGCGAACACCGCCGAACCAAGACCAAGGCGGCCGAGATCGAGCACGCGATCCGCCATCACCTCGACGTTGTTCTCGACGATGACCCGGATCTGCGCGCCTCTTTCGCCGAAGCCCTGGCTGCCATCTTTGAGCAGTTCCGCGACAACTGGAACAAGATTTACGAAGAACTGGAGAAGCTGCGGACGCGCATTGTCAATGCCAGCAAGGAGCCAACGTATGGGTTGCATCGAAAGAAGCAAATGCCATTCTTTCGGATGTTTCAGCGTGAGCTTTACGGCAGGGATACACCGACCGTGGATCAGTCTCAGATAACCGAGGAGCCTGGCGTCTATAGCATCGAAGATGAAGACCGAATCAGCCAGCTAGTCGATTTGACACAGAAGATCACGCTCGTCATCGAGAGAGAGCTGAATTTGGCGGGATTCTGGGAGAGCATTCCGGCCCGCAATAAGCTGAAAGCAGAGATACAAACAACCTTGCTGGCACCAGAGTTCGCTAACGTGCCCGACATTATCGGTAAGCGTGCGCATATCATCAGCCGAATTATGGAAATCGCTGAAAAGAACAACGACATTATTCTTGTCGCGGACTAGTGACGATGGATATTGCCTACTCGGTAAAAAGATCTGCAAAACGAACGAAGGCCACCATCACTGTCGAGCGCGACAGGAAGATTGTTGTGCACGCCCCGACTCATGCGACCGATGAAGCAATTGCGCGGATAGTCGAAGCCAAGCGGCATTGGATCTACGAGAAAACACGGCATAGCCAGAAATACTCGGGCCGCCCTCATCCGCCTGGCAAAGAGCTCGTCAACGGTGAGTCTGCGCTATATCTTGGTCGGAGCTACCGTATCGAATTCGTCGACAACGAGATGGAATGTATTCGATTTGATCAGCGTTTTCTCATTCCGGCATCGCACATGCGCCACAAGAAGGGTGCCATGCGCGAGTGGTATATCGCGCGAGCGAAGGAGAGAATCCTGCCTCGCGTTGCGAAGCAAGCTCGAGAACTTGGTGTTTCCTTTGGCCAGGCCCGCATTGTCGACAATCGATATCGATGGGGTTCATGCACAGTTCGTGACAACATCAACTTGAACTGGCGGTTGATCAAGGCGCCAATCTTTGTGGTCGATTACGTTATCGCCCACGAACTCGCCCACCTTTTGGAGCCCAACCATACGCCGCGGTTCTGGAACATAGTCCGCACACAAGTGCCCACTATGGAGAGGGCGCGAGCATGGCTGAAGGAGCGCGGCCAAATTCTCGAGGAAGAGGTCTGAGGGGCCGTGCCAGCACAACTTGGTTGTTTGGGGCGTCGAGGCACCCGGCTGGCAAGGCGCGAGGAGGGCGAATAGTGGTTCTATTCAACTGACGAGCAACGCGGCCAGACGGATGGATCGGCGTCCCAAATAGCTGAGTTATGCTGGCACGGGTCCTAAGGGTCCTGGCCAGACTCACAGCGCGCCGATCACCAGCAGGATCAGCAGCACGGCTACCCACAGCAGCATGCTGCCGGTCGGCCAGGTCTTTGCCAGTATGCCGTGGGCGCCGTGGTGGCGCATGAGGCCGTCATAGCAGCGCTGCGCCAGCCGCCGGTAGAGCGCTTCGACGCCGGCGCGTGATGCCGCGAGGCCGCGGTCGAGTACGCGGATCACCTTGGGCGCGGCGAGGCGCCACAGCCAGTCGACGTCGAGGCTGACGGTGGGGGTGCGCTTCATCATCGGCAGCATGACGAAGAAGGCGAGGCCGGCGAACAGGAGCAGCTGCAGCTGGGTGACGACGTGGTCGGCGGTATAAGGTTCGTAATCGACCGCGTAGGGCAGCAGCGCGTAGAGCGCGCCCGGGAAGACGCCGAGCAGGATGCACAAGGCGGCGAACAGGATCATGGCCAGACGCATGTTCCACGGCGGGTCCGGCGGCCGCAGGCCGGAATCCTTCTGGAAGAACACGAACCACGGAAATTTGATGCCGGCGTGGAGGAAAACGCCGGCCGAAGCCGCGATCAGCAGGAAATAGACCACGCTCAGATGTTCGCCCGCGGCCGCGGACACCGTGAGCGACTTGGAGACGAAGCCTGAAGTCAGCGGAAACGAGGAGATGGCCAGCGCGCCGATGGTGCCGCAGACCATGGTCAGCGGCATGGTCTGGTAGAGGCCACCGAGTTCCGAACATTTGCGCCGGCCGGTCTGGTAGAGCACGGCTCCGGCGCTCATGAACAACAGCGCCTTGTAGATGATATGGGTGAAGGCGTGGGCAGCTGCGCCGTTCAGCGCCAGCTCCGTACCGATGCCGACGGCAACCACCATGAAGCCGACCTGGTTGACGATCGAGTAGGACAGGATGCGGCGCATGTCGTTCTCGAGCAGCGCGTAGATGATGCCGTAGAACACCATCCACAGGCCGATCCAGATCAACAGCGGTTGGCCGGGGAACAGCAGGATGAGCGCCAGCACCGATGTCTTGGTGGTGAAGGCGGAGAGAAAGACGCCGCCGGCCGGGCTGGATTCGGGATAGGCGTCCGGCAACCAGGCACTGAGCGGCGGAGCAGCGGTGTTGATCAACACGGCGATGAAGATCATCCAGGCGCCGAAGCCGTCCAGCAGCAGCGCGCGCATCTCGATTGAACCGGTCTCCATCATCACGCCTTCGATGCCGATCATGAGCACGATACCGCCGACGAGATGCACAATGGCGTAACGCAGACCGGCGCGGCGCGCTCCCTCGCTGCCGCCGCACCAGACGACCACGGTGGAGAAGATGGCCATCAGTTCCCAGAACACGAACATCACGATGAGGTCGCCCGCGAAACTGACGCCGATGGCGCCGGCGGCATAAACCAGGGCGGCGGCCATCTCCCACCATTTAGCCTGGTTCAGCGCAAACAAGGCGCCGCCGAAAGCCATCACGGCGAACACCGTGGCGAACAGGCGCCGTAACGGGCTGCCTTCGATCAACTCGACATCGTGGCCGAGAAAGGCCGCCGTCAGTTGGACGCCGTCCGGGATTTGCCACACGGCATAGAGCGTGAGCAGGGGCGTGGCGAGCGCCAGCGCGGCGCGCATGGCGCCCTGGCGCACGAGCGCGATCAGCGTCGCCCCCAGGATCATGATGACAGCGGGTGGCAGGGCGAAATCAGACATCGTCGTAATAGTCATCCGGGCGTTTGAGCAGGTAACCCAGCAGCTTGGCGACGACGACCATGGCGACGCAGCTCAGAAAGCCGAACAAGGCAGAAAAGCCGAACCAGTCATCGATGCCGAAATGGCCATGAACGTGCACGAACAGTTGGGCCACGACGGTTGCTGCCAGAACCGCGCCGAAAATCCACCACAGTCTGCGGATGACATGCGGGCGCGAAAGCCACTGTTGCTGCGTCGGGTTCATCAGTAGCCCTCGAGGATGCCGTGTTCGAATTGGACGGCGGGTCCGTTGAAGAAGAAGAACAGCACCGTCAACGCTGCCGTGGCGGCAAGGGCCGCGACCATCGGCCACGGTGCTTCGCCGTGTGCCTTGGGCGGCGGCTGATCTTCAGCACGGAAGAATGCACGATAGACGATGGGCAGAAAGTAAGCCGCGTTGAGGCCGGTCGAGACGATCAGCACTGCCAGCACGAAATAGAGTTCGTGCTGCAGGCTGCCGGCGATGATGTACCACTTGGAGACGAAGCCCGCTGTCGGCGGTATGCCTATCATGCTCAGCGCACCGATGGCGAACGCCGCCATGGTCAGCGGCATGCGTCGCCCGATGCCGCTGAGCTGGCCTATTTCCGTCTTCTTCGACGCCACATAGATGGCGCCCGCGGTGAAGAAGAGTGTGATCTTGGCGAAGGCGTGGGCGACGATGTGAATGGCGGCGCCGATCTCCGCCAGCGGGGCCAGTGCCAGGGCGGCCAGGACGATGTAGTTCAACTGGCTGATGGTGGAATAGGCGAGCATACGCTTCAGGTTGGTCTGGCGCAGTGCGACGACCGACGCGGCGACTACCGTGAAACCGGCCAGGTAGACCAGCAGCCGTTCGGCCGGTATATCGGCGAGAAAGTCCAGGCCGAAAATGTAGATCACGACCTTGGTCAGCGTGAACACGCCGGCTTTGACCACCGCGACGGCGTGTAACAGGGCGGATACCGGGGTTGGTGCGACCATCGCGGCCGGCAGCCAGCGGTGGACCGGCATGACGGCGGCTTTGCCGATCCCGAGCACGAACAGCAGCAACAGCAAGCCGGCCATGGTGTTCGAGATGCGGCCTTCGAGAATACCGCCGGGCGTGAAGTCGAGCGTGCCGGCGACGCTGTAGGTCCAGATCAGCGCGGGTAGCAGCAAGCCGATCGAGGTGAACAACAAAATCGCCAGGTAGGTACGGGCGCCTTGCCGTGCTTTGTCGTCACCCTTGTGGGCGACCAGCGGATAGGTGCTGAGCGTGAGTACTTCGTAGAACACGAAGAGCGTCAGCAGGTTGGCCGCGAAGGCCACGCCCATGGCACCGCAAAGGGCGATGGCGAAGCAGATGTAGAAGCGGGTCTGATGCTGTTCGTGGTTGCCGCGCATGTAACCGATGGAATAGACCGACGTGACCAGCCACAGGCTGCTGGCTACCAGGCCGAACAGCAGCGAGAGCGGCTCGACATGCAGCGCGAGCGACAGGCCCGGCATCATCTCGATCAGCGTTATCTGTGCCGGTTGCGCCGGATCGTGGCCTGTCAGCACGCTCAGGACCAGCGCGAGCAAGGCCGCAGCAGTAGCGAGGGTGCAGGTCTCCCGTACGTTCGGCCAGCGTCCCGTGAGCGCTATCAGTACGGCGCCCAGCAGGGGTGCGAACACGGTCGACAGTAGCGTGCCCGCGGCCGTCATGGTGCCCCCCCCGTCAGCACGCTGACCGCGCGCTCGGCGAGACCGACAGTCAAGCGGGTGTCGATGCCGAAGTAGACATTGGCGGCAATCAGCAGCCAGGTCGGCACCAGCAGCGCGGCCGGCGCCTCGCAGCGTTCGCTTGTTTCGCCTTGCTGGAAATAGGCTGCTTCGACCACGCGCCCGATATAGACCAGGGCGAGTAAGGAGCCCGCCATGATGACCACCACTGCCGGCCACCAACCGAGTTCCACCGCAGCAAGCACGAGATACCACTTGCTGATGAAGCCGACGGTCAACGGCACCCCGATCAGGCTCAGTCCGCCGACGACGAAGGCCGCCATGGTCAGCGGCATGCGTTGGCCGAGACCGCGCATCGCGGACAGGCGGGAGGTACCGATGCGGTAGGCCACCGCACCCAGCGCCATGAACAGCGCTCCTTTCATCAACGCGTGATTGAACACGTGCAGCAGGGCCGCGCTCAGCCCGAGCGAGGTGGCCATGCCGAGGCCCAGCATCATGTAGCCAATCTGCGCTACCGAGGAATACGCCAGCATGCGTTTGATCTTGTCCTCACCGATGGCAACGACCGACGTACTGAGCAGGCCGATCACGGCCAGCGGGACCAGCACCTGGGTGAGCGGCATGCTATCGAAAGAAAATTCGGCGCCGAACACCGTGTACACGAAGCGGATCAGGAGATAGACCGCGACTTTGGTCGCCGTGGCGGCGATCAGTGCGGTGACTGCACTGGGTGCGTAGGTATAGGCATTCGGTAGCCACAGATGCAGCGGAAACAAGGCTATCTTCATGCACAGACCGACGACGATGAAGGCGAAGGCAGTCTGGATGGTGCGCGTTTCCGTGACCTGCGGCAGACGGGCAGCGAGATCGGCCATATTGAGTGTGCCGGTCAGCGCGTAGAGCAGGCCGATACCGATGAGGAAAAATGTCGCGCCGATGGTGCCGATGATCAGATAGCTGAACGAGGCGGTGAGTGCGCGACGATTCTGCCCCATGGCAATCAGGGCATAGGTCGAGAGCGAAGAGATCTCGAGGAAGACGAACACGTTGAAGGCATCGCCGGTGACCGCGATACCGAGTTGTCCGGCCAAAAACAGCAGCATGGCCGAGTAGAACTGCGGGCTTCTGGCGCGCGGGATCTCTTTGGCGACGCTACGCCCGGCATAGGGAAAGACGACCGCCGCCAGGCCCGTTATCAACAACACCAGCAAGGCGTTGGCGGCGTCGAGGCGGTACTCGATACCCCAGGGCGCCGCCCAACCGCCCATGGCGTAACTGATGACGCCTTGATCGAGAACGCGGCTGGCCAGTAGAACGCCGGCGAACAAGGTAAACCAGGCGACCGCGGTCGCCCACAGCCAGGGTAGGCGTCCGGCCGGCAGCAAGGCGCTGATTGCCGCGCCCAGCAATGGCACGACCACCACCAGAGCGATCAAGTGCTGTGTGAGCATCAGCCGAAATCGCCCTTGGCCTGAATCTCGTCTTCTTCGATGGTGCCGTAGGCCTCGTGGATGCGGACCACCAAGGCCAGGCCCAGGGCCAGGGTCGCAACGCCGACCACGATGGCTGTCAGGATCAAGACGTGCGGCAAGGGATTGGAATAAACCGTAATCGTTTCGTCCAGGATCGGCACGGCGCCGCCATCGACATAGCCGATGCTGATGTAGAGCATGAACACCGAGACCTGGAAGATGCCCAGGCCCATCAGCTTCTTGACCAGGTTGTCGTGCGCGATGACGATGTACAAGCCGATCATCATCAGCACGATGACCAGCCAGTAATTGTAGTGGTCGAGCCAGATCATTGGTTGTCCACAGGTTGCCGAGCCGTGAAAGTGAAGAAGAGCAGGATCATGACCGAGGAGACGGTCAGTAAGACGCCGAACTCGATGATGGCTATGCCGAGGTGCTGACCGTGTACCGGGTCCGCGGCGAGGGCGCCGTAATCGAGAAAATTACCACCCATCAACATCGAGGCCAGACCGACCCCGCCGTAGCACAGCACACCGCAGGCCGACAGCGCCCGCAGCAGGCCGAGGGGCGCGATGGGCAAGGTGAGCTTCAAACCGAAGATCAGCGCGTGCAGGATAAAAGCGGAGCCGATGATGACTCCCGCCTGAAAGCCGCCGCCCGGGCTCAATTCGCCATGGAACTGCACGTAGAAGCCGAAGATCAGGATCAGCGGAATGAGGAATTTCGCGACGATGCGCGGGATCAGATAATGGCTCACCGTTTCGCCTCCTCGTGTTTGTGGCCGCGTCTGCGTCCGCCGAGGAGCAGGGTGACACCGATGCCCGCGGTGAAAATCACCGCCACTTCGCCGAAAGTGTCGAAGCCCCGGTAGCTGGCCAATACTGACGTGACGACATTGGGTATGCCGATTTCCTTGCCCGATTCCTGCAGGTAGCGCGGGGCGACGTGAACATGCGCCGGATTATCGTCAGCACCGAAAGCGGGCATATCGCCCGTCCCCCAGACCAGAGCACCCGCGGTCGTCAGTACGACGGCGAGCGCGAGATAGGCGCGGTGGCGGGTCGGTTTCTCCGCGTGACCGACCAGTGACAGCGTCGCGAGCAGCAACACCGTGGAGATTCCGGCGCCGACGGCGGCCTCCGTGAAGGCAACATCGGCGGCGTCCATGATCAGGAACAGTCCCGCTGACAACAGGCTGAACAGCCCGAACAACATGGCGCTGGCGAACAAATCGCGGCTGCGTGCCACGGCCAGGGCGGTGACAACCAGAAAGGCGAACAGGACGATGTCTATCAGGTTGCTCAACGCTGATCCTTGGGCTGATCCTCGGGCCGATCCCCGGGCTGATCCTCGGCCTGCCAGGGCGCGAGCTTGGCGCGCCGCGCAGCTTTGGCCAGCGCGTGCGATGCAGTCGGCGTGGTGAACAGCAGAAAGAAGAAGATGAAGGCCAGTTTCACGCTTGCGAGGCTCAGCCCGAACGTACACGCCAGGCCGCCGAGAAACAGGCCGGCGCACAGCGTGTCGGTGACGCCCGCGGCATGCAGGCGGGTGTAGAAGTCGGGAAAGCGCAGGATACCGATGCCGCCGACCACACCGAGCAGGCTGCCGGCCCCCAGCAGCAGTGCGCCCAGCCATTCGACCGGACTCATTGCGCGCCGTCCTCCGACTGCGGTCGAGCCGGGTTGCCGGACTCGGTGTATTTCAAGACCGCGATCATCGCGATGAAATTGATCAGGGCGTAGAGGAGTGCGATGTCGAGGTAGTCGGCGCGACCGGAAAGCGCTGCGAGGAGGGCTATCAGCAGCACGGTCTTGGTGCCGAACATGTTCACCGCGAGGATGCGATCGTAGACCGTCGGGCCGAGCAGGGCGCGTGCCAGGGCGAGCGCCATGGTCAGTAGAACGAGCATGCCGGCGAAGGTCAGTACGGTCATTCCTTAACTCTCCACGTCGGCGGGCACCCGCCGGTCCATGCTGCCGTCGGCAGCTTGCCGCGCGATGGTTCTGGTCAGGCCGTGGACGGTGACGGTGCTGCCGTCGATGTCCAGGGTGACGGTGCCGGGAGTCAGGGTGATGGAATTACCGAGAATCACTTTGCCGAGGTCGCTCGATTGCTCGGTTTCGAAGGTGACCACGGTCGGCGTGATGGCCAGGCGCGGCCGCAGAATCTCGCGCACTACCGCGGCATTGGCGAGGACTATTTCCCGCAGCAGCCACAACCAGTAATGCAACAGGCGCAACGACAGATGCAGCGGGTGGCTCTCGTGGTCGACGACGTCCATGCGTCGCGAGACGAGCACGACGAACAGGCAGGAAACCGTTGCGAGCGTCATCATCAGGGGTTCGAGGTGGCCGGACAGGAGCAGCCAGAGCACGAAGAGGATGATGAACAGACTCAGCGATCGCATCATGATGGGCGGTTTCCCCCGGAACCGTATTGTCGTTCTGCACGGCGGCCGCGGGCCGTCGCCGCAGGTTTATCGCCTATCGTTGTAATTCAGACTGCCAGGCGGCACTCTCACTGCCGTCTGGCAGGCGATTGTACTCAATTCCCGGCGACGATAGCGGGCCTCGCAGCCATGATCTTTACTCGCGCGCAATCGGCGATGATGGCGTGGCACTGCACCGAGGAGACGAATATGGAGGGTGAACGCACCCGCCCGGCGGCCGATGACATCACCTATGGCGATGTCAGTTCCGTCAGCGGAGCCCGCCTCGCTGACATACGAGCCGAGGATCGACCGCGCGCGCAGCGCGGCGCCCAATTGCTCGCCGCGGCGCTGCGTGCCGAGGGCGTGGAGTGCCTGTTCGGATATCCCGGCGGCGCGAACCTCGAGATCTTCGATGTTCTCGATGCTTTCGGCATCCGCTGTTACCGGACCGAACATGAACAGGGCGCGGTGCATGCGGCGCAGGGCTACGCGCGCGCCAGTGGCCGGGTCGGCGTGTGTCTCGCGACGTCCGGTCCGGGTGCCTGCAATCTCGTGACCGGACTCGCCGATGCCAACAGCGATTCCACCCCGGTCGTCGCCATCACCGGCAATGTTCCCAGCCATCTCCTCGGTCGCAACGCGTTTCAGGAAGCCGACATCGTCGGTATCACCGCGCCGATCACCAAAGGCAGCTTCCTCGTCCGCCACGTCGCCGATATTCCCCGTGTGGTGCGCACCGCGTTCGCATTGGCTGCCGCCAACCGGACCGGGCCGGTGCTCGTCGACCTGCCCAAGGACATCCAGCAGCACTATCCGCGCGACGCCGACGGCCGCTACGCGCCGCCGCGGATCCCGGCCGTGATCGATCCGCCGGAGGTGCCCCTCGGCGACATCCCGGCGGCGCAGCTCGAGCAATGTGTGCGGATGATCGCCGAAGCGGAGCGACCGGTGATCTATGCCGGCGGCGGTATCGTTGCCAGCGCCACCGAAGCAACGCTGGTCGCCCTGGCCGAAAAACTCGGCTGCCCGGTCACCACCACCATCATGGGGTTGGGCGCGGTGCCGTCGACGCATCCGTTGTGGCTGCACGTCCTCGGCATGCACGGCTCCTATGCGGCCAATGTCGCGGTCAACGAGGCCGACCTCGTGCTCGCCCTCGGCGTCCGTTTCGACGACCGCGTCACCGGCAACGTGGATGAGTTCATCAAGCACGGCCAGATCATCCACATCGATGTCGATCGCCGTGAGATCGGCAAGAACAAGGCCGTCACGCTCGGCATCACGGCCGACCTCGAGCACGCCCTGCCGCAGCTGCTGGCTGCCGTTGAGGCGGGTGACTATGCACCCTGGCGTGCCTATGTGGCGACCCTCGCGGAGGCGCACCCGCTGTCTGTGCGGGCCCAGGACGGACTGTCCGGTCCCGCGGCGATAGCTTTGCTCTCGCGTCTCACTGCCGGCAACGCCATCGTCTCGCTCGGCGTCGGCCAGCACCAAATGTGGGGGATGCAGCATTACGCCGTGAACCAGCCCCGTTCGTTCCTGTCGAGCTCGGGCTTCGGCACCATGGGTTACGGGCTGCCTGCCGCGATCGGCGCCAAGGTGGCCTGCCCCGATCGCCTGGTCATCGACATCGACGGCGACGGCAGCCTCAACATGAGCATTCACGAACTGTCGACCTGTCATCGCTATGGACTCGGCGTGAAAATCGTGTGCATCAATAATCAATGGCTGGGCATGGTGCGGCAGTGGCAGGACATGATCTACGCCGGCCATCGGGCGGAGTCGTCGCTGGGTGACCCGATGGCGGTAAAAGCGCCCGGTGATGCCGATATCTACCCGGACTTCGTGACCATCGCCGCCGGTTACCGGGTCAAGGCCGAGCGCGTCCGTACCGTGGCCGAACTCGAGGCCGCCTGCACACGCCTGCTCGCCGATCCGTCCGAGCCCTATCTGCTCGACGTCATCGTCGACCGCGAGCAGAACGTCTATCCCATGATCCCGGCCGGCGGCACCTATCGCGACATCATCCTCGATGGGTGATCGTCCTCGCCTCGGCCTCATGCTGTGGCCCGTGCCGGGCCTCGAAGCCGGTTTCGAGCGTGGCCTGTGGGCCGAGCAGCAGGGTTATGACGACCTCTGGTTGTGCGACGCCGAAGGCATGGAAGATCCGCTCGCACTGGGCGCCGCGCTCGGTGCCGTCACCAGCCGGGTGCGCCTGTGCACCGGCATCGTGCCGGTATTCAATCGTCCGCCGCCGGTGCTCGCGACCGGGGTCGCGGCAGTTGCGGCGCGTGCACCGGGGCGCTTCGTGCTCGGGCTCGGGGCTTCGACGCCGAACATGATCGAACGCTGGTATGGGCTCGACTACCGGCGGCCGCTGACGCGGGTGCGCGAGACCGTCGTCCTGCTGCGCCAGATTCTGGCTGGCGGCAAAAGCGACTTCGCGGGCAAGACCATCCACAGCCATGGCTTTCGTCTGCAGGCGCCGCCCGCGCAGCCGGTGCCGATCGTGCTCGGTGCGATCGGCGGGCGCATGCTCGAACTCGCCGGCGAGCTGGCGGACGGTGTCTTGCTGAACGACTTCACGCCGCCCGATCGGCTGGCCTACGCCTGCGAGCGCCTGGACGCCGGCGCGAAGCGCGCCGGGCGGCGCGTCGAAGACCTCGAGATCGTCAAGCGCCGTGCGCTCTATGTGACGGATGACGATGCGGCTGGGCTCGAGTATTTCCGCCGGCATCTCGCCTTCTATGCATCCGCGGCACCGTATCAGAACGTCCTCATTGAACTTGGCTATGCGGCAGCGGTGGAAGAGGCCCGGGCGGGATATGCGAGCCGCGACCGTGCCCGTATCACCGGCGCTGTCAGCGACGACATGGTTCGGCGAATTTTTACGTTCGGCAATGAAGATGTCTGCCGCGCGCAGGTGCGCGCGGACTTCGCCGCCGGCATCGGCAGCGTCGTCATCAGTCCGCAGGGTGGCACGGCCAGCGCTTTCGCGCGCGGTGCCGAGGCGTTCGTGCCGCGGGCCCTGGCGGGCGACTGACCCTTCGAAGTCAAACGCGCAGGTGCGCCACGCGCGGCATGACTTCGTGCGCCAGCAAGCCCATCGATTCGCGCCAGGCACTGGATTGATCGACGTAATCGGTACCCAGCACGACCATGGTGCCGAAGCCGCCGAGCTCGTCATACATGGTTTCGAGTTTCTCGGTGACCGTCGCCGGTGAGCCGACCAGCCAATTGTGGCGCGCCAGATAGGCCGCGGTGACATCGCTGTCCGGTACGTCCTGATCGTGCTTGAGGAAAGACAGGAAATTGAAGTCGGAGAACAGCGGCAATAGATGTTCCGTCCACAGCCGCCCCAGTCCGCCCTCCACAGCAAGCTTCCACGCGGCGTCGTCAGTCTCGGCGACACAGACTTCCCGGCTGACCCGCCACAGGGCGCGGTCGGCGCTGCGCCCGGCGCTGTCGGCACCGGCCACGACCGAATCCCAGTGGCCGCGTACATAGCCCGTATTCAGATTCAGGCTCATCGGGATGAAGCCGCGCTCTCCGCACAGGCGCAGCGTGTCCGATTTGGCGCTCAGTCCGGACAGGCTGATGGGGGGATGCGGCGCCTGCAGCGGGCGCAGGTGGGCGCGCAGGGTGCCGTGCAGGTTGGGCGCCGGTTTACGTACCGTCCAGTACTTGCCGACGTGCTCGAATTCTTCCTCGTCGCCCCACAGGCGCAGGATGATGTCGAGCGCTTCCTTGAGCATATGCCGGTGCTGGCCGGCCATGCCATCGACGTCGAACATGGCCCAATCGCTGGGCAGGCCACTGGCCGCGATACCGAAGTTGTAGCGGCCCTGGCCCAGGTGATCGAGCGTCGCCGCGCGGTTGGCGAGTTCGGCCGGATGATGGTAGGGGAGCAGGAAGCCGCCAGTGCCGAGGCGGATTCGCGAGGTCTCACGGAAGGCCTGGGCAACCAGCAGGTCGGGCGCGGAGTTCGGTTCCCATGGACAGGTGTGATGTTCCCCGACCCAGGCTTCCGTGTAGCCGAATTCGTCGGCCCAGCGCAAGGTTTCGAGGTCCCATTCGTGGCCGGCGTACAGTGGCCGTTCCGGTGGGTGCGAAGGCATGATGAACAGACCGAGTTCCATGATCTCCCCTTGACGCGTATTTAGTGCATCAGAAAGCGTCCGGGCATTCATTGTCAACGTCCATGCGGCAGCGGCGAGCGGACTACAGGCCAGGCCGGAGTCGGAACGGCGTCGCGGCACGGGTCGCGTACCGCAAAAGAGGCCGCATCGACAGCAGGGTTTCTCTCCCCGGTACTGCACTGCAGCGCAGCGAACGTTATACTGCGCGGCGGTCGCGCGCTCGTCCAGAAAGCGGCATTCAATCCATCAATTCGGACCCGAAGCGTTCATGACAGCTTACAGCCTGACCCATCTACGCCAGCTCGAAGCCGAGAGCATTCATATCATCCGCGAGGTCGCGGCGGAATTCGCCAATCCGGTCATGCTGTATTCGATTGGCAAGGATTCTGCCGTCATGCTCCAGCTCGCCCTGAAGGCGTTCCACCCGGCCAAGCTGCCGTTCCCGCTGCTGCATGTCGACACCACCTGGAAATTCCGCGACATGATTCGTTTTCGCGAGGAATACGTGCGCCAGGAGCTCGGTCTCGACGTTCTGGTCCATACCAATGAGGAAGGCCTGCAGCACGGCATCAGTCCGTTCGAGGACAGTGAGAAACACACCGAGCTGATGAAGACCGATGCGCTCAAGCAGGCCCTCGACAAGTACGGATTCGATGCGGCTTTCGGCGGCGCGCGGCGCGATGAGGAGAAGTCGCGGGCCAAGGAGCGGGTTTTCTCTTTCCGCGATCGCAATCACCGCTGGGATCCGAAGAATCAGCGCCCCGAACTGTGGAGTCTCTACAATGCCCGGGTCAACAAGGGCGAGAGCATTCGCGTATTCCCGCTTTCCAACTGGACCGAACTCGACGTCTGGCAGTACATCCACCTCGAACAAATTCCCATCGTGCCGCTCTATTTCGCGGCCGAACGTCCGGTGGTCGAACGCGACGGCGTGTTGATCATGCAGGACGACGATCGTCTCGAGCTGCGACCGGATGAAATCGTGCAGCACAAGCGCGTGCGCTTTCGGACGCTCGGCTGCTACCCCCTGACAGGTGCGGTCGAATCGAACGCGAGTACGCTGCCCGAGATCATCCAGGAGATGCTCCTCGCAACCACCTCCGAACGCCAGGGTCGGGTCATCGACCAGGACGAAGGCGGTGCGGGAATGGAAGAGAAGAAGCGTCGCGGTTATTTCTAGACAAGGTCGCCGAGGGTTTTGCGCGCCGGCCTGCGGCGCGATGATCCTGGCGCCAGCAACACAGGCTCGCCAGCCATGTCACACCAATCCGATTTGATCGCCGAGGATATCGACGCCTATCTGGCCCAGCACGAGCAGAAGGAGCTGATGCGCTTCATTACCTGCGGCAGCGTCGATGATGGCAAGAGCACGCTGATCGGGCGTCTGCTCTACGATTCGAAAATGATCTACGAAGATCAGCTGACGGCGATCCGCAAGGATTCCAAGCTGCACGGCACCACCGGCGGCGAATTCGATCCGGCGCTGCTCACCGACGGCCTCAAGGCCGAGCGCGAGCAGGGCATCACCATCGATGTCGCCTACCGTTATTTTTCGACCGCCAAACGCAAATTCATCATCGCCGATACACCCGGCCACGAACAGTACACGCGCAACATGGCGACCGGGGCCTCCACGGCCGATCTCGCCATCATCCTGGTCGACGCACGCCACGGCGTGCAGACGCAGACCCGCCGCCATTCCTTCATCACTTCCCTGCTCGGCATCCACCACGTGATGGTGGCCGTGAACAAGATGGATCTCGTCGACTACAGCGAAGACGTCTTCAATCGCATCCGCGACGACTATCTCGATTTTGCGGTGCGGCTCAACATCTCGGATCTGCATTTCATCCCGATGGCGGCGCTGCACGGTGACAACGTCGTCGAGCCGACCGCCAACATGCCCTGGTATCAGGGCCCGACGGTGATGAGCTTCCTCGAGAACGTTTACATCGGATCGGATCGCAACCTCGAGGATTTCCGCTTCCCCGTACAGTATGTCAATCGGCCCAATCTCGATTTCCGCGGCTACTGCGGCACCATCGGCTCCGGCATCGTGCGTCGTGGCGACGATGTGATCGTCCTGCCGTCGCGCAAGACGTCGCGGGTCAAGCGTATCGTGACCCACGACGGTGACCTCGAAGAGGCCTTCGCGCCGCAGGCCGTGACACTGACCCTCGAAGACGAGATCGACATCAGTCGCGGCAATATCATCGCGCGGCCGGGCAACGTGCCGCAGCTCGGCGATCGTTTCGAGGCCATGGTGGTGTGGATGGCCGAGCAGGCCCTGGTGCCAGGCAGACCCTACCTGATCAAACATGCCACCAGCACGGTACCGGGTATGATCAGCACCCTGCGTTACGCAGTCGATGTGAATACGCTGCACCGTCGAGACGCGGCGACGCTCGCACTGAACGAGATCGGGCGCTGCACGCTGCGATTGAGTGAAGCGATTGCCTTTGACGATTACCGGCGCAATCACAGCACCGGCGCCTTCATCATCATCGACCGTATCTCCAATGCTACCGTCGGCGCCGGCATGATCCAGGCGCGTGCCGCGCACGAGGCGCTCGATCACTGGGACGACGAGCCCGAGGGCGAGGCGCTCGAACACACCTTCAGCCAGGTCAGCGAGGCCGAGCGCAAGGCGCGCTTCGGCCAGGAGCCAGTCACCCTGTTGCTGACCGGTCTGTCGGGCAGCGGCAAATCGACCATCGCCTATGCGCTGGAGCGGCGCCTGTTCGACGCCGGACGCGCCTGCACCGTGCTCGACGGTCAGAACATGCGATTGGGTATCAGCAAGGACCTCGGTTTTTCCGCCGAAGAGCGCTCGGAGAATCTTCGTCGAGGGGTCGAAGTGGCCAAGCTCATGAACGATGCCGGCCTCATCTGCATCGCCGCTTTCGTCGCACCGAACGAAGAGGTGCGGCAGCGGGCGGTGGCCGAGCTGGGTGACGGACGCACGCTGGTGGTGCACGTCACGGCGCCGCTCGAGATCTGCCGCGAACGCGATCAGGCTGGGCGCTATGCGCAGGCCGATCGCGGCGAGATAGCCAACTTCCCGGGTGTCAGTGCGCCGTATGAGGCGCCCGAATCGCCTGACCTGGTTCTCGCCACGGACCGCATGACGGTAGGCGAGTGCGTCGCGGCGCTGATGAACCTGCTCGAGCAGCGTGGACTGATCTGAGTAGGACGGCACCCGCGTTGATGGAATCTCCGGCATCAATGCGCATGACTGCGTAAGAGCCTGGGGCATCCCCGCGACTCCAACAGCCCGCATTGGGGCGGTGGCTGGCTCGGCGGTCGCAGCAACGCTTCAGGTTGGGCCGCTTCCGCATCTAGCAGCCTGTCGGACTTAGGCCGCATCTACTGCGGCGGTGGGATAGCGGTCC
>JBBDTC010000318.1:0-16930 GCA_040904625.1 Gammaproteobacteria bacterium
CCCGACGCGCCGTGAGCGAAACAGATGGCCAGCGCGGTCGGCAAAAAATAGCCGGACAGGGTCGCCCTGAACCGCACCGGATCCCAGCGCGACAGCGCGCCGTAGAGCACGACCGGTGGCCCGTTGATATTGCATGCACCGCCGAGTACGCCCGCACAGAGGCCGAACAGATACGCGGCCGGCGGCCATGCGAGGCGCGGCAAGGCCGGCCGCGCCAGGCTCCACGCGCCATAGACCATCAGCACGCCCCCGAGTACGGCCTGCACCATGCCCGCCGGGGCCTGCTGCAACAACATCACACCGAGCGGTACGCCGCAGGCAGAGCCCAGCAGCAGGCGTCCCGCAGCGCGGAGATCGAGGCTCTGCCAGCTCCGTGCCAGGACCAGCACGATGGTGACCAGCACTGCCAGGCCGACCAGCGGCGTCGCGGTGGCAATACCGAGAACCAGTGACAGCAGCGGCATGGCGACCAGGGCCGTGCCGAAACCGAGCGCGGCATGGACTGTGCTCGCCGCGAACAGCACCAGCAGCGTAGCCAGCAGGGTGACCGGCTCGGCGATGACGGCCACCGAGGGCGCGGCGGCTCAGAGCCCTATGGCCACGGCCCTTACTTCTGCTGCCAGTTGCCCGCCGCGTCGCGGTAATACCAACCCGGTGAGGCCTTCGCCACCCAGCGTTCGGCGAAGACCTTGCGAATCTTGTCGACCCATTCGGGATGGCCGTTGATCCGGGCGATCTCCCGGTACAGCGCTTCCCAGTCGGTATTCTGCTCGTTGACCAGCTGGCGCACGCGGTTGCGGTCGGCCAGCGGGATGGCGTTGCGATCGCGGATGTCGAGCAGGCCGGCTGCGGTGAGGCCGACTGCACCCGAATCGAGAAACGGCTTGATCGCGCCGAAACGTTTCTTCAGCGACTGTTCGAGGGCGCGCGAGGCCGGCGACTGCACGTTGAAATCCGCTTCCGCCGCGGCCGCCGCGGGTACCAGCCAATCGACGACCCGACCGGCTGCGGCAAGCAGCAGTCCGCGGTCATCCGCGAATACGGCCGACGTATCCGGCGACGCCGCTTCGGCTGCCCCGCGCACTTCGTCGATAATGCGATCGGCGGCCTGCTGAGCCTCCGCTTCCGGGAAGTAGATATTGATGGTGACGCAACCGACCAGGAAGACCGCGGCCGCAGTCAGGGGGATTCGTTTCATGTTCATCGCATTGCGGGCCTCGCTATGGGTCTGTCAGTCTAGCAGCCTGCCGGCCGCAAGCCCTGCCCATGTCATGATGCCCTTATGAGCCAGCGCACACCGGGCAGTCAGATATTCTACGGCTGGACGGTCGTCGGCGCCGCTTTCACGGTGCTTTTCCTGGCTTACGGTCTGCAGTTCAGCTATGGCATCTTCGTGACCGGGATGGCCACCGAATTGTCCTGGAGCCGTGCCGACACCGCACTGCCCTATTCCATTTATGTCTTCGTCTACAGCGCCCTGTCGGCGGCGACCGGACGCGCGACCGATCGCCACGGGCCACGCCAGGTCATCACGCTCGGCGCGGTCCTGCTCGGCCTCGGCTGGGGACTGAGCGCACTGGTCCACCAACCCTGGCACCTCGCCCTCTCGCTCGGAGTGGTCGCCGCGCTCGGCATGAGCGTCGCCTGGGTGCCCTGCAACGCCACCGTGGCGCGCTGGTTCACCCGCCGCCGCGGCACCGCGGTGGCGCTCGCTTCGACTGGCGCGAGCCTGGGTAATTTCCTCATGCCGCCGCTCGCTGCGGTCTTGCTAGTGGCCTGGGGCTGGCGCGCGACGCTCGCCGTCATCGCCGTGACCAGCGCCTGCGGCATCGTCGCCGCGGCACGCTTCATGGTGCGCGATCCGGAGACCCTGGGCCTGCACACCGACGGCGACGCCACGCCGGAGGAGCCGCACGCGCTGAGCGCCGGTGCCACGCTCGCCGAGGTACGCACGACCCCGCCTTTCCTGCTCGTGGTGGGCATGTACTTCTGCACCTGGCTGGTCGTATTCGTGCCTTTCGTGCATCTCGCGGCCTATGCCCAGGACGCCGGTTTCGGCACCACCGCCGCCGCCTCGCTGCTCAGCGCCATCGGCCTCGGCGGCGTCGCGGGACGCCTCGCATCGGGCGTCTTCTCCGACGCCTGGGGCCGCTTCCCGGCGCTCTACATCACCTTCGTGCTGCAGGCGCTGGCGTTCGTCGCCTTCGTCCATGCCGACAGTCTCGGCCTGCTGTGGATGGCGGCGCTCGCCTTCGGCTTTTCCTACGGCGCGGGCGTGACCTTGTTGCCGCCGCTGTGCGGCGATCTGTTCGGCCGCGCCCATGTCGCCAGCGTGGTCGGCATCATCTTCGCCGTCGCCGGCGCACCGGCGGCTGTCGGGCCGTGGGTCACCGGCTGGCTCTACGATGTGACCGGCGGCTACACGCTGGCTTTCAACGGCGCGGCGGCGCTCAACGTGCTGGCCTTGATGCTGGCGTTGATCCTCGCCCGCATCACGCCGCGCCACAGCGTCCTCAGTCGATGACGATCTCGCCCTCGGCCAGGGCCTCCTCGAGCTGCGCCATGAGCCGCGACCAATGCACGGTGCGAACCCGCCCGATCAGATCGATGCGTGGCAGGAACGCACCCTCGACGATGTAATAGCCATCCTCGGCCGGCGCCACGCCGTCCATGTGGCAGATGTCGTTCTCGAGGCGGCAGGCGATGCCGAGCTGCTTGTAGGCGAAATTCTTGAAGATGCGCAGGAAGGTCGTCGACAGCACGGCGCCGCCACCGGCGACCCGCGCGATGGTATCCACCGCACGCTGACTCAGACGACGCCGGCTGTCGTCGTCGGCAGTCGATTGCAGTCGCGCATCGAAGGAAACCGGCTCCCCTTTGAGCATGCGCAAATCGACGATATCGCCGTCGATGCGGCCGGTGACGCGGCCGAAGGGCACGATCTCGGTGAGCCGTGCCAGGTCGATGTTGCGCAGGCGAATGGTCGCGCCGAGTTCCGGCACCAGACCGAGGGGCTGCTCGATGCGGAGGTCTTCGACCGTGATGTCACCGTCGAAAGCGCGCGCTTCGAGCTTGCCACCGACGGTGAGCACACCGTCGTGATATTCGAGCAGCGGCAGACGTCCTTCGAGGGTACCGGCGAAGGCCGGCCAGTCGAGCGCCAGGGTGAGCTGGCCGAGTTCGATCGGTTCCAGGGACGCTTCGAAGCCCAGTGCGAGTTCGGCGCTTGCATAGTCGCGCAGGGTGAAGGTCTCAATCACCAGCGCCCCACCGAGCAGGGGAATGCGCGCCGGTTCCAGCAGATCCATCGCCGCCCCCGCAACGCCGAGGACCAAGGTCGCGCCATCGAACCCGGCACCGTGAAAATGCCCGCCATCGAAATGCACCGAACTCGCATCGAGCGCCGCGCCGTAGGCGGCCCAATGGATCTCGCCGGCCAGCCCGTAGAGGGCGAAACGCCCGTCGCGATCCTCGGCGTTGACGCGTTCGAGTACGACATCGAGTGCCTGCGGACGGCCATCGTCATAGACGATGCGACCCGTCGCCTTACCGCCGATATCCAGCGACGCCAGCGGCGTGCCGACCAGAAAACCCGCCAGCCAGGCATCGTAGGCGCCGGGGAAGTAGGCAGCGAAGCGCTCTATGGTCACGCTCTCGAGTTGCCCGTCACGCACGCGCAGGACAGTGCCGTCCAGCGCCAGCACAGCCTTCTGTTCGAGGGAGAAATCGGCAAATTCGAGCAGCTCTTCCTCGGCGCGATAAACCGCGGCCGCGCGCAGGCTGAGCGGATGCACGGCCAGATCGATGAACACCGGCTCGACATAGACGCCACCGCTCACCAGGCCGAGATCGAAACGGCCGCGCCACGCGCCGGCATCGTCGCGGCGGGCGCTGAACGTGGTCGTGGCATCGAGGTCTTCGGTCGCGATGCGGCCGCTGGCGTCGTGGATGGCCAGGCCATCGACGGCGACCGTACCTTCGACTACGCCTTGCGCGTCACCACGCCATTCCAGATCGAACGTCGCCGTGCCCGCCTCGATGACGAAATCGCCCCAGGCCGGCAGGGCGGAAAGGGCGAGATCGGTGCCCGACATCTCGAGGCGGGGTACGCCCGCCCCGGCTTCCAGGTGCACCGCCAGCGTGCCGTCGGCAATCGCGACTCGAGGCACATCGACCTGCACGAGTCCGCTGGCCGGCGCATAGGCGAGATCGAGCATGAATTCGAGCGGCGTCCCGTCGGCGCGTACGGCGCGCACCTGTGCCGCGGGGCAATGCAGGCGCTGAGCCGTGATGCGCACGCCAGAACAGTTCAGCTGCACGCCATCGAGCCGGCCCAGGGGCGGCGGCAGTGTGACGCTGGCGGCCCGCAGCTGCAGTGCCGGGCCGGACGGCGCGGCCCAGTCGACCTCGATGGTGACAGCGCCGCTGCGCCACGCGCCGCCGTCGATGGCCGCGATGGTGAGTCGATTGGCTGTGTTGTCGTCCGCGCGGGCGAAGTTGCAAGCGGCCATCGCCGCCGCCGTCAGCCCCAGCGACCACCACCCTGCCCGCCAGCCTTGGCTGCTGCGCCCTGTGCAGTGTGGCGGCGCGGCCATGCGCGCTCAGGCCGGCCGCGCGCGTCTGAGGCGGTATCCGAGGCGGGGGAAATGGACATGCACCGCACCACAGCGCTCGTCGGCGGTGGCGAGGGTGATGCGTGTCTTCGTTGCCGCCAGCAAGCGCCCCGTCGCCGGCGAATTCTGATCGAGCGGCTCGACCACCACCATGGCGCCGGGCGCGATACCTTCCGGGATGGTCGCGTGCTCGGCTGCAATCGGATTCGGCTCGGCGTCGCGGGCGATGTCCAGGGCAGCAGCAGCGGACAGCGCGCGCGGCCGCCCGTGACCGAGTGCGGCAATCCGCGACATCCAGGCTTGCAGGCGCGGCAGCCCGGGCGGCAACGCGCTCTCGCCGCCGATTGTGACCATGAACCAGGGCGCGCCATAGAGAGCGAAATCCGCCAACGACATCGCATCACCGAGCACGTAGGGCTGCCCGGGGGCGAACAAATCTTCGACCATGGCCAGCTGGGGCAAGACCTGCGGCAGGTACTTCGACGCCGATGCCTGTACCTGCGCGAGCGTCGGCGACGGCTTGCCATGGAGACTCGCGCGATCGGCGTGGAAGGCCGCCGGGAAACGCTGCGCGTGGCGTCCGGTGATGTACAGCGCGAGCGGCCGGAACAGGCTCGTCTCGGCCCAGTGCACGAGCGCTTCGGCCAGCGCCCGGGTCCGCGCCGGCATGGGCCCCGGGTAGAGTAGCGGCGCGGGCTCGAGCGACTCCAGCACGTCGACGATGAGTCGTGTATCGCAATAGACGTCCGCGCCGATCTGTAGCGCCGGAGTGCGTCTGTAGCCTGCCGTGAGCGGCGTATAGTCAGGCTTGGGCGCCCAGGCCGGAATCGTCACCGACTGCCAGGCGCAGTCTTTCAAACCCAGCACCAGGCGTACTTTCTCCGAGTAATTGGAGAAGTCGTAGTGGTGCAGGATCAGCGCCGGTGGCGCCATCGCCCAGGCTCAGACGCTGTCGAGAAAGTCCTCGAGCGCGCGGTTGAAAGCCGCCGGCTGCCCGAGGTTCGAGACATGTGCGGCGTCGAGTTCGACGTAGCGTGAACCGTTGACGGCCGCCTGCATGGCCTGCATGGCGGCGGGCGGCGTGCTGACATCATGGGTGCTGCCGATGAACAGCATCGGTGTCGTGATCGCGGCCAGGCGATCGGTGTAATCGAGCGCCTGAATGGCGGCGCAGCAGCCGAGGTAGCCGGGCACCGGCGTCGCCGCGACCATCTCGCGCACCGCCGTCATCTCGGCCGGCCGCGCGGCCCGGGTCGGCGCCGTGAACCAGCGCTCGAGGGTGGCGTCGAGCAGCGGCTCGAGGCCGTGTTCCGCGACGTTCTTGATGCGATCGTCCCAGACCTTGCGGCCTTCATCCGGAAATCCGGCGACACAATTGGCGGCGGTCACCGACAGCAGCCGGTCGGGACGTGCGAGCGCGAGCCCGAGTGCGGTCATGCCGCCCATGGACAGGCCGACGAAATGGAAACGCCCGATGCCGAGCGCGTCGGCGAGCGCCAGCACGTCGGCGACGAGGTCGTCAAAGCTGTAAGGCCCGTCCGGCACCTCACTTTGACCATGGCCGCGCTGGTCGTAGCGGACGACCCGAAAGCGATCGCTGAAATGATCGGCCTGGGGCTGCCACATCGAGAGATTGGCCCCGAGAGAATTCGAAAACAGGATGACCGGCGCGGCCACCGGCCCTTCGATGACGTGATTGATGGATATAGTCTTGGTTCTGGCGATAGCCATGTTCATTCCCCGAGTTCGCGATTCACGGCAGGCATCACCGTGGTCGCCATCAATTCCATCGAGCGCCGCGCGAGTGCGGGCTCGGCCCAGTCGTGACCTGCGTAGACCAGCGTACCAAACTCGCCGACCTCGGCGCGCAGCGCGACAATGCGCTCGGCCACTTCGTCCGGCGTACCGCAAATGACCAACGAGCGCATGACGAACTCGTGCGTGACCTCGGCGTCCGGCATGTCGCGACGGTTTTTGAACAATTCTGGACGACCGTTGCCAATGAGCTTGCGCATCAGGCTGCGATAGTAATAGCCGTAAGGACCTTCCGGATCCATGGCATAGCGCTCGGCCGTGCGGGCGTCGTCGGCGACAAAAATGCTTTTCGCCACCCGCCAGGCGGCCGGCTGGACCGGGTGACCGCCCGCTGCCCAGCCCTCGACCAGCTTGTCCCAATGGCTCTTGACCCAGACCGGCTGCAGGAAATTGGCCGAGATTATCGACCATGCGCGGCGCGCGGCCTGGCTGACGGAGGCCGAGTACGGCGACATGCAGGCCACCATGATTGGCGGATGCGGCCGTTGCAATGGGCCCAGGATGGCGCCCTGCCCGATCTCCAGATCGAGGGAGCGGCGGGTACTGATACGCCAGAACTCGCCTTCGATGTCGTAAGGCGGGGAACCGGCCCAGATGGCGAGGATCTGGCTGATGGCCTCTTCGAACATGGCCTTGCGATCACGATCGAGGTTGCCGAAAACTTCTGCATCGGAGCGCAAACCGCCGGGGCTGATGCCGAATATGAAGCGCCCCGCGAGCAGCTGATCGACCATGGCGACTTCGGCCGCCACCGCCGCCGGATGACGGTTGGGCAGATTGACCGTGCCGCTGCCGAGGCGGATCTGGCCGGTCTGGCCGGCCAGGCTGGCGAGGAAAATCAGGCAAGAGGTAATGGTCTCGGCGCGGTCGGTGACGTGTTCGCCGACGAACGCTTCGCTGTAACCCAGTCGATCGGCGAGGACGATGGCTTCGCGATCCTCGGCCAGGGTCTCCTGCCAATCGCGCCCCGGCGGATGCAGCGGCATGGTGAAATAACTGAGCTTCATGGGCACTCCCGACTTGCGTGACGGCTACCGGGGAACGCCGGCCACGACCCTGCCGACACGCTGCCGGACCACATTCAGGGCACCAGGACCGGGATGCGCAGCGCAGCGCGATCCTCGAGATGGCGATGCGCCGCGGCGGCCTCGGCCAGGGCGAAATGCTGCACCGGGTGCGGCCGTACGACGCCGCCCACGAGGACATCGAAATAGCGCGCTGCGGAGGCCTCGAGATCGGCCCGCGTGGCGATGTACTCGGTCAGACGCGGGCGCGTCAGAAACAGCGAGCCGTGGCCGGCCAGTGCGAGCACGTCGAGCGGCGCCGGTTTGCCGGAGGCGTTGCCGTAGGCCACCATCAACCCACGCGGGCGCAGGCAGGCGAGCGAGTCCATGAAAGTATCCAGCCCGATCGAATCGTAGACGACGTCGACGCCCCGTCCGCCGGTCAGCTCGCGTACTCGGGCGACGAAATCGGGATCGTCGTGGAGCAGCACATGATCGGCGCCTGCGTCACGGGCAATGTGCTCCTTGGCCGACGCGCCGACCGTCGCGATCACGGTGGCGCCGAGATGCTTCGCCCATTGGCACACGATGAGGCCGGTACCGCCGGCCGCCGCATGCACGACTACCGACTCGCCGGGCTGGACGGCATGCAGGCGGCACAACAAGTATTCGGCGGTCAGACCACGCAGCAGGCTGGACGAGACGACATCGTCGTCGAGCTCGGCGGGCAGCTTGACCAGCTTGTCGGCGGCGATCGTGCGACGTTCGACATAGGCCTGCCCCCCGCCGCAGTAGGCCACGCGATCGCCGATCGCGAAACCGCTGACTTCATCGCCGAGTAACTCGATCACACCAGTCGCCTGATCGCCGATGATCGCCGGCAAGGGCAAGGGGTAAATCCCCCGCCGGTAGTAGGTGTCGATGTAATTGACGCCGATGCCGGTTTGCCGGATTAGAACCTCGCCGGCACCAGGATCGTCGAGTGCGGTTTCCTCGAGTCGAAGCTGCTCGGGTCCGCCGAATTCGTGCAGCACGATGGCGCGGGTCACCACGGTCGCTCTCCTTGATGTTTGTGGCCGTCGAGTATAACCACGGTCACTCCACGGAGAGGCGGGCGGTGTGCGTGCGTTCCTGGCGCGGGAGCGGCGCAACTGCGCTGCGCAGACGGCGCAGTGACTGTGGCCGTTATTGCCAAACGAAACGCCGGCCACGGGGGCCGGCGTCCGTCCGCGCGCTGCCCGCGGCCGCGCTCAGGCGTGCAAGGTGCGGCGCCAGCGCCAGCCGGCGCCCGCGAGTCCGAGCATGGCCAGACCGAGCGACGCCGGTTCCGCCACCCTGATACCCGCCACCGTGACAAGCGGCTGTGGCGGCAGCAGGGTCTGGCCTTCAACCGCGTCATTGGCGCAACTCATCGCCCAATGCAGGGCGAGCGTCATCTGCTGCGTCGGATCCCACAAGCTGGTGGCCGCGATATCGAAGGAATAGCTGACCTTGCCCATCGCCGCGGACGTCGTCGGCGTCACGACCCAGGTGCCGTCGATACCCGTGTTCTCGACTGTGTTCGAAGCCGTATCGACCAGGACTTCCTGGCCGTTGCGGTAGACGGCGTTGCCCTGCATCAACGCATCGGCAAGAATCGCATTCTCGACGTTGGTGCCGTTCAGGCGATACAGGGTTGCCCGAACCATCGGACCAGTGGTCGTCCATGGCGAAGCCGTAAGTCCATTGCGTGCCGTTGGACGCGTCGTCCGCACTGTACTGCGGCCCGCTGCCATGAGGATTCCAGCTGCTGGAAAGAAAGAGGTCGCCGAAACCGATGCCTTTGCCGTTGCTGGTGTAAATTGATGTGCACGCAGGCTAACCCTGCAAGGTCCGTGCCGTCTGTCACAGCTTGTCAAATGCGAGGCGGGTGTGATCCATGCACGATCTGGGTGTGTCAACTACTCCACTCATGCCGGGGCAAGGCCGACTACGGAAGCGCGGCAGCCGGAGATTGTTGTGTCGAGCGGCTGGCGGCCCCGGCAATCGCGCGCATTCGAGCCGCACGCGCCACGGCACCCGCAGTGCCTCCCGTGTAAGACCGGACGCTGCACGCGATGTACTTGCCGCCGAGCAGTATTTTTAGCTAACCTCCCCTGGTGCACGGCTGTGGGGGCTCGGCACTTGAACGCTTGGACTGAGATTCTTCCTCATCGGGTCGGAGTCTTGATGCTCCTCGCGCTGCTCGTGGCGCCAGCCGCAGCCCAGGTCAAGTCGACAGACTGGAACAAAGAACCGCCGCCCGAGGGCTGGTCCAAAGAGGCCTACTCACCAGAGGCGACGCAGCCGGACTTTCCCGCCGATTACGATGCCCCCGACGGCGACGACGCCTATAACGCCTGGACCGATCCTTACCATCCGCTCAAAAATCCTGACGAGGACCCGGGCGCGGCGTGGAATCGCCCGGAAGGGCAGAACATGCCCGACAACAGCCCTGGCGTGATCGCGGCAGAGGCGGACTGGGACTGGGGCGAGAAATATTACGATTCCGAGTTCGACGCCAATCTGGTGATAACCAACAACTGCGAAACACCGCAGCCGGTCAAGATCACCATCGATAACCTGCCGTACCTGACCCTGCCCGAAGCGGTGGTCGTGCCCAAGGGGCAGACTGTCGTGCCGGGCAAGGTCAAGCTGCCGCCAGAACCGCCCCCGCCGTTACGACTCGGGCTGCCCGGCGAACCGGGCTGGGGCCATGTCGAGTTTCCGCCCATTATCATTCCGCCGGGCATGCCGCCGCCCAAGCTGCACCAGCCGCACTTCGCCCAGATCAAGGGCGAGGTCGTCACCTGGCATCCGTGGACGCCCTCCGGCGGCGGCGCCGAGTGCTTTCCCAAGCGCCAGACCTACAAGACTGCCGGACACATCCATTTTCGCCCGCCGCCACCGCAAGGTGCAGGAGGACCCGAGAAGCTCGCCACGCCTGACGTGTGCCAGGTGTGGTGGAACATCGGCGTGCCGCCGGCGCAGTGGGACGGTGAAGACTGCAGCGACAAGATCCGCGAACTCGCCCGCTGGCACCTCGACCGCGTGCTCGGCCCGTACATTCTCAATGCGCCCGACGAATGGTTGTGGCTGCCCGAGGCGGCCGCCATCGACGAGATGACAATCGAAGCACTGCTGGCGATGAAAGCACGCGCCGACGCGCTGCTGGGCCTGCCGCAGTGAGCGCGCCGCAGCTTCCGCGGCCAATCAGGCTGCGCCAGGTGCCAGTCCTCGCAATCACCTTATGCCTCTCGCATGCGCTCCCCGCGGCCGACAGTGACTGGGAAGTCGAGGCGGCGCGCGCGGCGCAGACGGAGCGCGGTTTCTATGCAACAGGCGGCGCGCGCGATACCGCGGTGATCCCTGAGGGCGCTGCTCCCGTTGCCGCCGATCCGCAGGCACATATTCGCGAGGCAGACCGCAAGGTCGCCGAACTGCATGCCCGCCGTCTCGCCGAGCAGCGGGCGGCCGAACAGGCCGCGAGCGCGCCCCTGGTCGAGCAGCGCGCTCGCGCACGCGAGCAACACGGCCGCACGATCACCAATCTTCGCCATCAACTCACCGGACTGGAGGCGCAGCTGCGGGCCGCCGAGCAGGACAAGGCGCGCGCGGAGGCGAGCATTCAGGCCTACGACGACAACGTCGACTGGCTGACCGGCACGGTCGAGACCGTTGCCGGCGCGTTCGGCGGTCGCGATCCGGAGGCCGTCGCCGCGGCCCAGAAGACAGCGGCAGAAACCCGCATCAGCACCTTGCAGGGCCAGATCGCCAATGTCAGCGAGGCTTTGCAGGCCCAAGTCGCCGAGGCGCAATCCTTCGATCGGCGACTGCAGATCGAAATAGCCAAAACACAAAGCGATGCCCGCAACCGACTGCAGGCTGCCCGGATAGAGGAAGCACGGGCACTGGCCCGGGCCTACCACACCCAGGTCGCCGCCACCGAGAGCGGCCAGAGCGCTTTCCAGACGCGTATCGCCACCATCGACGCTGCCATCCGCCAGGCCGAGAAAAACGGCCTGACCGAGGTCGCCGCGCAATTCCGCAAAGATCGCGACAAGACCGTCGAAGCGCACCAGCAGTGGCTCGAGCGACAAAACGCGATCATCTCCGGGCGGCGTGCAGACCTCGATCGCGTCTACGCGCAGAACCGCGCCGACGGCATCGGCCCGACCAACGACACTATTCTCGGGGTCAGCCTGCGCACCCAAGCGCGCGCGCGCGACGAGGATCCACTGCTGGCCACGGATCTCGTCGACGAGGAGATCGTCGCGCGCTCCCGCAGCAGCACCGAAAGCGTTGCCGAAGGAGCACCGCGCAGCACCGAGCACATCAGCATCTTCAACGAGGTGTCGACCGAATCGCTGTCTGATTTCGCGCTCGACTATGCCGCCGAGGCCCGCGTGACCTACGGCTCATGGGAGGGTTTCAAGAATCGGGTGCTCAAGGGCTACACCCTCGGGGTGCTCAAGGGTGGCCGCGATATCGTCAAGGATCTGGTGACGCTGGTCATCGAACTGGGCGACACCGCCGGCGAATCGCTGGAAGACGCGATCGAGCGCCTGACCGGTGCCGAGCTCGATCTCTTCGGCGACGAGAACATGCAGGCCATGCGCGCGTTCCTGCGCTCGGCCGATGCGCTCATCCGCGACGAGGACGGCGCCGGGGGCGAGGAAGCCGCGCGCTTGGTTGCTGCTGCCGAAGCCATCAAACGCGTCATCGATCGCAAAACCGAGCAGATGGCCGGCAGGGGCGAGGCCGGTATCGTGGAAGCGCTCGACATCTCCGGACAGGTTGCCATCAATCTGGTCGGCGTCGAGACCGTGGCGGTGCAGGCCGTGAGCAAGGGCTCGAAGCTGCTGCGCGGGGTCAACGCAGTCGACGAACTTGCTGCAGTCGCCGGCAAGGCCGACGAGGTCGCGGTGACCACAGGCCGCGCTGGCGATGTGGCGCCAGGCGCCGCCCGTACTGCCACTTCGACGAGCTGCCCTGTCGGCCAGCGACGCCTGGACCTGGTGTCCCGGGTGCGCAGCAAGCTCGCGCGCCTGCGCTCGAACATCGTGCCCGCGCATGGCGAGGTGTTCGTCGACGTCGCGGTCAAGCGCAACGAGGTGGTCATGGTGCGACCGGTGAATCAGTTCTCGACCCGGCTCATCTCCGACAACTTCTCCACCAAGAACATGGGTATCAAGGGCAAGAGCGCCGATTGGGGTCCACAGCGCGGCACCATTCCGGTCGATCCGAAATACAGCAAGCTCGGCAACCCGACCGCTGCGCCGCCGTCGCCGGACGAGCTGCGCATCTACGAGAACTACAACCGCAAGGCGCTGGGCATGGAGTACCAGACGCCGGCCAAGAACGAAGCGGGCGAGATCATCCGCGACGCCGAGGGCAACGTCGCCAGCTGGGTCACCCACGCGGCGGAACCGCCGATCGCCAAGGCCGTGCCTTTCCAGGGACCCGACGGCGAGATCATGGTGCTCGCCGATCTGAGCACCGGCAAGCCGATCACTGCGGACTACGATTTGTTCGCGGTCGGCACGCAGAAGGGCCATGGCCAGGTACTGCCCTTCGATCCCGAGCTCGGGGTGATCTCCGAGACCGAGATGGCCACCGTTGAATGGATCAATGAGGGCGTCAAGGCCAAGGGCTACACCGGCGGCAACGTCGCCCACCACGGTCCGGCGAACCGCTTCGAGAACACGCTCAATCCGAAGAGCGACTTCCCGATCACCGCCTTCACCCCGGACGGCAACGCGCACACGATCACAGATGTCGCCGAGCTCAATGATTTCTTCAACACCTGGAAAGCGCTCGGCTATGACCTGCCGGAGATGCCGGGGTGGAACCTGGATCCGAACCTCAAGCCGAGTGGCAAGTTCGGGCCGCTGGCCGAGGATCCGGCCTGGGCCGATCGTGCCGCCGCGGCGGGTATCGTCACCGCGGCGCAGGCCTCGGGAGCGGACAGTTGCGGCACCGACGATCAGATGGAACCGTTTCCCTTGGACGACGTGTACGGTACGGAGGAACCGTCCGCGGAGCAGGCAGCCCGGCCGGAGACGGGTGGCGGCGCGAGTTCGAGCACGCAGACCGCGCTCGCCGTTGGCGGCGAATTCCCGCCAGGGATCCCGCCGATCGAGTTCGAATTCGGCCCGGGCTGGCTCGAAACCGGCGAACAGAGCTGGGCGTCGTTGTGTCCACCCGAGTGCGACGATCAAATTACGGTCCGCTTCCTGACCGGTCCGTTCGAGGTCTATGTCGAACAAGTCTTCAACAAGTTCGGCAACGCCCCGTTCGACCCGCAGGACCCGCTGGGCGGCAGCCTCGAAGATCAACCGCAAACGCAGATCGGCATCACCGATCCGCCTACGGTCGTGACGCCGCCGACCACGCCCCCGCGTACGTCGCCACCGAGTTCGCCGCCGCCGAGTGCACCCACCAATCCATTGTCGGCGTTCACCGGCAGCTACGCCGGCGACGGCGCCTGCGGTGTCAGTTCGACCCGCTTCGGTACCCAGGGCGACATGATCGTGACCCTGACCATCCCGCCGAACGGCACGGTGCGTTTCGACATCGACCCGAGCAACGACTTCGCTACCTCGCAGAGCAACAACCTGGAGATCTTCGGCTCGCCGGGTCACTCGTGCAACGTCAACAACCTCACCGGCGGCAACCGTTTCGAGCTCGGTTGTGTGAACACCAGTGGAGGATTCTGTAATGAGGTCTTCACGCGTTGACGTCGTAAGGCGCCAGACCAGCACCGCGATCGTGCTCGCGCTGATCGTAGTGCTGGGTATCGGCGCAGTGCTCGACGCGGACGCGCGCCAGTTCCGCGGCCGGCGCCCCATCGCCACCCCCGAGGCGGTCGCCGCCCGCTTGCCTGACGGCGCGCAGCCCGTCATCCCCATCGTGCCCCTGACCCGCGAGCAAGTACACCCGGCCCTGGAGCGGCTGATAGACGCCTGGAACAGCGGGCGTCTGGCGCCGCACCTGGACACGGCCTTCTACGATCGCACCCGATTGACCGACGCCCTCGATACGCTGGCACCACGCAATGCGCGTCTGTACCTGCAGGCGGTGGAGGGCGTGCAGACGCTGCAGCAATACGTCGAAGACGATCCTGCGCGGCCGGCCGCCCGGCGGCTGATCAGTCGTGTGTCGGTCACCGCGCGTACCCAGATCGAATTCGAAGGCGACGTCGGCTTCGTCCGTCGCTCCGGCATCAACGAGTTCTTGCTACGCATCGAACACCAGGAGATCGGACCGTGAACCGGGGGGTGCCGCCATGGCTGCTGCTCGCCGTCGCGCCGCTCGCGGCGCAAGGCGCCGAGCAGCTTTTCGACGGCTGGGACATCCGCGGCAGCAACACGATGCGTCTCGATCAATTCGAGTCGAGCGGCCCGCCGGGAACGAGCCCGTATCCCTTCGAGGGCGGCCAGGCCTATAACGAATTCGGCCTTGATCTCAGCCGCCGAGACCGCCAGTACGCGCAGTGGAACGCGCAGTTTTTTGGTGTGCTGAACGCGAACCGCTACCGCTCGGCGGAAGATGCGCTGGTGCCGGAGCGCCTGAACCTCTCGCGCGAAGTCGGCGATGCTTCCACGCCTTATCGCTGGGACCTCGGCGACCACTTTTCCTACCTCAGCTACATGACCCAACAGCGGTCGCTCAAAGGCCTTCAGCTCGAGTTGCAGCCAGCGGCAGGCGGGCTCACCGACTCACTGCTGTTGTTCGCCGGATCCAATGAATCGACCTGGCAAGACTTCAGTACGAGCAACGATTCATCCGTCGGTGCCAGTTACCTCATCGATCGCTCGCGGCTCGGAAGCTGGAGCTTCAACGTGGTGTACAACCACCGCGATAACGACTTCGCTGCGGGCCTGACCTCACGCGATCAGGTTGTCGGTAGCGCGGCGCTGGAGAGGGACTTCGACCTCGGCGTAAACCACCTGACCCTGGCGGGCGAGTACGGGCTTTTCGGCGGCGATCACAATGGCAATGGCACGGCGGGTTCGGGCCGCGATCGCTTCGGCCAGGGCTATTACCTGGAACTACGTGGCTATCACCGCGACTTGCCGCTTGACTACCGCCTGCGCGGCGAACGCTATGACGAGGACTTCCGCCCGCGCGGCGGCGTGATCACGCCCGACCGACGCTCGGGCGAAGTTCATGCAGGCTGGCGCTTCGCCTCTGGCCTGCAGCTGCGCGGCCGCTTGCAATTGTTCGACACCGCGTTCCAGTCCACCAATCGCCTCGAGACCCGGACCGGCGGCCTGAACCTGTCAGGCCCATTCCTCGGTGCCTACGTCGGCGGCATGAACGGCGTCGTCGACGTGTACTACCAGACGCGTGAAAACACCCTCGACACCATCGACCAGGCCTTTCTCAATGTCAGCGCCAATGTGAGCGCGCCGGTTGGTGGCGGCTGGTTCGGGCGCGTCGGCATGCTGCTGCAGGATACCGACGACCACAATCCCGCGGTGGCCACTGTCGGGACGCGCGCCGACCGAACCGTATGGCAGATCGACGTCGCCGCGGATCGTGGTTTCCAGATCGGAGAGCTGTACGTGTTCGTCAGCCCTGGCATGCTGGTGCGCCTGCTGCGCCAGAATGCGCCCGAGAGCGATGAATTTCAGCCGACACTGGCCATGCGCGTGGATGGCGGGTCGCATTCTTTCGGTCTCAATTACGGAGTACTGGTCCAGGAGCGTCTGGGTCTGGGCGTCACCGATGTAGATACCCACCGCCTATCCACGGACTACCGCTATCAACGTGGCCGGCATACTTTCGGTGCCGAGTTGGCATACTTCGATCGTGCTCCTCAACCGGGCGAGGGCACGAGTGCCTGGAATCTGGGGCTGTACTGGAACTACCAGTTCGAGCGGCCGGCGGCCGCCGTGGCGGTCTCGCGAAGCGCGGCGCCCACGGCCGCCGCGCAGCCGGGCAGACTCGATCTGGCCGCCATCGCCCCCGGCGCGGACCTCTTACAGACGCGCAAGGAACTTGGCGCCTTCGGTGTCGCCGGCGCCACGCGCGTCGGGCCGTACGAAGTCTACGAACACCAGGTGCTGCGCGGCATTTTCCAGCGCCAGCGCCTGGTCCTGGGCGAAGTCGGCGGCGCGGTCGGCTCCGCGACAGTGATCATCGGCTTCGACGGCATCGGGGAAGTCGATTCAATCGAACAGACCTTCGAGCGCGTGCGCAAGGCGCTCATCGACCAATATGGCCCGCCGGACCGCGTGTTGGAGGAAGGACGATTCAGCCAACAGCTGGTCGCGGATGTCAACGCCCAGCGCTTCATTCGCGTCATGGAGTGGGATACCGGCGCCGGTGTGCTGCGCTTCGGCGTGCCGCGCCGACTCGACGGGCAAGTACGAATGGAAATCCAACACCGGCCGGCATTCTCCGGCTTGCGCGACACGCGCTGGAGCCTGGAAGAAGTGCGCTGAGTCGAAGCGTCGCCAAGCGCCAGTCTAA
>JBBDTC010000319.1:0-16886 GCA_040904625.1 Gammaproteobacteria bacterium
GTCACCGGCTGTGCCGCGGCGTCCGGCCGTTCCTTGGTGTTCAATGTGCCCTCGAATACTCAACTGCATTCGACCCGTAACGCGCCGGCGGCCGTTCCGTTGCATCAGCTTCTCGAGCCTTCGCGCATTGGCCGTCACAGCGGCCAGAACACGGGGATCAGGACCATGGCTACGGTGAAGGTGAGGATGTTCATCAAGGCGCCGATCCGGATGAAGTCGAAGAAGCGGTAGCCGCCGACGCTGTAGACCAGGGTATTGGTCTGGTAGCCGATCGGGGTGAGGAAGCTGGCGCTCGCCGCCATCATCACGGCGACGACGAACGGTCGCGGATCGACATTGAGGGAGAGCGCGAGGCCAATGGCGATCGGCGTGAAGATCACCGCCACCGCATTGTTGGTAACGAGCTCCGTGAGGACCGAGCAGAGCAGGTAGATGGCGGCGAGCGCGAACAGCGGGTTGAGTGTCGCGAGGGAAGGGCTGACGCCGTCGACGATTAAGGTGACGAGCCCCACCTTGTCCATGGCCACGCCAATGGCCAGCATGCCGATGATCAGCCCGAGGACGCTCCAGTCGACGGCCTGCACCGCCTCGTCGACCCGTCGACGAGGATGTTGGTCGAGGTGCCGATCAGCGTGCAGGTGCCGCCGAGGATGGCGGCGAAGGACACCGGGATCAGCAACTTGGACGCCGGCGACGCCATCTCCTTGGCCAGTGCCACGGCCACCGGGATCATCAGCATGACCAGCGGTGTGTTGTTCATGACTGCTGACAAGACGGCGATGGCGGCGAGAAACCCCAGTACCGTGCGGTGCGGGTGGCTCTTCGCCTGGGCCGTGACCAGGCGGGCAAAGGCTTCCAGCGCGCCGGTGCGGACGAGCGCGGCGGAGATGATGAACATGGCGGCAATGGTGGCCGGGGCGCTGTTGGACAGCACACCCAACAGATCGTCGACCGACAGCAGCCCGAGCAGGATGAGGGCCGAGACCGCCACCGCCGCGCTGACCACGGGGGGACGCCATTCCCGGGCGAACGCCACGAACAGCACGGCAATGGTTGCGGCGACGACCGCGGCGCCATAGGGCTCGATGAAACCTGTCACCAATGACGCCCCCGCCGCTACCGTGCGCGTAGCATTTATCCATGGTGCCGGATTGGCCAATAGCCGCGTCGGGGGTGCCGCAGGTGGCCCATCGGCCCGCCGAACCGCCGCGACAAGGCGGCTCGCCTCGCTTACCGCCGCTCCGGCAGCGTGCCGGGACACCCGCGAAAGACAATTGGAACTCATTGTGAGACTGCGGGAAACGGCGATGCACACCTGCTTCGCTGCCTGAACTACTTCTAACGGGCCATACGTTTCTAAGCTGCCGCGCTCCGCCATGAGCTGGACAACTTCCCTGCCGATCTCGAACTGCTCGGGCTTGCGGCGGATTGGGCCCATCTGCGCTGGGATCTCGACCGCCACGTGTTCGGCAGCTCGCTCTTCTCCAAACTGTCACACGAATTGGATAGCTTTGCTGCAACGCACTCGGTGGTAGAAAAATGCAATCACAGGGTATCGCTAAAAAGCGCCGCGCTTACGCCGGCGGTGCCGTTCTGGCAAACGCCCACCTTAGTCGTGCCGTTTGCAGGTGGCGGCCACCTGGCGAGTGGCCCGGAATCGGTGGAACCGTTTACTTGCCAGTGGGGCGAGCGTGTCGGCAGGCAATATGATTGGCGACCGCCTTTCTCATCCCCGGGACGTGACCTTGGCCCAGACGGCCGGCGCCTTCGTCGCCGTGGTGGGGCCAAGCGGCGTCGGCAAGGACTCACTGATCAACTACGCGCGCGAACACTTCCGGGATCGAAGCGACTTGGTGTTCGCCCGTCGAGTTATCACTCGACCTACAGATCCCGCGAGCGAAGACCACGACAGTGTCAGCGAGGCGGAATTCGACGCGCTCGTGCAGGAGGATCGGCTGGTCCTTTGGTGGGGGGCGCACGGCTTGAGGTACGGTTTGCCCAGGTCGGTGGGCACTGCCGTGGACAGCGGCAAGGTGGTGGTCGCCAACGTCTCGAGGCAATCACTCAAGTCTATCAGGCGACAGTTCAAACGCCATCTCGTAATCGCCGTTTCGGCACATCGGGAAGTTGTGGCTTCGCGACTGGCAGCGCGGGGACGAGAAGACACTCAAACGGTCAGACTCCGCCTCAGCAGGGTGGTCGACGAGGAACTGGCTGCTGCCGCGGACACCGTTAGGATCGACAACTCCGGACCCTTGCCGGCCGCAGGAGAGCGTCTGATCAGCCTGCTTGCAGATCTGGTCGAGGCGAGACCGGGCAACGGCTTTGCCAACGTGGAGGCAAGGTGAGCGTGTCACGCTGATCGGTCGCACGGTGCCTGATCTCGACGAAGACGTTCGCTCATGCGGAGTGACCACCGACGTTGAAGGCGCAACCACAGCTTCCATTGTGCTTGCCTGTGACCATCGCGAAATTTGATACCCTTCTGCCGATCCCGGGCTGGTTCCGCCCGGCGCGGGGAATTGAGCTACATCCGCAAATCGAGCGAACTCCCCGACCCCTTGGATGAGGCGGCGCGATCGTCCTTGCCGTAAATCAGGATGCAAACATCAGTCTTTCTTGTAAGGGGATGCAATCCTAGACCAATGTCCTATTTGTCTAGTTTCTAAAACTCTCTGATCACAACGCCATACTGAAATAAGAGTGTCATGTTGACTCTGTAGCGTCTTCACATCGCAGCTAGATCGCCCGCACAGTTGTTGGCGCGGGAAGCCGAATTTACCGTCGGCACTTTCTAGCATACAGCTGAAGGGGAACGCGCTGTGCTTGAAATCAGAGGTATTACCAAGAACTTCGGTGACGTCGCGGCGGTCAACAATGTCTCGCTACAACTAGAAGCGGGACAGATGGTAGGCGTTATCGGCCGCTCCGGAGCCGGAAAGTCAACGCTCCTTCGGCTGATCAATCGCCTCGTCACCGCCAGTGCCGGTGATGTCGTTTTTGACGGCACGAGCATCAATGGCTTAAGTGGCCGGCAGCTTCGTGCCTGGCGAACGCGCTGCGCGATGATCTTCCAGCAGTTCAATTTGGTGCACCGGCTGGACGTGCTCACAAACGTGCTCATTGGTCGCATCGGCACCGCCGGCACGTTGCCGGTGCTGATCAAACACTTCACCGCTGAGGAGCGCGGTATGGCAGCGATGGCGCTGGACCGCCTCGACCTGCTGCCGCAGGCCCTGCAGCGTGCGGACACCCTGTCGGGAGGCCAGCAGCAGCGCGTGGCCATCGCCCGGGCGCTCATCCAGTCACCCAGCATCATCCTCGCGGACGAGCCGATTGCCTCGCTGGACCCGCGCAATGCGCGACTGGTGATGGATGCCCTGCGCAAGATCAATGACGAGGACAAGATTACCGTCGTGTGCAACTTGCACACCCTCGATGCCGCCCGCACCTATTGCGATCGGATCGTGGGCATGGCGCATGGCGAGGTGGTCTTCGATGGCACGCCGGAGGCTTTGACCTCCGCCGTCATCCAAAAGATCTACGGTGACGGCGACGAGGACGCCGTGGATGAAACCCTGACCTCAACCATGGGAGCGCGGCGTCGGTTTGTACCGGTCGCCGCGGAACCGCGGGTCGCGCAGGTCGCGCTGTAGGCACGGCGCGGCCAATATCGACTAACACCCCCAAACAGGAGAAATGGTCCGATGACCGCTCTACTTTCTCGCCGTGTCTTCACGGCGCTCGCCCTTGCCATGTCGATCGCAACCCCCGCCCTGGCCCAGGACTGGCGTGAACAATATCCCGAACTGACTATCGGCATTTCCTCGAGCGAGAACGAAACCGACGCCATCGCCCGCAACGAGCCCTATGCAGCCTATCTCAGCGAAGCTCTGGGCGTGCCGGTCAAGATTGTGCGCGGCACCGATTATGCTGCAGTCATCGAGGCCATGCGCTCGGGCCACGTCCAGATTGCCTCGGTTGGGCCGGCTGCCTATGCGCTCGCCCGCAAGGTCATGGGCGAGGAGATCGTGCCGGTTGCCGTCACTCTCGATAACGAAGGCAATCTTGGCTACCACTCGGTGCTCGCCGTTCGTGCCGACAGCGAGTACCAGTCGATAGAAGACGTCAAGGGCGTCGCCTTCGCCTTCGCCGATCCCAATTCGACTTCCGGCTATGCCGTCCCCTCCTACTATCTTTCGACCGTGCTCGGCACCACCGCGGATGAATATTTCAGCGACGTCGCCTTTTCGGGCGGCCACCAGCAGAGCGTCATGGCCTTGGTCAACGGCACCTTCGACGTGGTCGCCACCCATTGGCGCAACGAGGAAGCTGGCAATATCCAGACGATGGAAAAGAATGGGCTCATCCCCCAGGGCTCCACTCGCATCATCTGGACCTCTCCAATCATCCCCAATACCCCGGTCATGATGCTGAACAGCTTGCCCGAAGCCCTCAAGACCGAGTTCAGGGCGGCCCTGATGGCCTTCCCCGAGAAAGATCCCGAGGGCTTTGCGACCTACACGAACGGCACCTCCAGTGGCTATGCCGAAGCGACCCACGAGGACTATCTCGACGTCATCGAGATCACCGAGTTCAACGCCCAGCAACGCCGCCGCGCCGCCGGCGGCTGATCGCAGTCATCGACCTTCGGGGCGGGGGGAACTCCCCCGCACCAATCAGACTCTTCGACAGGGGCCGGAAAAGATGAGCACGCTAGAGCGGGCGGCAGGCAGATTTGCCGCGGGGCAACTGGAGCGCCTCCGCAGTTTCGAACGGCGCTATGGTGAGGAGCGGGCGCGCAAGCGTTTGTGGACGGCACTCTACGCTGCCCTCTTCACCGTGGCCCTGATCGGCTCGATTGTCGTAAGCGACTTCAACTTGCCGGGGCTGATGTCGGGCCTGCCTAAGGCTTGGGCCTATATCGTCGGCACCCTTCCGCGCTTGTCCTTCGAGACCTTCGGGGCGGACATGGCCAACTGGTACTGGGGGCTGCAGTACTGGCTGCGCCTCCTGGTGGAAACGGTGCTGATGGGTTTCGTCGGCACCGTGCTGGGCGGGTCAGTTGCGCTGCTGCTTTGCTTCTCGGCCTCTCGCAACCTGGTCGAGCGCACCTGGATTTATATTGCAGCCCGCCGGTCCCTCGAATTCTGCCGCACCGTGCCCGAGCTCGTATTCGCGCTCATATTCGTGTTCGCCTTCGGGCTTGGCCCATTTGCCGGCGTGCTCGCCATCGCCGTGCATACGGTCGGGTCGCTGGGCAAGCTGTTTGCCGAGGTCAATGAGAATGTCGATCCGCGCCCCATCGAAGGCGTGCGGGCGGCCGGCGGCAACTGGCCCATGCTGATGCGGCTGGCCGTGGTGCCACAGGCCCTGCCCAATTACGCCAGCTACTTCCTGCTGCGCCTCGAGATCAATGTACGCGGTGCCTCGGCACTCGGCATTGTCGGGGCTGGGGGCATCGGGCAGGAGCTCTACGTCGCCATCCGCCAGTTCGAATACACTGACATCTCCGCAATCATGCTGTTGCTGATCGCGACCGTCTCCATCATCGACATCACCTGCGAATCCATCCGCCACCGGCTGATCGGGCAGGATCTGAAGCAGGGGTTCTGACATGACTGCCATCACCCATGGCGAACTCGCTCGCCTGAAACGCAACAACCCCGATCTGTTCCAGCGTCCACTGCCGGTTCGCCTCAGGAACTGGGGGCTGTGGGCGAGCTTCCTGGGTGTCATGGCCTTCGGCTTATGGTGGGTCGATGCCAATCCCATGCGTGTGATCGAGGGCCTCAACAAGCTGGGCCTTCTGGTTCGACTCATGATCCCGCCTCATCCTGGCGACGGGTTCTGGGAATACAGCTACGCGATGCTCGAAACGCTGGGAATGGCGTTCCTCGGCACGCTCATTGCGGCCGTCGTCGCGGTGCCGCTGGGCTTTCTGGGCGCCAAGAACGTGATGCCCAACTGGCTGTTCCACTTCACGCTGCGCCGCTTCTATGACGGGTTCCGCGGCATTGACGGGCTGGTCTGGGCGCTGATCTTCGTGTCCGCCGTCGGCTTGGGTCCGTTCGCAGGTGTACTGGCCATCGCTGTTGGTGATGTGATGATTTTCGCCAAGCTCTTCGCCGAAGCGATCGAGAATGTCGACAGGAAGCCGGTCGAGGGTGTCCGGGCGTCGGGCGGCTCGACCGTCCACGCCATGCGGCTCGGCGTCCTTCCACAGGTCTTCCCCGTGATGGTGAGCCACGTCCTCTACTTCTTCGAATCCAACGTCCGCTCGGCGACGATCCTCGGCATCGTAGGCGCCGGTGGCATCGGCCTGCAGCTCTCCGACCGCATCCGCATCAACAACTGGCAGGAAGCGGCGTTCATCATCCTGATGATCCTCGTGACCGTCGCGGTGATAGACAACCTCTCCCGCCGCATCCGGATGAAGATCATCAATGCCGACACCGGTCCCAAATGAGCGAGAAGCGCCTCGGCGAGCTACCCACCGTCCATCCGAGTGCCACGGTCCGCAACTCGACGCTCGGCCGCTACACCGAGATCGGCGCCCGCACCTCGGTCGCCGAGACCGAGTTCGGTGATTACAGCTACATCGTCCATGACGGTGCGATCATCTATGCGAGCATCGGCAAGTTCTGCTCGATCGCGGCCTTCGTCCGGATCAACCCCGGCAACCACGCCACTTGGCGGGCCGGCCAGCACCACTACACATACCGCTCGCGCCAATACGGGTTCGACCTCGACGACGACCTAGAGTTCTTCGGCTGGCGGCGCGAGCATCAAGTGACGATCGGCAATGATGTCTGGATCGGCCATGGCGCGGTAATCATGCCCGGTGTCAGCATCGGCGATGGGGCGGTGGTCGGCTCGTCCGCCGTGGTCACCAAGAATGTCGCCCCGTATGCTGTGGTCGCCGGTGTTCCCGCGAAGGTAATCAGGCGCCGGCATCCGGAGGTGCTGGCGGACAAGCTTCTGGCGCTAGCCTGGTGGAACTGGAGCCACGAGAAGCTGGGGCACACATTGCCGGACATGCGGGCGCTGAGCGCCCATGAGTTCGTGGAGAAGTATGGACGCTGAGTGGCCGTAGCCCCTCAGCTGACGCGCTGCCCCTGGCGCCAGACGCCGAGTACCACCGGCAGGCCGTCGACCAGCCGCACGCGGCTAAAGTCGGCGCGTTTGCCGATTGCGATGGTTCCCCGATCCTCGAGCCCCACCATGGCCGCCGGATAAGCGGAGACGAGTGAGACCGCCTCCGGCAATGCGACCTTTTCCTTTCGGTTCAGGATGAACACGGCCTGCATGAGGCTCGCGGGGACGTAGTCCGATGACAGCCCGTCGAGGAAGCCGCGCCGCGCGAGCTCGATGGCCGAGACGTTGCCCGAGTGCGAGCTGCCGCGCACAACGTTGGGGGCGCCCATGACCACTTTCATGCCGCGTTTGTTCGCGTGGCCGGCGGCGCCCAGGCTGGTCGGAAACTCCGAGATGGAAATGCCGTCGGCCACAGCTTCCTCTACATGCTCGCATGTCGTGTCGTCGTGGCTGGCGATGACCGTGCCATTGGCGCGCGCAAGGGCGATGACCGAGCGCCGATGGACCTCTGCATGTCTCGCCTGGTCCGACCGACGCTGCTCGATAACCGCTTCGAACTCCGTGTCGGACCACTTCTTGTCGCGGTTGAACTGTCGCCATTTGGCCAGATCTGCCCATTGGCGCTGCCCCGGTGTGTGATCCATTAGTGAGACCAGGCGCACATACGGGTTGGCGGCCAGCGGCTCGTAGATCGCCAGCACCGCGGCATCGGCCAGCTCGCAGCGCAGATGCAGGAGGTGCTCCGACCGCAGCACTTCCCGGACATTCGGGTTGGCGATCGTCTCCACGGTTGTCGTAATCATCTGACGGCGGCCACTCGCGGCGGAATACTCCCCGACGGCGACCGCGTCGAGGACGGTAGTGATCCCGGCACCGGCGATCTGCACATCGTGAGCAATGACCGCGGCGGCGCTGGATGGCCACATAACGCCGGGTCGCGGCTGAAGGTGCTTCTCGAGATTGTCGGTATGGATCTCCACAAGGCCGGGGAGCAGGTAATCGCCGTCGAAATCCAGGGCTTCAGCAAGCGCCGTCCCTCCGTCGTCTACAGCGGCAATGGTGCCGTCGTGCACGTTGAGAGACCCGTGCTCGACACGATCGGCGAGGACGATTGCAGCGTTCGTGATCGAGAGGTCGGACATGGGGCTCTCAGCTGGTCTGGTGGCCACCGCGCCAGGCGGCACGCGTAACCGGGAAGCCCTGGACGAGGCGGACGCGGATGAGATCGGCTTGCAGCCCGGGCAGGACTTCGCCTCGATCATCCAGGCCGCATGCCCGGGCGGGAACACTGGTGACCATCCGAACCGCCGCCGGCAGGTCGATCCCCAGGGCATCGTCGCCGGCGATCATGAATGCGCAATCGAGCAGCGAGCGAGGTACATAGTCCGAGGCGAGGATGTCGACCAGGCCTTCTGCAAGGAGATCGCGAACCGCGACATTGCCCGATTGTGACCCCCCGCGCAGCATGTTCGGGGCGCCGGCCACCGTCAGCATGGATTGCTCCTGAGCCGCGCGGGCCGCCTCCACGCTGCATGGAAACTCCGCCACCCGTATGCCCTCGCTCACTGCCACCCGGATATGTTCGACCGTTGCATCATCGTGGCTGAACAGCGGCAGCGCCCGGTTTCGGGCAAGTGCGACAATCTCCTTGCGGATCTGGGTCGAGTTCGCCTCGAGGCTCTCGAGCAGCTCTCGCGTTTCGCGTTCCACCACGGCGCGCGCCTTCCCGCTCTCGGCCATGCGGCGCTCCACGTAGCGACCGACGTCGCGGCTTTGCCGCTTGCCCGGCACATGCTCCATGACCGAGACCACGCGCACGATGTCACGCTCGATATTGGCCGCCGCCAGCTGTGGCGTCTGCTCGTCGGTGATCTCGCAGCGCAGATGTACCAGATGCTCTGCCCTGAGCATGCCGTTGGCGCCCGCGAATTCCAGCGCGTCGAGCATTGGGCCGAGAATCTCCCGGCGTTCCGGGTTCTTCTCAGTCGCGCCGACGCAGAGCGAGTCGAAGACGGTCGTGACGCCACCGCCGGTGATCTGCGCGTCATGGGCCATGACCGCTCGCAGCATGTTCCAACGGACGTGGGGGCGCGGGAAGACGTGCTTTTCGAGATGGTCGGTATGAACGTCCACCAGCCCTGGCAGGAGATAGTCGCCTTCCATGTCGATCGCGCCCGGCACGGACGTCGCGCCCATATCGACCGCCGCGATGCGGCCATCGACTATATGCACGCTGCCGGCGATCACCGCGTCGTCGAGGACTATGCGCGCGTCGGCAAGGACGATGTCTGCCCGAGTCACGCTGCGCTCCGCTGAAAAGCCATGACTTCGAACAGGCGATCCGCCACTGTGTCGCGCACTTCGGCGTCGTGGAAGATGCCGACGATGGCGACGCCCCTGGCCTTAGCTTCGAGGATCAGCTCAATCACCACCTGCCGGTTGGCTGCGTCGAGCGACGCCGTCGGCTCGTCGAGCAGGAGGATCGGGTACTCGAGTGCGAAACCGCGCGCGATGTTGACTCGCTGCTGCTCGCCGCCCGAAAAAGTCGCCGGCGCGAGGCTCCACAGCCGTTCCGGTATATTGAGGCGGGTCAGCAATGTCCGCGCCCGTTCCTCGGCCGCCGCGGCCGAGATGCCGACCAGCTTGGCCGGCTCGGCCACCACCTGGAGCGCCGGCACGCGGGGGATGACGCGCAGGAATTGGCTGACGTAGCCGACCGAATGCCGCCGCACCTCAACGATCTGCCACGGTTCCGCCCGCGTCAGGTCGATAGTCTCGCCCCGATGGATGACCTGAATGTGCCCGGCCGACGGCTTGTAGTTGGCATAAAGGGAGCGCAGCAGCGTCGACTTGCCGGAACCCGAGGGCCCGTGCAAGCAGACGCATTCGCCCGCAGCGACGTCCAGGCTGAGACCAGCGAAAACAGGGATACGCGTGCCGCCCTGGGTATGAAGGACAAAGTCCTTGGTGAGGCCAGCCACTGAGATCATCGGTGTCATCGTTCAAACCTGAAGCACGGAGGAGACGAGAAGCTGCGTATAGGGATGATGTGCATCGTCCAGCACCTGGTCGGTGAGCCCCTCCTCGACCACCTCCCCCCGCCACATCACCATCAGCCGGTCGGCGAGCAGTCGCACGACGGCCAGGTCGTGGGTGACCACGACCGCAGCGATGCCGAGTTCGCGCACGAGGCCCCGCAGCAGATCCAGAAGCCGGGCCTGCACGGAGACGTCCAGTCCGCCGGTGGGCTCGTCCATGAATACGAGGCGTGGGTGGGTCACCAGATTGCGGGCAATCTGCAGGCGCTGCTGCATGCCGCCGGAGAAAGTGCGGGGCCGGTGGTCGATGCGGCCGATGTCGAGCTCGACCTTTTTGAGCCAGTCGAGCCCTTCGCGCCTGATCTCGCCGTAGTGCCGGGCGCCGATGGACATTAGCCGCTCCCCGACGTTGCCGCCGGCCGACACGTCCATACGCAGGCCATCCCGCGGGTTCTGGTGCACGTGGCCCCAGTCGGTCCGCATCAGCCGCCGCCGCTCTGGCTCGGACAACGCGAAGATGTCGCTCATCCCCTTGTGGCGGAGATTGTATTCGACCCTGCCGGCATCAGGCGTGAGCCGCGCCGAGAGCAGGTTGAGCAGCGTCGACTTGCCCGATCCAGACTCGCCCACGATACCGATGACCTCTCCTGGATAGAGCGTGAAGGAGACGTCCTGGCAGGCCACCGTGCTGCCGAAGGATTTGCTGACGCCGCGCACCTGGAGGAGCGGCTGCCGGCGCCTGTCGAGGTCCGCAATCATCACCGCGCTCATTGCTGATGCTCCCGGTCCAGAGTGGCATGGACAAAGGCGGCCGCGCCGGGGTCGCCGCCCAGCTCGCCGACATGGCCCTGCTCGCGCCGGTCGGCGCAGAAATGGGTGTCCGAACAGACGAACATCTTGCCGCCTCGGTCGTCCAGCACCACCTCGTCGAGGTAGCTGTCCTGGGCGTCGCAAAGGGCACAAGCATGCGACCAGGTCTGCACCGCAAAAGGATGGTCCTCGAAATCGAGGCTCTCGACCCTGGTGTAGGGCGGAATGGCGTAAATGCGCTTCTCGCGCCCGGCGCCGAACAGCTGGATCGCCGGGTTCTGCTCCATCTTGGGATTGTCGAACTTGGGGATAGGCGACGGCGACATCAGGTAGCGGCCGTTAACCATCACCGGGTAGCCATAGGTGGTGGCGATCTGGCCAAAGCGCGCGATGTCCTCGTAGAACCGGACATGCATAAGGCCGTATTCGGCGTAGGCGTGCATCTTGCGGGTCTCGGTCTCGCGCGGCTCGAGCCGGCGCAGTGGCTCCGGCTGCGGCACCTGGTAGACCAGTACTTGCCCTTCCTGCAGCTCGGCCTCGGGGATGCGGTGGCGGGTCTGGATGATGTCGGCCTCCTCCGTCGCTACGGTCGTCCGCACGCCCGTAACCCGCTCGAAGAAGTGGCGAATGGAAACCGCATTGGTGGTGTCGTCGGCGCCCTGGTCGATCACCTTAAGGGTGTCGTCCGGCCCGATGACGCTAGCCGTCACCTGGATGCCGCCGGTACCCCAGCCATAGGCAAGTGGCATTTCGCGCCCGCCGAACGGCACCTGGTAGCCGGGGATGGCGATTGCCTTGAGGATGGTCTGGCGGATCATCCGCTTGGTCTGTTCATCGAGATAGGCGAAGTTGTAGGCCTCATCCCAGCCTGCAGTCTCTACCGTCGCGGTCATTCTGCGGCGTCCTTTTGCTGGAGCTCCTCGTGCTCCCGGCGGAGCTGGCGGATGAGATTGAGTTCGGCCTGAAAGTCTACATAGTGCGGGAGCTTGAGGTGGGAGACGAAGCCTGCCGCCTCGACATTATCGGCGTGGGAGAGCACGAACTCCTCGTCCTGGGCCGGGTACTCGGCGATCTCGCCGAACTCGCGGGCCCGCAGCGCCCGGTCCACCAGCGCCATGGCCATCACCTTGCGCTCATTGTGCCCGTAGGCGAGGCCGTAGCCGCGGGTGAACTGCGGCGGCTTCTCGGCCGAGCCTTCGAACTGGTTGATCATGTGGCACTCGGACACCACCATGTCACCTATATCGATGGCGAAGCCGAGCTCCTCGGGAACGATCTCGACGCCCACCTCGCCCATGCGGATTTCCCCGGCGAAGGGGTGATTGCCGCCATAGCCACGCTGGGTGGAATAGGCCAACGCCAGCACGAAGCCTTCGTCGCCGCGCGAAAGGTTCTGCAGTCGCTGGTCACGCCCGGCCGGGAAGGCCATCGGCTCGCGGGTGAGGTCGAAGATTTCGACCCCGTCGGTTTCCGGGATCTCTGGTTCGACCAGCCCTTCTTGATCGAGAATCTCGACCACATGCGGCATATCGGCGGCCAGCGGGCTATCGGCCAGCGTCGCCTCCGGTGCTCCGACCCCTTCCTCCGCTGCAAGCGCGAAGTCGAGCAGGCGATGGGTGTAGTCGTAGGTGGGGCCGAGCACCTGCCCGCCCGGGATGTCCTTGTAGGCGGCGGACACACGCCGGCGCACCAGCATCTCGCTTGTATCGATGGGCTCGGACACGGCAAGGCGCGGGAGCGTCGTGCGATAGGCACGTAGCAGGAAAACGGCTTCCACCAGATCGCCCTGCGCCTGCTTTATGGCGAGCGCTGCCAGTTCCCGGTCATAGACCGAGCCTTCGGTCATCACCCGGTCGACGGCAAGGCCGAGTTGGCCGGCGATCTGCGCCAGGGAGATCTCAGGCCTTTGGGGATCGCCGCGCCGGGTCTCGGCGATCAGCTTGTGCGAATTCAGAATGGCGGTTTCGCCGCCCTTTACTGCAACATACATCGCCTAATCCTCCACCTTGACGCTGCGCGGCAGGCCGATGACCGAACTGGCCGCAGTGAAGAGGATGTCGACGCCGAGCGGATAGAGTTCGTGGTTGAGCGCCCATTGCTCCCAGAAGTCCGCTGAGAGTCCGGCGATGCGAACCTCGAGGCTGCTCTCGATACCGGGCCCGGTCCAGCTGGTGGCAGGCCCCTCGGTCAGTGACGGTACCTGGATGATCAGCGTCGCCGAACGGTCTGGATAGCGGTCCTCGCCGATAGCGAAGCTATCGAGTGCCGGCATTATGGACGGGTCGGCGATTACCGCGAACCGTGCTTCGATCGGGTCGCGGCACAGGCGTGTGCCGCAATGAAATCTAAGGAAGGCCGGCACCGGTCCGTCTGCGGAAGCACCGTCGAGCCAGACTGCATTGTCGAAATCGAACAGCGTGAGAGCGATGGCCGCCGTCGCCGCCGCGAACGGGCCGGGAGGATCGAGATCGGTTTTGAACTCATATACCCGTCCCGCATAGGACATGGCGTTGAGCACGGCGCGAAAGGCTGCCTGCGCCTCGAAGACGGGATCGGCGAAGCCCGGCTTCAGCCGGGTAGCATCCGCGACATCCGAAGTGCCACTTGCGTGTGTCATTGCGGGTTATCTCCTCGGATCATCGTGAAGAACTCCACCTTTGTCGCTGCCGCCTTGCAGCTGGTGAGCTCGCGGTCCGCCGCCTGCCGGCGGGCCAGCGGCGAAATCACGTTCGCCTGCAGCCAGGTGCCATCGCCCGATTGCAGAAGGGCATCGAAGATCGCGGCCAGCTCTGCTTTTCGCCCGTCGCGGCCGGCGGCATAGCAGTGCCCGGTCGTGCCGTCAGATAGACGGACCGCACATCGCGTTACTGTCATCTCGCCGAAGTTGAATGGACTGCCGGTGCCACCGGCACGGCCGCGGACCATGACCAGTCCGATTTCCGGGCGGCGCAGCATCTCGTATTCCGGACCAACGCCCAGCGCGCCCCAGGCAGCTTCAAGCTCCTCGCGGGTGGCGCGGGCAAGGATGCTCATCCACTTCGCCCGTGGCGCATTCGGGCCGGGCTTCGTCGCGGATTGCAGACTCATCGTGCGGACCTATTTATCTATACGTCTAGACCTTTTTCGGCAGACGGGTTACTGTCGAAATGCGAGCATTCGCCTTATTGCCCAGTTCCGTGACGCCGGCATGACAGCGGCGCCGCCGTGAAGGAGCACCCGAACATGCACCGCACCGGTTCCACGATATGGCGGTACATCGCCGACTCGGTAGCAGAGGAGATTCGGGGCCAGGTCTTCGCTCCAGGCGACCGCCTGCCGACCGAGGCCGAATTGGCCATGCGGTTCGGCGTCAACCGTCATACCGTGCGCCGGGCCATTGCCTCACTGCAGGATTCGGGCCTTGTCCGTATCGAGCAAGGCCGTGGCACGTTCGTTCAGGAAGATATCATCGACTACCCGCTCAGCAGCCGCACCCGCTTCTCCGAGATCATCGAACGGCAGGCCAAGACGCCGTCGGGTACCCTTCTCCGCTGCGCGACGATTCCTGCCGACCAGCCTGCCTCCGAGGCGCTTGGCGTAGCGCGGGGCGCCCCGATAGCGCTGATCGAGACAATCGGCAAGGCAGACCACCAACCCATAAGCCTGGTTGGACATCACTTTTCGCTGGACCGGTTTCCCGACGTCCTTGCCGCCTACGAGGCTGAAGGCAAGATCACCCCAATGCTCAAGCGACTCGGTGTCGAAGACTACTTCCGGAAATCGACAACGATCACGGCTCGCATGCCGAACAGCTACGAGACGCGGCATCTTCGCGTAGCTCGGATGACACCGATCCTCTGCCTGGAGGCGATCAACGTCGATTCTGAGGGCACCCCAGTCGAGTATGGGTTCACCCGCTTCTCCTCCAGCCGCGTACAGATTCTCATCGACACGCTGCCGCCATCATAATTTCGATGAATGTCGAAATAGGGTTGACGGCTGGCATGTTCCGCGTATGGTATTTCCATGAAACTCGAAACAGCGGCACGGCAGCTTGAGGCTCTGGGCAATACGACCCGGTTGACGATCTATCGCGCGCTCGTGCGCGCCGGCCACAACGGCCTACCGGTCGGAAAGCTGCAGCTCAAGCTCGATATCGCCGCTTCGACCCTTTCCCATCACATCCGCAAGCTGGTCGAGGTCGGTCTTGTGTCGCAGGAGCGGCAAGCGACAACGCTAATCTGCCGGGCCAACTACCAGGAGATGAATTCGCTCATCAGCTACCTCTCGGACGAGTGCTCCGCCGACGCGGCCGGGCTTGCCAACAAGAGCTCCGAGGCGGCGGCTTAGCCGGCGCACCGCCCCTCATCGACTTCGCCGAGAGAAAACGCTGGACTCTCGAATCGTCTCGGGGACTCTGCCGCTGGTTCTCTTCGGCACCGCCGGCTACGGCCGGCGGCTCGGCTGGATCAGCTCGGCGCGTCTCGTTATTTCCGCCTTCGCCCCATTTCTTTTCGCTGTCCTCTCCGTTGCCACGTCTACCCAGACCACACTCTGGATAATGGTGCTGGTCGGCGCGCTCTGCGCCGCCTCATTCGGCGCGATTTGGTGGATTGTCGCCAGCAGCCGAACAGCCCTGCGTGCCGCCGGCCCCTGACACTGTGCAGAAGGTCGCCTTGTCGACGCGATCGGCAAGAACCAGCCCACTTGGTGATGACGGCTCGCCTGCGGTGAGGGCACTCTCAGGCTTCGAAGTCACCTACTTGCCGGAGCGAGGGAATGAAGGGAATGGAGAACGAAAGGCGCCTCCCCGTCCGGCTCGACCGCGATCGCAAGCTGACTGAACGGCACCCGGTACGGCGCGGCCCCGAAATGGGAGGCCAGCGCGGCCTCGACGCGTTTCCGGTCTGCGGCATCCACCGGCCCGGTCAGCGTCATGTGGAAACGGAATTCGTCGAACACGTAGGGGTAACCCCAGTTGGTGAGATGCGAAAGCTGGCGCTCGGTTAGTTCAGTGGTCTTCCGGCGCGCCGCATCCGCTGCCGTTAGCGGCGTACGAAATGGTCGAGCTCGGCGACGACGCGGCCCGCCAGTTCGTCGAGCGCGGGTACCGGGTGCTGTGGCACAAAAGCGAAGAATGCGCCCAGCCGCTTGATGGTGAGGGATAGCTCGAAGGGCAGGGCGCCGGAGGCGAACTCGCCCAGTCGTGAGGCCAATTGGTCAAGGCTCCGTCCCTCCGCCAACCGGAAGGGCGCCTTTATGGTTGCGTGAAATCCGTAGCGGCGTGCTGTCGACGTGAGCCGCGCATGCTCTCCCTCATCGAGTCCAAAGACCTGCTTGGCAACGCCCGCCCCGGTGTAGGGGTCGCGCCGTAGCCAAGCCGCGGCCGTCGCGCAGATCTCATGCCCGCGGGGAGGGATAAAGTAAATCGCGCACCGCATTTTCGTTTCCTCTCGCCAGAGCCGCTAGCGCATTTCCGTGACAGTTTAAATGCAGGACAGGGCGAAGGAGAAACAGTTGCGGGTCTAGCCTATCTCGCCGATCAATCGCGCCCCTGGCCAGCCGGACTGGACATCCAAGGCCAGCCGCCCGTGCGGTGCGGTGCGGTGCCGTGGCGTCGACGAAGATAGGCAACGGCCTCGCACAGGAGATAGTTCAGGCCATCTCCTCGGCCGACAGAACGGGCGAACCTTACCTGGAGCGGACGTGACTGCCGCGCGCCCGACGAGAGGTGCCATCCTCGTGCTCGCGCGGCTCGTGTCCCATCAGACGATCCCGGATCCGCTCGGGCACCCCTGCCGCGTCACAGGCGGCCATGTCCGGAAACGGCACCGAGCCACCTCTAGGGACTTCGTCGGGGTTCGAGTCTGAACATATACGCCAGAACCATCACCCATTGATGCAAAACAGCGGCAACCAATGTTCCGCCATGCGCTGGCGGGGTCCCCCAGCGCATTGAAA
>JBBDTC010000320.1:0-16658 GCA_040904625.1 Gammaproteobacteria bacterium
TTTTGCGGCATTTCGACGCCCTCGCGACGGACGGGTGTGAGAAATGCGGGCTAGCCCTGCTCAGCCGACGAACATGAGATTGCCGACGCGGTAGACGACGAATGCGCCCAGATAACCGAGGCCGGTCATGTACAGCCAGGCCCCCAGGGGCCAGGCCCAGGTGCCGGTTTCGCGCCGCATGACGGCCATCGTCGACGCACACTGCAGGCAGAAGGCGTAGAACACCAGCAGTCCCAGCACCATCGGCAAGGTGTAGACGGGGCTGCCGTCGGCATGGCGGGCCGCCCGGATGCGCTCGGTCAGCGAGCCGCCGCTCTCGCCGTCTGCGGATTCGACGGCGTAAATGGTGCCCAGCGCCGCGATCACGACTTCGCGCGCCGGAAACGAGGCGAGGACGGCCGCGGTCACCTTCCAGTCCCAACCCAGCGGCTCGAACACCGGCGCGACGACCCGGCTCATCCGCCCCAGGTAGCTGCCGCTGAGCTCGACCGGCGCGCTGGCCGCCACCCCGGCAGTGTCCGCGGTGGTGCGCGGAAACGAGGCCAGGGCCCAGATGACCAGAGCGACGGCGAAGATGATCGTGCCGGCCCGCTGCAGGAATATCAGTGCACGCGAGAACAGTTTGGCGCACACGGCACGCGCATTCGGCATGCGATAGGGGGGCATCTCGAGCAGAAAGCGCGACCGTGCGCGCGACCAGAACACCCGAGTCACCAGCCAGGCCGTGAAGGCGGCACCGCAGATGCCGAGCAGGTACAGGGCCAGCAGGACCAGTCCTTGCAGATTGAGCACGCCGCCGAGGTAGCGTTGATCCGGAATGAAAGCAGCGATCAGTAGCGAATAGATGGGCAGGCGGGCCGAACAGGTCATGAACGGCGCCGCCAGGATGGTGGCCAGGCGATCGTGGCTATTGGCGATGATACGCGTACCCATGATGCCGGGTACCGCGCAGGCGAAGCTCGACAACATCGGGATGAAAGACTGCCCGGACAAGCCCAGCCCACGCATGGCGCGGTCCATGAGAAAGGCCGCCCGCGCCATGTAGCCGGAATCCTCGAGCAGGATGATGAAAGCGAACAGGATCAGGATCTGGGGCAGGAAGACGACCACGCTGCCGACCCCGGCGATCACGCCGTCGGCAATGAAACTGCCGAAAAGGCCATGGCCGAAGACGCCTTTTGCCCAGTCCGAAAGGCTCCCCGACAGGTAATCGATACCATCGACCAGCGGACCGGCCCAGGCGAATACCGATTGGAAGACCATTGCCATGACGAGAATGAATATCGCGCTGCCGATGTACGGATGATTGAGCATCCGGTCGGCGAAATCGCGCGCAGCCTGACGCGGTGCGGCGCCGCGCGTCTCGACCCCGGCGAGGAGCTTGTTGATGAAGCTGTAGCGATCACGAGCCTCCAGGGTGGCAAGATTGCGGCCCTGGCCGATGTCGCTGCGGATCGCGTCCAGGCGCGCGCGCACGGCCTCGCCATGACGGTCGATCAGACGCTGCTCGGCATAACCGCCGACATCGATGAGGGCGCGCCGCAGTTCTAGCCGGCGGTCGTGTCCGGTTGCACTTTCGAATTCGTCGTGGAGCGTGTCCACGGCTTGATCGAGCACCGCATTGATCGAAAGCGTGACCGTTTCGGGCTCGCGCAGGATGCGCACCAGGGCCGCCTTCAAGTCGTCGAGTCCCAGCCCCTGCGCGGCGGCGATGGGTACGACGGGGATGCCCAGCCGGCGCTCGAGTTCGGCGTGATCGAGGTCGATACCGCTGCTGGTGAGCCGGTCGACCATGTTGAGCGCCAGAATGGCCGGGACGCCGGCCTCCAACACCTGGGTGACGAGAAACAGGTTGCGTCGCAGATTCGTCGCATCGGCGACCACCACGATGGCGGCAGGGCGCGGCAGGCCGCTGATCTCGCCGGCCAGCACATCGACCGCGATGATTTCGTCCGGCGAGCTCGCCGCCAGCGAATACGTGCCGGGGACATCGACCAGGCGAATGCTGAACGGCCCCAGATCGGCGCGTCCGGAGACCTGCTCGACCGTGACGCCGGGGTAATTGCCGACTTTCTGGCGCAGGCCGGTGAGGGCGTTGAACAGGGTGCTCTTGCCGGTGTTGGGGTTGCCGATGGTCACGACCACCGCACTGTCTTGCAGGGTCGCGTTGAGGGCTTCGTTCATGTCGAACCGTCGGTTTCGACGAGGATCACTGCGGCGTCCTGCTTGCGCAGCGACAGGGCATAGCCCATGACGCGGATCTCGATCGGATCGCCGGCCGGTGCGATGCGCAGGAGCTCGACTTCGCTGCCCTCGAGCAGACCCATGGTCATGAAACGTTGCTGGGTTTGCGGATCGTCGTCCGCATAGCCGCAGATGACCGCGGCCTGGCCGGGTTGGAGCGCCGTCAAGGCGATGCTCATGAGCGCCCGAAGAGCTGGCGCAGGGTGCGGCGCGGCGGCGTGAGGACGTCGACGTGGATGGACGAGGCTTCGATGTGATTGAGGGCCCAGCGGTCGTTGTCGATGCCGATCAGGCAGGGATCGCCGGCGCGCAGGATGCCGACCTGAATACCGGGCACGATACCGCGCGCGGCCAGTCGGGCGGCGGCCGCGGCGTCGTTGCTGTCGACATGGATGATGACTGCGCGGTCCCCGTGCTTGAGCTCGGCCAGGGTTATCGGGTCGCTCGGGGATGACGAACGGGCATGCACACGATCGGCCTCGATGGATATGGAGAGCGAATAGTAATCATTCTTGTTATTCGCAACAATACCTCCCGCGGGCGGCTCATGCTTCGCGCCGCGCACCCAGACGGTAGTAGGGCGCGACTTCGGGCGCGGCATTGTTCTCATGCAAGGCCTTGATTTCACGCCACCACGCCGCCGTGAAGAGATCGCCGTGGACGGCGAGAAAGGCCTCGCGCAGGGCTCCGTCGAGGGCCAGGAACCGGCCGAATTCGGCCGGGAAGATGTCGTGCGGATTGACGTGAAACCAACTGTCCGCACGCAGTTCGTCATCATAATCCTGGGATTGCGGCAGGTCGCGGAACTGGCAGTCAGTGATCAGGCACAGTTCATCGTAATCATAAAAAATGACGCGGCCGTGGCGCGACACCCCGAAATTCTTCAGCAGCAGGTCGCCCGGAAAGATATTGGTCAATGCCAGATCCTTGATGGCCTGGCCATAATCGAGCAGGGCCAGACGTACCGCCTCGAATTCGTAGTCCTGCACGAGCAGGTTCAAGGGGGTGAGGCGGCGTTCGGAGTAGAGGTGGTCGATAACGAGTTGATCGCCGTCGATACGCACGGTGTGCGCCGCCGATGACAGTAGTTCTTCGAGCAATTCCGGCGCGAACTTGCTCAGCGGGAATTCGATGTTGCGGAACTCCTGGGTATCGATCAGGCGCCCGGCGCGATCGTGGTTGAAGACGAACTTGTACTTGTTCTTGACTTCATCGTGGCTGACGTTCTTGGGATGGCCGAAACTGTCGCGGATGACTTTGAACACGAGATCGTACGAGGGCAGAGTGAAGACCAGCATGACCAGCCCGCGGTCTCCCGGGGCGTGGACGAAATGATCTTCGCAGTTGGCCAGGTGCCGATAGAAGGAACGCGCCCGTTCGGTCTTGCCCTGGCGGGCCCGCCCGAGGATGGTAAACAACTCATCCAGCGGTTTGCGCGGCAGCATCGACTTGATGAAATCGACCGCGCCCTCGACCGGTTCCACATCGGCCATGAAATAGGAGCGGCTGAAGCCGAACAGCACGCTGACGTCGTCCGGCGAACTCAGCACCGCCTCGACGCGGACGCCGCGCGTCTGGTTTTCGAAAGCCAGCACCAGCGGCGTGCTGCGATTGGCCCATGACAGCTTGCCGACGATGAATGCCCGGCTGGTCTGGTAGAAAACGTCATGCATGACTTCGATGCGCCGGACGACATCGTCGGGATCGCCGTCGCTGCCGGTGATGTTGTCGAGTTCGCCGCACACAAAGGCGATATCACCATCGAGGTCGATGTAGGGCGTGTCGAAGCGGAAGTCCTGCAGCAGGCGCGAAACCAGGTCGCAGACATTGGTCCAGTTGATGTAGTTGCGCTGGCGCGCCGGATGACGCAGCGGTGGGTCGGGTGAGACGACGTCAGCGGTGTCGGATACCTGGGTCGGGTCGATGTCCAGGCTGCGCAAGACGTCACGATAGACGGAATTGAAGAAAGTCTTGGAAAACTCTCCGTCCGGGATGTCGTCGACCCGGCTCCAGTAATGGCGCCGGATGATGCGCCAGATGTCGAGATCCTCGATATGTCGATCGAGCAGAACGCGCAATGCGCCCAGGGTGCGCGTCACCGATTTCTCGTAGAGTTCGATGCGTTCGGCCAGATCGCGCCGGGCGCCGGCCCAGTCACGCTGTTCGAAGCGGCTGCGTGCGCGTTGGGTTATGCGGCGGTAGTTGTTGTTGTAATTGACGAAGCCGTCATGGATGCCGGCGGCGGCAAGCCGGATCAGGTCCTGTACGGGATCTGACACCAAGGTGCGGCCGCCGGCTTCGGGGCCTCAGAGGTTCTTGATCAAGGCATCACCGAATTCGCTGCATTTGACTTCCTTGGCATCGTCCATGAGGCGCGCGAAGTCATAGGTGACTATCTTCTGCGCGATGGTCTTGTCCATGGCGCTGATGATGCGGTCGGCGGCTTCAGTCCAGCCCAGATAACGCAGCATCATTTCACCGGACAGCAGCAGGGAGCCGGGATTGACCTTGTCCTGATGGGCATACTTCGGCGCAGTGCCGTGGGTCGCTTCGAATATGGCATGGCCGGTGTCGTAATTGATATTGCCGCCCGGCGCGATACCGATGCCGCCGACCTGCGCAGCCAGCGCATCGGACAGGTAGTCGCCATTGAGGTTCATCGTCGCGATGACGTCGAAATCACTCGCCCGGGTCAGGACCTGCTGCAGCGTAATATCGGCGATGGCATCCTTGACCAGAATGCGGCCGGCATCCAGGGCGGCCTTCTGTTCGGCATTGGCCGCATCACCACCCTTGGCCGCGACCGTGCGCTCCCACTGTTCCCAGGTGTAGGTGTGCTCGCCAAACTCGCGCTCGGCCAGGGCGTAACCCCAGTTACGGAATGCGCCCTCGGTGAACTTCATGATGTTGCCTTTGTGCACGAAGGTCACGCTCTTGCGCTTGTTGTTGATGGCGTACTTGATCGCCGCACGAACCAGGCGCTCGGTACCTTCCTGCGATACCGGCTTGATGCCGATGCCGGATGATTCGGGAAAGCGGATCTTCTTGTACGCGTCGGGGAAATTTTCGGCCAGCAGTTTGAGGAACCGGCGATTCTCATCCGAACCCTGTTGGAATTCGATGCCGGCGTAGATGTCTTCGGTATTCTCGCGGAAGATCGCCATGTCGACGTCCTGCGGTTTACGTACCGGCGACGGCACACCCTCGAACCAGCGTACTGGGCGCAGGCAGACATAGAGATCGAGAATCTGCCGCAGCGCGACGTTGAGCGAGCTGATGCCGCCGCCAATCGGCGTCGTCAGCGGGCCTTTGATGGCCACGAGGTATTCGCGGCAGGCATCGAGCGTTTCCTCGGGCAGCCACGAGCCGACTTCGTTGTTGGCCTTCTCGCCGGCGAGCACTTCCATCCAGTGGAGCTTGCGTTTGCCCCCATAGCTTTTCTCGACCGCGGCATCGAGCACCCGGCTGCTCGCCCGCCACACGTCGGCACCGATGCCATCGCCCTCGATATACGGGATGACGGGGTTGTCCGGCACGTCGAGGACACCATTCGTAAACTTGATTTTTGCGCCATCGACCGGAACCTGAATCTTTGCTGCCACTAAACTTTCTCCATCATTACAAAAGCGGGAAACGCCGCGGCATGTTCACGTAAACCGAAGGCGGGTGCGGCGAAGATACTATGTGAATCGCTGTTCGACCTGCAACCGGACAGCACCACCCGGCGCCCGCACTGAGGAGCGCGCGCAGGCACGCCATTTCGGCGAAAATGCCGGCTCGAGGCCATTCCATGATGACCCTGCATCGCCATGCGCTCTATCCCGTCTTCGCGGCCCTGGCCGCGCTGGCCGTGATCCACGCGCTGGAGGCCGCCCGCCTCGCCGCGGGCGCGGCCGAAATGCAGTCGCTGCAAGGTTCGGCACGCCTGGCTTGGGCGGCGGCATTGGAGAAATTGAGTCTGTCATGGTACGCCGGCGCGCGCGATCTCGTCGCGGCCTACGCCCGGCTCGCCGACGGCGCTGCCGCAGCGGCGCGCGACGCGTCCCGATTCGCCCTGGGAGCGGCCCTCGCCGGCTGCATCCACCTTGGCATCGTCCTTGGCAGCGCCCGACAACGCCCCCGCATCCTCGCGTGGCACTTGAACCTGCTCGCCGCGGGCGCCTTTGTGGCCGGCATCCTGGCGCCGGTTCTGACCGTTGTCGCGCGCGCCGAGGTGCCCCTGCTCGGCGACGTGATCCTGCGTTACTCGAGCAAGAGCATACTGTCGACGGTAACCGACCTCGCCGCCGGCGGTAACCTGCCGCTGGCGCTGGTCATCACGACCTTCAGCGTGATCTTGCCGATAGTCAAGGTCGTGCTGCTCGCGCTGGTCCTGGCGCCGGCAGCGGCGCTGCTTCGGACACGCGGCCTGGCGCTGCTGCAGGCCATCGGGAAATGGACCATGGTGGATGTTCTGGTGGTTGCGATCCTGGTCAGTGTGCTGGCCCTGGAGAAAGACCCGCAGAGTCAGGCCGAAGTCGGCCTCGGCTTGTACTTCTTCCTTGCCTATTGCCTGTTGACCCTGTGGGCCACCCAGCTCGCGGGCCGTGCGGAAAGCCCATGAACGGTCGCCCGGCAGGCGCCTTGATTATCGGCGCAGGTTATCTCGCGGGCTTTCTTGTCGACGGCCTGTTGCCGGCAACGCCGGTCATCGCCGTGCGGCGCAGCCAAGGGCCGCAAGCGCCGCGCAGCGGGCTGACCTCGGTTGCCTGCGATGTGACGAGCGCGACCGGCGCCCGCATCCTGGCGCCGGTTCTACGCGACTTCCAGGGCACGGTGTTCTGCCTGCTGCCACCGTCCGTGCTGGGTCCACGGGATCCGCACACCTGTTTTGCGCGGCTGTTCGAACTGCTGCGCGCCAGCGCCTGTCGCGGCGCCGTACTGGCATCGAGTACCGGCATCTACGACAAGGACATGGACGTGGAAATAACGGCTGCGACTCCGATCGATCCGGGCACCGCGCGCGCCCGTCGCCTGCAGGCCATCGAACAATGCTGGCAGGACAGCGGACTGCCGTGCCAGGTGCTGCGCCTGGCCGGCCTCTACGGTCCGGGCCGGATCATCGGTCGGAGCACGATCTTGGCGGGCGAGGCGCTGGCCGGCGATGCGCAAGCGTGGCTCAATCTGCTGCGGGCCGAAGATGCCGCGGCCGCGTTGCTGGCGGCGGCGCGGGCGACAACGCCGGGTGTGGCGGTCGTCAGCGATGGTCGGCCCCTGCGCCGGGAGGAATACTACGGCGTGCTCGCGCAACTGCTGGGACGTGCGCCACCGGCTTTCGATGGGCAAGCCGGCCGCCGTGGCGGTTCGCGCCGCATCGATCCGGCAGCGTCGTGGGCGCGTCTCGGCATCGCGCCGCGATATACCGACGTGCGCCGTAGTCTGGCCGCGCTGGTAGCCGAGGAGACTAGTACAGAATGAACTGACCGAATGCCCGGCTGCCATCGGCCGTACCGATCTCGCCAACGACCTCGAGGCTGTCGGCATCGATCACGCTGACGCTGTTGCTGAACCAGTTGGCGACGTAGATGCGGCGGGAGCGGGCATCGAAACCAATGCCTTCGGGGTAATCGCCGACGGCGATACGCTTGATTTCCGCTCGCTCGACCAGGTCGAACACCGAAACCGTGCTGTCTTCCTGATTGGTCACGAACAAGCGCTCACGCATTGGATCGTGAACGATGGCGTAGGGCATGGGGCCGACCGTCAGGGTCTGTGCGGCCTGCAGGCCGACCAGGTCGACGACGGTGACGTCGTGGCTCTGGACGTTGGCAACGAACGCGCGCCGGCCGTCGCCACTGATGGTGACTCCGAAAGGCGCCTTGCCGACTTTGACGCGGCCGATGCTGAGGCCGTCGACGGTACTGATCACCTGGACCTCGTCGTCATCGCGATTGGCGACCACCAGCAGCCGGCCGTCGGGACTCAAGGCCAGGCCCGAAGGCGCGCGGCCGGTCTTGTACTGACCGCGCGGAGTCATACTCATGGCATCGAAGATGTGGATGCTGTCGCCATGCCAGTCGGCGACATAGACCCGTCCGGTTGCGGCATCGCTGGCGATGCCGAGTGGCCCGAGACCGACGGGCACGACATTCACTACCTCGGCGGTGTCGGCGTCGATGGCCGTGAGTTCGGCACTCTTGGCGCTGGTCACGAAAACCAGGCGGCGGCGTGCATCGACGGCGACGCCGGCAGGGTCGGCGCCGACGCCAATGGAGGCGACCACCGTGTCGGTCGCCAGATCGATCACGCTGACCGTGTTGGCGCCCTGGTTGGTGATGAAAGCTCGCCCACCAGCCACGGATTGGGCCAGTGCAGGCGCCGAGAGGACGGCATACAGCGCTACCAGGAGCAGTGTGCGGGCGCCGCGCCAGTGCCGAAACGCGCCCATGACAGGAGCTAGCAGCCTGTCGGGCTTAGGATGAATCTACTGCGGCGGTGGGTGAGCTGCCCAAATGAGCGCGCATTCTCGTTAAATAGCCCCACTATTCGCCTCGAATGCGCGCCCATTTTGCCTCGCTCTCCCACTCGCCTCGCGACGATTCCCTAAGTCCGACAGGCTGCTAGAGTTCCGCGAGCCGCTTGATCTCGGCCAGTCCTGCCGTGTAGCTGCCGGTCACGGCGCTGACCGCGGCCTCGTCGTTGAGTTCCGGCGGCGGATTGTTGTTGGGGTGACCGCGATAGAAACCGGCCCGCCATTCCACCGTGCTGGTGCCGTCGCCATTGTCCTTGACGGTGAGAAAAGACGAGTAGGTCGTGACGGGCAGGATGGCCATGTCGGTCTTGGCGACCTTGTACTTGTAGGTCATGCCCGCGGCATCGTAATTCAGCAGCTCTTCGTGGATTTCCGGACCGCCGTCCTCGCCGATGGTGAGGACCCGGCTGGCGCCAGGTTCATTGCCGCCGTCGCCCGTGCATTTCACGACACCCGGGTGCCAGGTGGCGATGGCGCAGAAATCGGCAACGATGGCCCAGACTGTCGCGGCAGGCGCATCGACGACGATGGTCTCGGTGACCTTTTGACGGCTGGGGCCGTGGGCCTGGACGATGCCGCACAGTAGCAGCGCCGCGAACAGCACGAAAGTTTGGCGGAGCATGAAGGGAGATCCTTACTGATTGACGACAGGCACGGCTGTGCCGGCGCATGGTAATCGCTCCCAGGCGGGCAGCCAACAGGCGGGCAGCCAAGCTGCGATCTCCCGGCGACGGCGCAGCGTATGATCGGGCAGCACTGCGCACGAATACAAAACCGACCGACATGCCCGAGACCACCATCGTCTGGCTTCGCCGCGACCTGCGCCTGGCCGACAACCCCGCGCTCCATGCGGCCGCGCAGCGCGGTTGCGTCATTCCTGTGTACATCGACGAACCGCGGACACGCTGGTCGCTGGGCGCGGCCAGCCGCTACTGGTTGCACCAATCGTTGTCGGCGTTCGGCGCGGCGCTCGCGGCGCGGGGCAATCGCCTGCTCATCCGCCGGGGTGTGCCGCGCGCAGTGCTGACCGAGCTGGTGGCCGAGACCGGCGCAACGGCCGTGTACTGGAACCGCCGCTACGAACCGGACGGAATCGCGTGCGACACGGCCTTGAAGGAAAGCCTGGCGGCCGCGTGCACGGTGCGCAGCTTCAATGGCCACCTGCTGTTCGAACCGCCGCGGATCGCGACGGCTGCCGGCACGCCGTTTCGTGTCTTTACGCCATTCTCGCGCGCCTGCCTCGCCCAGGACCCGCCCCCGCAACCCTTGCCCGAGCCGGCCCGCATGGCGCCGCCGCCGATGGCGCTGTCCGGTGCCACGCTGGAGGATCTCGAACTCGAGCCTGACATCGACTGGGCCGCGGAAATACGCAACACCTGGCAGTTCGGCGAGGCCGCCGCGATCGCCAGACTGGATGATTACATCGAACAAGCGCTGGCCGGCTACGCGCTATCGCGCGACTATCCGGCTCAGGCCGGCGTGTCATGTTTGTCGCCTTATCTGGCGCATGGCGAAATCAGTGTGCGAACCGCCTGGCATGCCGTGCAGGCCGCCATCGTGGCAGCGGGCGTGGCCGTGGAAGACGCGGCGCGGGCGTGGCTGCGGCAGTTGCTATGGCGCGAATTCGCCTACCACCTGCTCTACCATTTCCCGCACAGCGTCGACGCTCCCCTGCGCGAAGCGTTCGCAGGCATGGCATGGGTCGAAGACCCGCATGACCTGCGGGCCTGGACGCGCGGCATGACGGGATTCCCGCTGGTCGATGCCGGCATGCGCGAACTGTGGCATACCGGTTACATGCACAATCGGGTGCGCATGGTCGCGGCATCGCTGTTGTGCAAACAGCTCGGCATGAACTGGCTCGCGGGCGCGCGGTGGTTCTGGGATACGCTGGTTGATGCCGATCTGGCGAACAACACACTCGGCTGGCAATGGGTGGCGGGGTGTGGCGCCGACGCCGCGCCTTATTTCCGCATCTTCAATCCCCTCACGCAAAGCCGCAAGTTTGATGCCGACGGGGCCTACATCCGCAATTGGGTCGCAGAGCTCGCCGCTCTCGACGGCGACGCCGTACACCGGCCGCCGGCCAGCGTAATGGACTACCCGCGGCCGCTGGTCGATCTGGCCGTGGCGCGCGAGGCCGCACTGGCCCGCTATGCGGCGATCAAACGATGAACGGCAAGCGCGCCGCGGTAACGGTGCTGTCGCTGATCGCGCTATTGAGCTGCGCTGCACCGGCGGCCGACGAGGCACGTCTGCTGGTGTTGCGCGGGGACGGTGTCAGGGTGTGGTTCGATATCGAGCTGGCCGTCTCTGCGGACGCTCGCCGGCGCGGACTGATGCAGCGCGACGAACTCCATCACCAGAGCGGTATGTGGTTCGATTTCGGGCGCGCTACAGCGGTCGCGATGTGGATGAAAGACACGCTTATTCCGCTCGACATGGCTTTCGTCGCGGCCAACGGCGAAATCGTTGCCATCCGCGCCAATACCGAGCCGCTCTCGGAAACCTTGATCCCGGCGCCGCAACCGGTGCGTTACGTGCTCGAAACCAACGCCGGACGCCTCGCGGAACTGGCTATCACGAGCGGCGATCGGGTCATGCTCCCGGCGCGTTGATCGACCTTCAGTCGTCGGCGCTGATGGCGTCGAAGGCGGCGCCGAAACCATCGAGTGACAGCGGCATGTGCAGCGGCGCGCGTTCGCTATCATGGAATTCGATTTCGAGCTTGCTGCCCTGGCGCAGCTCGGCCACCGTCTTATCGCGTAATTTCATCACCGCCTGGCAGCCGTCCGGATCGCAGCGTTCGACCGGGAAGCGGGCCTGGGCGGCGCTATCGATACGGATGCCGATGCCGGGAGGCAGGTAGATCCCGAGCGGCAGATTGAGAACGGCCGTGGGCAGGTTGTCCGGCGGCGCCAGGCCGACCGAGAGCTGCAACACGGGCTGGCCACCGGTACGCAGGACCAGGTTCTGGTACATGATGCATTCCTGCTCGTCGTCATTGGTGACTTCCTCACAGCGCACCGTCCAGCTACCGTGAGTACTTTCGTCGGCGGCGAGCGTTGGTGCCGCCGCGCACCACAAAAGCAGGCCGACGAGACAACAGGCGAAGCGGTGAAACATGGCCTTTATCATGCCCGATGAGGGGGCGCGCCGGCTACTGCCGCCAGCGGCCGCGCGGGATGACCCCGCAGATTGACCCTGCGGGTGGCGCAGGAAGGCATCGTCAGGCTAACCTCGGCGCAATGATCCCGTCCACTTTCGATCCTGCCGTCAGGACCTGGTTCCAAGCCGCGTTCGGTACGCCGACGCGGTGCCAGGTACGGGCGTGGCAGGCATTGGCCGAAGGCCGGCATACCCTGGTCGCGGCACCCACCGGATCCGGCAAGACGCTTGCCGCTTTCCTCACTGCGATCAGCGACCTGGCGGCACAGTGCCGCACGGGTAGCCTGGCGACGGAGACCCAGGTCCTCTATGTCTCGCCGCTGAAGGCCTTGAGCAACGACGTCGAACGCAATCTCGAGCTGCCGTTGGCAGGTATCCACGCGCTGCTGCGTGCCGAACTTGGCGACACGCCGACGATCAACGCGGCCGTGCGCACGGGAGACACTTCGCCGGCCGCGCGCAGCCTGATGCGCAAACGTCCGCCGCATATCCTCGTCACCACACCCGAATCACTCTACCTGTTGCTGACCAGTGATGGCGGCCGCGAGTTGCTGCGGCCGGTGCGCACGGTCATCGTCGACGAGATCCACGCCGTCGCCGGCAGCAAACGTGGCGCGCATCTGGCGTTGAGCCTGGCGCGACTCGAGCGTCTGACCGCCGTGCCGCCAGTGCGCATCGGCCTGTCCGCGACGCAACGTCCCATCGAGCGCGTCGCCGATTACCTGGTCGGCAGCGCCGGCGGGTCTTGCGCCATAGTCGACGAAGGCCATGTCCGGGCGCGCGATATCGCCATCGAAATGCCGCGATCGCCACTCGAGACCGTGCTCTCGAGCGAGCTTGCCGACGAGCAGCGTGAACGTATGGCGGAACTCATCAGCGCCCACCGGACGACACTGGTTTTCGTCAACACCCGCCGTATGGCCGAACGTCTGGCGCGCGCATTGGCCGAACGTCTGGGCGAAGATCAGGTCTGCGCGCATCACGGCAGCATGTCCCGCGAACGTCGTCTCGATGCGGAACGGCGGCTCAAGGGCGGGCAGCTGAAAGCGCTGGTCGCAACGGCATCGCTCGAGCTCGGCATCGATATCGGCGATGTCGATCTGGTATGCCAACTCGGCACGACACGTGCGCTCTCGACGCTGTTGCAGCGTGTCGGACGCGCCGGCCACGCGGTCGGCGGGATCGCCCGCGGGCGCCTTTTCCCGCAGACGCGAGACGAGGTGATCGAAAGCATCGCACTGCTCGACATGATCGACCGCGACGAACTCGACAGCATCGTCATCGCACCGGGTTCGCTCGATGTCCTGGCGCAGCAGATCGTGGCCGAAACCGCCTGCGCCGAGCAGGGCGAGGACGAACTCTACGCCTGGGTGCGCCGCGCCTGGCCGTATCGAGAGCTGGAGCGCGAAACCCTGCGCAGTGTCATACGCATGCTGGCCGACGGTTTCAGTTTCGCCCACGGACGGCATTCCGCTTATCTGCATCTCGATGCGGTCAATCGCCGCCTGAGTGCGCGCCGCGGCGCGCGCCTGACCGCTGTGACCTGCGGCGGGGCGATTCCGGATACCGCCGACTACGACGTCATCGCCGAGCCGGCCGGTGAACTGGTCGGCTCGGTCAACGAGGATTTCGCCATCGAGAGTCTGCCGGGCAACATCTTCCAGCTCGGCAACACGGCGTGGCGCGTCATCCGGGTCGAGAGTGGGGTGGTCCGCGTCGCCGACGCCGCCGGCCAGCCGCCCAACATGCCATTCTGGCTGGGTGAGGCGCCGTCGCGTTCGGTCGAGTTCTCCGCCGCCGTGTCGCGCCTGCGCGCCGCGCTGGCCGCTGCCGCGGCCCGACCGCAGGCGACAGTGGACGATTTGGCCGCGATCATGGACCGCATCCCCGGCGTCGGTGCGACGGCCGCCCGACAGGCCGCCGAGTATGTCCTGGCGGGCTACCGCGCGCTGGGTGTCATGCCGACCCAGGACACGCTCGTCGTCGAGCGCTTCTTCGACGAATCGGGCGGCATGCAGCTCGTCATCCACTCGCCGTTCGGCAGTCGCCTCAACAAGGCCTGGGGTCTGGCCCTGCGCAAGCGTTTTTGCCGCACCTTCAATTTCGAACTGCAGGCGGCCGCGATCGAGGATGCCATCGTCATCTCGCTGGGTGCAGTCCACAGCTTCGATCTCGACGACGTGTGGCGCTATCTCAACGCGGAGAACGTGCGTGACGTACTGACCCAGGCCGTGCTCGACGCGCCGCTGTTCACGGTGCGCTGGCGCTGGGTTGCCGGCTGCGCGCTCGCCATTCAGCGTTTTCGCGGCGGCCGCAAGGTGGCGCCGCGGCTATTGCGCATGAACGCCGAGGATCTGGCCGCACTGGTTTTCCCCGATCAGCTGGCTTGCGCGGAAAATCTGAGCGGCCGGCGCGATATTCCCGACCATCCCCTGGTCCGCCAGGCGCTCGATGATTGTCTCCACGAAGCGATGGATATCGCGGCCCTGGAAGCACTACTCGGGGCGATTGCCGGCGGCCACAAGACGCTGGTGAGCCGCGACCTGACCGAGCCGTCACCCTTCGCCCAGGGCGTACTCAATGCCAATCCCTATGCGTTCCTCGACGACGCACCGCTGGAAGAGCGGCGCACCCAGGCCGTGAGCAGCCGGCGCTGGCTCGATCCGGCGACGACGAGCGAGCTCGCGACACTCGATCCGCAGGCCATTGCGCGGGTCCGCGAGGAAGTGTGGCCGCAGCCGCGGCGTCCCGACGAGATGCACGAAGCGGTCCTGCTGCTCGGATTTCTGGCCGCTGGAGAAAGCGCTTCACTGGGTGACGAGGCGTCTGCGATGCTCAAGGAATTGGCCGCGAACGGCCGGGTGGTGCGCGTCTGCTCGCCCCAACCAGGATGGTGCGCGACCGAGCGCCAGCACGAAATCCTCGGCCTGTGGCCGACCGCCGCACTCGCGCGCCGCGGCGCGGCGCTCGAGTTTCCGTTGGCAGAGCGGCCGCCACGCGAACAGGCCCTGGTACAGCTCACGCGCAGCCGTCTCGAAATGAGCGGGCCGCTGACAGCGCCTGACGTGGCGACGCTGTTCGCGCTCGACACCAGCGCCGTCGTCGCGGCCTTGACCGCCATCGAGAATCGCGGCATTGCCCTGCGCGGGCGCTTCGTGCCGGCAAACGACGAATTGCAGTGGTGCGATCGGGGGCTGCTGGCGCGCATTCATCGCTACACACTGGGCCGTTTGCGTCAGGAAATCGAACCGGTCAGCAGCGCTGTCTTCATGCGTTTCCTGTTCGCCTGGCAGCACCTCGATGCGCCCACGCGGTTGGCCGGCAATGACGGTCTGTACGAGCTGGTCGCCCAGCTTGCCGGCTTCGAAGCTCCGGCGTCGGCCTGGGAAGGTCAATTGCTTCCTGCGCGTATGCGCGCCTACCAGGGACAGTCACTCGATGACCTGGTCCGCGCGGGCCGCGTGGCGTGGCTGCGGCTCACGCCCAAACGCTCCGCGGCAGCCCGCCAGTCCGGCACGCTGCGCAGCACACCGCTGGCGCTGTTGCCGCGCGCGGAGCTGCGCATCTGGCTGGACAGCCTGGAAGGTGAAGCGCCCAGCGCGCCGGGCGGCGCCGCCGCTGCCGTACTCGACTTCATCGAGCGGCGCGGAGCGGCTTTCTTCGATGATATTGTCAGCGGCTGCGGGCTGCTGCGTACGCAGTGCGAGAATGCGCTCGACGAGCTTGCCGCCGCCGGTCTGTTGACCTGTGACAGTTTCGCCGGTCTGCGCGCATTGACCCAGCCGGCGGCGCGGCGCAACCCGATCGGGCGTCGCCCCCGTCGCACCACGCAACCGGGCATAGACGAGGCCGGACGCTGGGACCGGGTGGTACGGGTAACGGCGAGCGCCAACGCGACCGCGCACGAAGAGGCCACACTGACCATCGCGCGGACCTTATTGCGCCGCTATGGGGTGGTGTTCCGCGCCGTGCTCGAACGCGAAACCGTACTGCCGCCGTGGCGCCACCTGCTGTGGGCGCTGCGCCGTCTGGAAGCGTCCGGCGAAGTCCGCGGCGGGCGCTTCGTCGCCGGCCATTCGGGTGAACAGTTCGCCCGGCCGGAAGCGTTGAGCGCGCTGCGCGAAGAACGCCGCCGCGAACCATCCGGCCGTATCGTCAGCATCAATGCGAGCGACCCGCTGAATCTGGTCGGGGTCATACTGCCCGGCGTACGCATCCCGGCCTTGGAAGGCAATCAACTGGTCTACGTCGACGGCGAACCCGTCGGATCGCGCACGGGCAACGACTTCCACCTGGCCACGGATTTGCCGCCGGCGATGAGCCTCAAGCTGCGCACCGCGCTGCTCGGCCAGCATGGGGCCGGTGGGCTGGCGTCGCGGCGGCGCTGGCGTTGAATCCGCGGCAGCGGGCGGGGCCCGGCGGAGCCATCGAACGTCCCGGAGGCGGCCGCACCGGCCGGCGGGCCGGTTCGCCATGAAGATCATCATTGCGCCCGATTCGTTCAAGGAAAGCCTGTCGGCCGTTCGTGCCGCCGCCGCTCTGGCCCGTGGACTGTGCCGGAGCCTGCCGGATGCGCAGTGCGTGGTGTTGCCGATTGGCGACGGTGGTGAGGGGACGTTGGCGGCTTTGCTCAGGGTGTGCGCGGGGCGCTGGCAGGAGGCGGAGGTGAGCGGACCGCTGGGTGACCCGGTGAGCGCACGCTACGCGCTACTCGGCGACGGTGCGACGGCCGTGA
>JBBDTC010000321.1:0-7331 GCA_040904625.1 Gammaproteobacteria bacterium
CAGACGGGATGGATCGGCGTTCCAAATCGTTCAGTTATTTTGCGGCGGGCCCTAATCGGGTTCAAGTAGCGCGCCGGCGCTGGTGCCGGCCGCTGCCCGCCCTGGCCCGCGAGGAACCGGCGCATGAGTCATTCTGCGCCGCTCAGTTGAGAGAGGCTCCGCTATGAACGACGCAGAAGTGATCGTAATAGGCAGCGGTTTCGGCGGATCGGTCGTTGCCGCGCGCATCGCCGAGGCTGGATTCAATGTCACCGTACTCGAACGCGGGCCGTGGCGCGATACCGTGCCGGTCCGCTCGATGGGCATCGAACAGCGCTCGCCGTTACCGCGCGGACGCAAATTGTTTTCCAGACTGCTCCGCGCGGTCGGAGGCAACCGGGTCCCCGGTGGTCGCATCAAACTGAACAAGCACGGCCTGTTCGAGCTGTTTTTCGCCAAGGGTTGCAGTATCGCCTGCTCATCCGGAGTGGGCGGCGGCAGCCACGTATATTCGGCGATCAACGTTCGGCCGCTGGCCGAAAATTACTGGGAAGGCCATGCCGACGATATCTCCGACGCGAGCATGTCCCACCACTACGACGCCGTGCTCGAGCGCATGGGTTCAGTGACGCCGATGGCCGACCATCGTATTCCGAACACCTCAGTCGCACGCTTCAAGGATGCCGCGGCCATCGAACCCGCGACACCGCCGCCCGACCCGCGTATTGGCTACCTGCTGCCCGACGATCCGGACAACCCGCAGAAAATTACCGACGACAATGGCATCGAGCGCTACGAGGTCGACTACCAGGCCGGCGAAGACGGCTTTCTCGGCTCCCCCAAGGGCAGCAAAACCACCCTGGATTGTGTGTACCTGGCACCGGCCATGAAACAGGGTCTCACGGTCAAGGATCTTGCCGAAGTCACGCGTATTGTGAGCAAGGGTGGCGGCGCGGGTTACCGCATCGAATTTATCGATCATCACAGCGGACAGGATCGGGTAATAAGCGCGGACCAGGTGATCGTAGCCGCCGGTACCCTGAACACGCTCAGAATATTGTTACGCAGCCGCGAGACGGGTGGGTTATCGGGCATGCCGCAACTCGGCGAACGCTTCGGGACCAATGGCGACTATTTCGGCTACTGGGATTACAACGACAAGAGCGTCGATCAGACCATCGGGCTGCCGACTACCGGCGGGGTCAAGCTCAAGGGCGACACCACCTCGCCGTTGATAGGCGGCGGCGGTCTGCCCGCAGTAGACAGTTATCCGCTGCCGCGGTGGTTGAAAGCGCGCATGAAGCGCGCCTACATGATCGCCGGCCTGGGAGAGGATAAGATGATCGGCAAGGCGACGTTCAGGAACAACCGCCTGCATATTGATTATGATCCGGAGCAGAGTCCGATCTTTGCGCGGCTGCGCAGCACCTTCGCGGAAATTTCACGCCAGACCGGGCACAAGATCTACGCGCCAAAGACGCCCATCACCGTGCACCCGACCGGTGGCGCCTGCCTCGGCTGCAGCATCGACGACGGTGTCGTCGACAGTAACGGCGAAGTCTTCGATCACCCGGGTTTGTATGTCACTGACGCCGCCGCGCTGCCACGCGCACCGGGCGGTCCACCGTCGATGACCATCGCCGCCTGGGCCGATCACGTCGCCACGCGTTTCATTCAGCGGCGTGTTCCGCGGTAGCGGTTGGGGGTCAATCTCACCTCCATCGGTTACGATACGCTCAATCCGTTGCGCCCGCGCCGCGCGCGACGAGATCGGCGTCGAACTCGACGTCTTCGAGCGCTTAGGGCCCGCCGCAGAATAACTGGGCGATTTGGGGCGTTGAGGCGCCCGGCTGGCAAGGCGCGAGAAAGGCGAATAGTGGTTCTATTCAACTGACGAGCAGCGCTGCCAGACGGGATGGATCGGCGTTCCAAATCGTTCGGTGATTTTGTGGCGGGCCCGTTACCCACGTCCAGCGGAGAACAATCACGTCATGGCCGATCTCGTACTCGACACCAAGGGTCTGAACTGCCCTCTGCCCATCCTCAAGACCAAGAAATCCATGAAGGACGTGCCGGTCGGCGGGACGCTCGAAGTGCTTGCGACCGATCCGGCGGCCGATGCCGATTTTCAGGCGTTCTGTCGTTCGACCGGCCATGAGCTGGTCGAACGCGGGCAGGAGGGTGAGGTGTTTCGCTTCCTCATCCGCCGCACGCAGTGAATCGAACCCTCACCGCTGCCGGGGCCAGGCCGGCACTGGTGCGGGAATGAAATCGACGCCGCGCCGGGAATCGAGATAGCCTTTGCGATCGACCGGAAAGGGCGCCCGGCGGCCATGCCGATGATGGGGAGAGCGGAAACCGCCATAGCCGCCGAAGCCGAAAGGCCCCACCACAGCGCCCTCGCGTATCACTTCGACGGCCGGCGGCGCCGCGGCGGCAGCCGCCTCCGTGCGCAGCCGCTGCCGCACCAGGGCGCGCGCGTCGGCCGCATCGCGTTCCGCGCGCAAACGCGCCCATTGGTTGGCGATCGAGTAATAATCGGCCGCGGCGTCAGTCGGCTGCGTGACCGCGATATCGAAGACCTCGGCCGGCATCTCGGTGGCCGGCGCCTGGTCCGAGAAATGCGTGACACCGTCGGCATCGACCCAGGTATGGACGGTGACCGCTTCGGCGGCGGCGAACGCGAACGCACAGTACACGCCTAAAGCGGGCGCGAGCCTGTTCGATGTCTTGTGAGGGATGTCTTTGCCGGACATGAGCGATACCTGGGTTGCCGCCGCAGCCTACATTAGCGCCGGCGCCTGTGGGATAGAAGGACCGGGGGTAGCCCAGTTGGACCACACCAGCGCCAACGGTTCCGGGCTTGCATTGACTGCCGCGCCTCGGCCGCCCAGCAGCTTGGCTACCCACCTCCACTGCCTCGTGCCTCTGCACAGGTCTTTGGATAAGATACTCGGGGCCCCGATCAAGCCAAACAGGATGATGCCCGCCAGTGAGCAGCCCGACCGAGCCCCGCCCCCACGATCCGGTTCGCCCACGCGACGCCGCGAGCCTGGTGATTCATCGCCAGCGCCGCACCCATTATGAAGTCCTCATGGGACGGCGCGGCGGCAAAGCGCGCTTCAAGCCGGGTGTGTATGTCTTCCCCGGCGGCATTCTCGAACGGTCCGACTACCGCGCTCGACCGCTGCATACACTGGGACCGGAAATCCCGCCGTTGATGGCCGTGGGCCGCTCGGCGGCCAAGGCCAACGCGCTGGCCATGGCCGCGGTTCGCGAAGCCTTCGAAGAAGCCGGGCTGATCTACGGTAAACCCGGCGACATCGGCAACGTCAACCATACGAGCTGGAGTGAATTCCGACGCCGCACACTGGCGCCGGATCTGGGCAACCTCGATTTTCTCGGCCGGGCGATCACGCCGACCGTGCAGCCCATACGTTTTCACGCACGATTTTTCGCCATCGACATCGAACACCTCGACGGCGAGCTCGCGGGAGACGGTGAACTCGAAGACCTGCGCTGGGTCCGTCTCGACCGCACCGCCGGCATCGAAATGATGATGGTCCAGGAAATGATCCTGGCGACGCTCGGCAAGCGTCTGGCCGGTCAGCATGCACCGCCGCAAAGGCTGTTCTTCAGCTGGGGCCGCCGCAATATCGTCGATGCTTGAAATGGGATTTCGAATGGACCGACCGCGCCGGACGGCGACGCAACCAACGCGGTGTCGATATCTTCACCTTCGACAAGGGCAAGCTGCAGCACAAGAGTGCCTATCTCAAGCAATACGTGGCGGCTTCGGGCGAGCAATGAGGCCCCCCATCATCACACCCGTCCACGCGTCGCCGGCCCTTTGAGTTCCATGACATTGCCTTCCGGGTCGGTGACATAGATCGACGGCCCGAAGCCCTCGGCGCCATAGACTTCCTGCGTCTCGCTGGCCTTTGCCGTGCAAGCGGTCAGGTGAGCACGGATCGCGTCTTCGACAAAGGGCTCGACCCGCAGACAGAAGTGGTCGACGTTGCGCCCGGGGCCAGGCGGCGGTCCACCGCGCCGGCCCAGATCGCTGTCGGCGGCAACGATATCGATGAGAATGTCGCCCGCACGCAGCTGGACGAGGCCGATGTCGAGGCGGCGCTCGACTTTCGCACCGAGTACCGCGCAGTAGAAGCCTGCCAGCGTTTCGGCATCATGCGCGCGCAGCACGACGTGATCGAGATGAATGTGTTCGAACATGGCCGCTCCTCTCAGTGTCGCAAGGTTTCTGCCGCATAACGATACACGACGAAGCTGCCGCAGGCGCCGAGCGCAGCGACACTCAGAGCCGCCGCCGCCAGTGGTGCGACGAGCACGACCGAGCTTACGACCATCGGACCCGCAGCCGAACCGAGATCGGTCAACAATCGCCACAGACCGAGAAATTCGCCGCGCCGCAGCGGCGGCGCCAGGTCGGTACCGAGCGTCATCACGATGCCGGTGGAGAGACCGTTGGCAAGGCCGGCCCCGATCGCGACAGCGAGCAATGTCTGGTAATCGTCGGCGAGGGCCACGGCCCCGAGTACGAGAGCGAAGAGGACGGAACTCGGCACCGCGGTCGCCCGCCGCCCGTAGCGGTCCATGACGAGTCCGGCGGGATAGAACAGCACCACGTCGACTGCAGCCGACACGGCCACGACGAAGCCTATGGTCGAGGCATCCAGCCCGATGGCCGCACCACTGAGCGGGATCAGCACCGTGCGCGCGGCGCGCATCAACATGAAGGTGATCGCGGCCACACCATAGGTCGCGAAATCGTGGCGATGATCGAACGCGAGCACCGGAATACGGTGCCATTCGAGAGCCGTGCCTTGACGCTCCTCCGCTTCGGCAAAGGCCAGTATGCAGAACAGTCCAAGCACGATGGAGCCGCTGGCGACGATAAAGGTCGCGCTGTAGCCGAGCTGCTGGGCGAGGACGCCGCCGGCCAGCGGCCCGAGCAGCGCGGCCAGGCGCAGGCTCCCGGCGATCATCGCGATGACACGGCCGCGCTCACCCGGATCGAGATGGGCCGAGACGTAGGCCATGCGTCCGAGCAGGAACGTACTGGAACCGGCGCCATTGACGAACGCGATGACATAGAACCAGGCGATACTGTCGCTCAACGCATAACCAACGAACGCCAGGCCGATCAGCAGGCCCGCCGCCACCATCACGGCTTTCTGTCCCAGACGCGCGGCCAGCATGCCGGCGGGAATGTCCATCGCCATCATGCCGATCCCGCGCCAGCCGACGACAGCGGCGGCCGCCGCTGCACTGCCGCCGAGATCGAGCACATACAATGGCAGCAGCACGAACGAGGCCTGCGCCGGCACGCCCAGCAGCAGGGCCGGCACATAGACCGGCCACAGCATGCGTCGATGGAGTCCGCTACGGCGTTCGGACATGTATGCGTCCGCGCCATAACGACAGCGGCATGCCGGCAAGCGCGAGCAGCGCTGCCACGGCGAAACAGAGCTCGATGGCGTGCGCCAGTACCGGATATACAGCAGGCTCGATGTGCACCGGGCCCAAGACCAGGGCAAAGATCAACGCCACCACCCCCATGCTGACCATCTGCCCCATCACCCGCATCACCGCCATCGCGCTCGACGTGCGGCCGTAGTCGCTGCGTGATACCGCAGCCATGATGGCGTTGGCATTGGGTGAGGAGAACAGGCTGAATCCGAAACCTGTCATGAGCAGGCAGGCGACGACCGCGGCGAGCGGCGAATCGGCGTCGAGCAGAACGAATGCGCCCAGCCCGAACGCCGTCAGCAGCATGCCCGCCGAAGCGATCACCCGCGGCTCGATACGGTCGGACAGGCGACCGGCATAGGGCGAGACCAGTGCCATGACCGCGGGCTGCGCCATCATGATCAAGCCGGCGGTGCTCGGCGGAATACCCTTGAGGTACTGCAGATACAAGCTCACCAGCACGACATTGGCGAAGGTCGTGGTATACATGACCAGCGAGGCCAGACAGGACATCAGGAACACGCGGTTGGTATAGAACAACTCGACATCGAATACCGGGTCGGCCAGGCGCCGTTCGTGGCGGAAGAAAAACCACAGCCCGAACAGCCCGATGACCATCATCGTCAGTCCGATAGGCGCGGGCAGGTTGGACACACCCACCATCACAATGACGATGGCCACGGCGTAGAGCACGGCACCCAGAACGTCGAAGCTGCCCCGGACGTCGGCGCGCCATTCGATAGGCAGGCGGGTGAGGCCAATATGGATCACGACCAGCGACAACGGCAGATGAATGAGGAACGTCGCACGCCAGCTGGCGATCTCGATCAGCCAGCCGGCGACCAGCGGTCCCAGCGCGAGTCCGAGATAAACGGCGGATACCGTATAGCCTATGGCCGTGCCGCGGCGGGCCGGGGGAAAGACCGAGGAGATTACCGCAATATTGGTCGCATAGAGCATGGCAGCGCAAATGCCCTGTAGCAGGCGCCCGGCGATCAGGCTCGTCGGGCTCCAGGCGCAGGCGGCGAGGATCGAAGTCACGACCACGCCGGCCGTGCCGAGCAGAAAGACCCGCTTGCGGCCGTACATGTCGGCGAGGCGACCGAAGGCGAGCGTGAACGCCGCGCTGGCCAGCAGATAACTCATCGGTATCCAGGTCAGCATGACGGCATCGACGTGCAGATCGCGGGCGACGTCCGGCAAGGCGACGTTGACGCCGGTCAACATCATGGCCGTGCTGATCGAGTTCAACATGACCATGATGGTCGCCGCGCGACGCAGCCCCTGCTCGTCGCGTTCGGGCGACGCCGTGGTCACGGCCTGGCCCGGTCGGCGGGCGATTGCTCGCTCAGCTGCCGGTCTCTTCGCGTGCGCGCAGCTCGACGCGGCGGATCTTGCCGCTCACCGTCTTGGGCAGGTTCTCGACGAACTCGATCTTGCGCGGATACTTGTACGGCGCGGTGACATTCTTGACGTGCTCCTGCAGCTCGCGTACCAGCTCATCCGAACCGCTGTAGCCGCGCGCCAGTACGACGAAGGCTTTGACCACGGCGCCGCGGGTTGCATCCGGGCTCGCGACGACCGCCGATTCGGCCACTGCCGGATGTTCGATGAGCGCGCTCTCGACCTCGAACGGGCCGATGCGATAGCCGGCCGAGAGTATGACGTCATCGGCACGGCTGACGAACCAGAAATAGCCATCGTCGTCGACATAGCCGCGATCGCCGGTGATGTACCAGTCGCCGACGAAACAGGACTCGTAACGCTCGGGATCGCCGCGATAGTCGGTGAACAGGCCAGGAGCCCTGACCGGCTTGACGCGAATCGCGATATCGCCTTCCTCGGCGCGGGGGCGCGGGGGG
>JBBDTC010000321.1:7341-16566 GCA_040904625.1 Gammaproteobacteria bacterium
CCGCTGGCCAGCGGCGTGCCCTGGTTGTCGATGATGGCCATTTCGATGCCCGGCATGGGCTTACCCATGGAGCCGAAGCGTGGCTCCATGAACGGGAAGTTGCCGCATACCAGAACCGTCTCGGTCTGGCCGTAGCCGTCGCGGATGACGATGCCGGTGGCACGCTGCCAGGTTTCGATGACCTCGGGATTGAGGGGTTCGCCGGCCCCCACACAATGGCGCAAATGCGGGAACCGGTAGGCGGCGAGATCTTCCAGCACCAGCATGCGATACACGGTCGGTGCGCCGCACAGTGTGCTGATCGGATAAGCGGCGAGCAGTTCGAGTGTCTTCTTCGGATCGAACACGGCCGTGTGATGCACGAACAGGGTCGCACCCTGATTCCAGGGTCCGAAATAGCTCGAATAGGCGGCCTTGGCCCAACCGGTATCGCTGATGTTCCAGTGCAAATCACCCGGCGCCAAGTCCAGCCAGTACTTGCCCGTGATGCGGTGAGCGAGGCCGTAGCTGTGCGCATGGATGGTCATCTTGGGATAGCCGGTGGTGCCGGATGTGAAATAGCACAGCGCATCGTCGTCGCTGGCGGTATCGGCGGTCGTGAACTCGCTACTCGCCTGCGTGACGATGTCGTCATAGCTCGACCAGCCCGCGCGCTTGTCGCCGACGAGGATGCGTGCGCGCAGGGTCGGGCAATCGTCGGCGACGCCGTCGAGCTTGGCGGCATTCGCTTCGTCGGTGACGAAACAGGTAGCGCTCGCGGCGTTCATGCGATAGGCGATGTCCTTGGGCGAGAGCTGGGTCGTCCCGGGTGATGCCACAGCGCCCATGCGCAGGCAGGCTGTCAGCACTTCCCACCACTCGAGATTGCGACCGAGCATGATCACCACGGTATCGCCGCGCTGCACGCCGGCCGCGGCGAGCGCGTTGGCCAACCGGCACGAGCGCTCGGCGAGTTCGGCGAAAGTCAGCTTCTTCTCCTGGCCATGATCGTCAATCCAGTGGATGGCGACGCGCTCCGGATCCGCAGCCCAATGATCGATGACGTCGCGCGCGAAATTGAAGTGCGCCGGGGGCTCCCAGCGGAAATCCGCGCGGGCCTGTGAATAGCTGGTAATCGTGCCGGCATTGCTCATGATAGGCGTTCCCCTGTTCGATGCGGATCGTGTCAGAACCAGCTCTCGGCGGCGTTGAGGCAGGTATCGTCGCCTCTCGCCAGGAGCGCGCAGCGCTCGCCGACTCTGGGTAATTCGTAGCGGAAGAAATACTGGCAGGCGGCGAGCTTGCCGCGATAGAAATCGATGTCGGCACCGACCGCATCGCCGAGTGCCCGGCTCGCGGTGAGGGCCTGGCGCAGCCACATCCAGGCCATCACCACGTGACCGAACGCATCGAGATAGAGCGTCGCGTTGGCCAGCGCGCGGTTGACTTCGCCAGCGTCGCGGATCGCGAGCAGTTTGGCCGTGGTCGATTCGAGCACCGTGATCGCATCGGCCAGCGCCTCGCAATACGCCTCGAGCCCGTTCACGTCGCGGGCCTCGGCCATGGTCTGGCGATACTCCGCGCGCAGCGCCTCGAATGCCGCGCCGCCTTGCATGCCGACCTTGCGGCCAAGCAGATCCAACCCCTGGATTCCGTGCGTGCCTTCGTGGATGGGGTTGAGGCGATTGTCGCGGTAGAAGCGCTCAAGCGCAAATTCACGCGTATAGCCGTAGCCACCGAGGATCTGAATGGCGTGCTTGTTGCCTTCGAGGCAGAACTCCGACGGCCAGGATTTCGCGATCGGGGTCAGGATGTCGAGCAGCAGTCCGAGGCGTTTGCGTTCATCGACGTCGGTCGTGATGCGTTCTCTGTCGAGCAGCCAGGCGCAATGGAGGCACAGTGCGAACGCGCCCTCGGCCGCGCTCTTCTGCGCCAGCAACAGGCGTTTGATATCGGCATGCTCGATGATCCGCACCTGTGGCGAGCTCGGGTCCTTTTGCTGCGGGTGTCGGCCTTGCGGGCGCTCGCGCGCATACTGCAGGGAATGCAGATAGCCGGTGTACCCGCTCATGGTCGCCGTCATGCCCACACCGACCCTTGCCTCGTTCATCATGTGAAACATGTAGGGCAGGCCCTGATTGACCTCGCCCAGCAGCCAGCCGTGGCATTCACCGCCCTCACCGAAATTCAATACGGTATTGGTCGTCCCGCGAAAGCCCATCTTGTGGTTGAGGCCGGCCAGTACGACGTGATTGCGCTCGCCCAGTGAGCCGTCATCGTTGACCCGGTATTTGGGCACGATGAACACCGAGATGCCCTTCACGCCGGGCGGTCCGCCGGGAATCTTGGCCAGGACCAGATGCACGATGTTCTCGGACAGCTCGTGCTCTCCGGCCGAGATCCACATCTTGGTACCCTTGATCAGGTAATGCCCGGCCGCGCTCGGTTCAGCTCTGAGCTGGATGTCGGACAATGACGAACCCGCCTGCGGCTCGGACAGGCACATGGTGCCGAAGTAGCGGCCTTCGACGAGTGGCAATAGGTAGCGTTGTTTCTGTTCATCGGAGGCGAAACGCTGCAGCATGTTGATCGCCGCATGGGTCAGGAAAGCATAGGCATTGGCAGCAACGTCGGCCGCGGCAAACCACGCACAGGCGGCCTGCGCGACGACCCACGGCAATTCCATGCCGCCGTACTCGGCGCGGGCCGCGATGCCCATGAAACCGCTTTCGATGTAGGCATCGACCGCTTCCTGGACTTCTGGGATGAGGTGCACGTGTTCGCCGTCGAAACTCGGTTCGTTGGCATCGAGCTTGGCCGCATGGGGAGCGAACTTCTCTTCCGCGATGCGTCGCGCTGTGGTGATGACGGCGTCGAATGTCTCGCGATCGTGATGGGCGAAACACGGTGCTTTAGTCAGCTTCTCGCTGTCGAGAAGCTCGTAGAGCATGAAATCGATATCACGTGGATTCAGCAGCAGGCTCATGGGACAGGGCTTTTACGATAGTGGGCCAGGGGCGCGGTATTGAATCACACCGGCCGCGCCCTGCCCACGTCCGCCGACTGCGAGAGGCATCAACTCAGGCCCGGAGCGGCTGGAAGCGGGTGGCCGGCTCCGCGATGCGAGGAAAGCGCGGCGCCCGTCGCCTGAACTGCTGTTCCGAATTCCCGGACACCGCGTGTGGCCGCGCGCCGGTCTGTCTGCTGCGGGACACGCCGTGAATACATCCCCGTAGGCGGTGGGACATACGCGAGTGCAGAGAGGCATCTCCGCAGGAGATGCCGGACACGCCCCGAAACCCATTTGCCGCCTAATTGTTGAGTGACATTGATCCCTGTGGCTCGGGCGCCGCGTCCCTGCGGCGCACGGTCCCGCAGCGGACAAACCGGCACCCGGTACTTGGGCTTTGTTTGCCGCATTCGGAACAGCTATTCAGTCTTCTCTTCGACCAGGGCCATGCCGCTCAGATCGTAATCGGGCTCAGGCACGTGGCGCGGCTCGACGAGGGTGACCCCGGGCCGGTCCAGCGTCAGGCCGCTGAGGTCGTAATCCGGTTCGGGCACGGGTTCCACCTCGACCAGCGTGGCACCGGCTTCGGCCATGCTCAGGTGCTCGGTTGCGATTGTCGGTGAGGGTGGCGGTGTGTAATCGATTAGTGTCACACCGGGTTCGGCTACTGACGCATTCAGTGCCGCGGGCGGCGCCTCGCGATTGGCAAATGCCTCGGGCACGGTGCTCGGCGGTGGCGGCACCGCAGCACCACGCGGCGAAGCTTGCGCAGCCGGCGGCGACGGTGCTGGCGGTGATGATTGCAGTGCCGGCGAGCTGCCCGTCGTCGCCGGCATGGCGACGACTTCGGCCACGGCGCCGGCCTTGGCCAGGGCAGCCCAGTATTTCTCGGCGTCGCCTGCATCCAGGCCCTTCTTGATGATGACGGCCTGCCCGGAAAACATCTTTTCGATACGCGCGGCGTCGGCCTTGAACAGCTTGGCCAGATTGGCGCGCACGGCGGCCATGTCGGCGCCGTCGACGATGCGCCCCCGGAAGATCACGGCGAAGGTCTCAGCGGTCATGCTTCACACTCCGTTTCATGCGCTGGCCGGCTAACGGCCATCGTCAGGCGAGATAACCACCGTCGACGACAATGGAGCTGCCGGTGGTATAGCTCGCGGCATCGGAAACGAGATACAAGGCGGCTGCAGCCATCTCCTCGGGCGCCGCGCTGCGGCCGAGCGGGGTATAGGGCATCTGTTTGGCCATGAACTCGTCATCGTCATGCAGGGCCTGAGCGAAACGCGTGCGCGTCAGTCCGGGCACGAGGCTGTTGACCCGGATGCCCAGAGGACCGCATTCCCGCGCCAGCGCCTTGCTCATGTTGACGATGCCGGCCTTGGTCATCGAATACACCCCCTGCTTGTCACCGGGTGACAGGCCATTGACCGAGGCGACGTTGACTATTGCGCCGCCGCCCTGGGCACGCATGCGCCGACCGGCCTGGACGCACATGAAGAAATAACCCCGCAGGTTCACTTCGACCGTTTTCTCGAACGAGGCCACGTCGGTGTCGAGGATGTGTCCATAATAAGGATTGGCAGCGGCATTGTTGACCAGGATGTCGACGCGCCCGTGGGCATCGTCGAGCCAGGCATAGAACTGTTCGATGCCCTCCATGCGCCCGATATGGCAGGCTCGCGCTTCGGCAGTGCCACCGAGCTGCCGAATCATTTCGACGGTCTCCGCGCAGCCGTCAGCGCCGCGGCTCAGGGCCACGACATGCGCGCCGTACTCGCCGAGAATGCATGCAATCGCCTGCCCGATGCCGCGGCTCGCGCCGGCGACCACGGCCAATTTGCCGTTCAGATCGAACTGTTCTCGTGCCATGTGCCGAATCCTGGTGCCAATTCTGTTGCTGCCGGGCGGCGCCCGGCATCCACGCTGGCCGCTTTGCGGTCGCCGGTAAAACTATAACAGGGTACCGGCAGTCTCGCCGCCGCATGGCACTGGACGATATCATGCACCCTGGCAAGTTCTGGTTCGGCCCTGTTCGTCATCATGCGCTCTCGATATATCCTGCCTCTGATGCTGTCCAGCATCTTCGCCGCGCCGACGATTCCGGCGGCCACCCTGCCGCCGCCCGATCCGCAGATCAGCGCCATGAAGGAGCACCCGCGCGGCCCCTTCAGCCGCATCATGTGGTTCTGCAAGGATGGCCAACTGCTGCCGCCAACGCCGTCGGCCTGTCGACCCTACGGCGGCGGTTCACAGCACGGCGAGTGGTCGCAGACGACCAAGGCCCTGCGCGCACAGGGCTATCGCATCGCCAATATCTATGCCGATCTCGACATCGATGCGCTGCTCGAGAGCGAGGTGGTGGCCGAAGTACTGGCTCAGATGGCCGTCGAACGCTTCTTGCTGCGCATCGACGACGGCTGGATCCTGCGCCGCGCCCGCTATTATCGGGGCGCCTTGCAGGAAGAAGGCGAACGCGCCGGTGCACTGCGCCTGCTGCGTAAAATGGCGGCAAGCGCCCGGTGGACCGGCTCGCACTACCTCACCTGGCGCACGCTCGCCGCGCTGTTACCCCACGGCGCCGATACCGCCTCAGCGCGCGGCGTGCGACAGCAGGCCAGCAATCTGGTTCAGCGCGATGCCGACTTCACGACGCTCAAGAACAAGATCCACGTCGCCCCCGGAGCCGAAGACGCCGCCAGCGTCCGCATGCACGCCGCGGGCATCGACGACGCTGAGCTGAAGGCCGAATTCGAGCATCTGGCAAGCGCCATCGACGCGCTGTACGCCATCGATCCCGGTACGGTGCTGGACGAACTCGCCGCGCGCGTCGCCGACACCGCACCGCAGCTGAGCGCCACGTTGAGCCGGGCCCGACGAGCCATAGCCCAGCAGCAACCGCGGGCGCGCTTCGAAGCCAGCGCCGAGCTCCTCGCCGCGCTGCGTACGGCCCTGCCGGAAATCAGCGATGCCAGCCTGCGCCTGCGCCTGCTCGATACCAGCCTGCTGATCGAAGCCGAGCATTTCGTCGCCGCCAGCACGCTGGTCGAAGAGCTCGCCAGCACCGACCGCGCCGGTCGCCTCGAACTCCTGCAGGCTTCCGTCGAAGCCCTCTACGGCACGGGTCTGGTGTCCGCTCGCGAACGTGCAGCGCTGGCGGCAACCTTCGACGACTTGACGACGCCTGTTGTCGACCTCGTCACCTATCGCGCGCATATCGACTACCTCGGTCTGGTCCCGGGCTGGGGCGATCGCCACATGCAGTTCGCGTTCGGCGCCGGCCAGGCCAGGCTCGCCGACCTCGATCCCCTCGCCCTGCTGTTCATTCAGGATCAGCTGCGCGGCAGCCCACTGTTCTTCTATGCCGAGATCATCGATCGCCTGCAGCGCGACGCCAATCGCCTGGCCGGTGTCTCTCACCGTCTCTTCGACAGCGACACAGGGGGAGGCCTGCGCGCGCTCAATCCCGGCATCGCCCGCGGCGTGCTGCGCGATGGGCGCGGCCTCGCCCTCGAAGATTTCACCGCCGACGGCATCTATCTGCTCCCCGAAACCATTGCCGAATTGCCTCCCGTGGCCGGCATCCTTACCGCAGGTGAGGGCAATCCGCTGTCACACGTCCAGCTGCTCGCGCGCAATCTCGGCATTCCCAACGTCGCAGTCGCCGCCACGGCGCAGGACGCCCTCGCACGGCATCTCGGCGAGCCCGTCCTGCTGGCCGTGAGCAGCGGCGGCGCCGTCCATCTGCGTCGCGACAATGACAGCTTCGATGCCCTGTTCGGGCAACAGGCAGAAACCGTTCATCTCATCGAACCCGAACTCGACAAACTGGCGCTCGATCACCGCGAGATTGCTGACCTCAGAGACCTCCGGGCGACCGATTCCGGTCGTATCGTCGGCCCCAAGGCCGCCAAGCTGGGCGAACTCAAAGCCCATTATCCGGATGCCGTGGCTGACGGCGTCGCCATTCCTTTCGGCGTATTCCGAGGTCTGCTCGACAGCCCCGCCCCCGATGGTACGCCTGACATGTTCGAATACATCGTCGGCGGCTACCGCGCGCTCGAAGCCCTTCCCGCGAATAGCGAGGAACGGGCATCCGCCACGGATGCATTCCGCCAATCCGTCTATGACTGGGTCGCCGCCGCGCGCGTGCCTGCGGCGGTCGCTGCCGACCTCGAGCGGCGCCTCGAAGAGCGCCTCGGTGCCGACCGCAGCTACGGCGTGTTCGTGCGCAGCGACACCAATGTCGAGGATTTACCCGGATTCACGGGCGCCGGACTCAATCTCACCGTACCCAACGTCGTCGGCTTCGACGCCATCCTCGCCGCCATCCCGCGCGTCTGGGCGTCGCCGTTCACCGTACGCGCATTTGCCTGGCGCCAGGCCCTGATGCGCGAACCCGAGCATGTCTATCCGGCCGTACTGCTGCTCGAGAGCGTCAATGCGGAGAAGTCCGGTGTACTGGTCACCCAGGACATCGACAGCGGCGATCGCGGCTGGCTCTCGGTGGCCGTCAACGAGGGCGTAGGTGGCGCGGTCGACGGGCAATCGGCCGAATCCCTGCGTGTCCACCTCGCCAGCGGGCGGGTCCGTCTGATGGCGCCGGCCAGCGCGCCCACCCGGCGTCAGATCGATCCACGCGGCGGCGTCGTCGAACTGCCCGCCAGCGGTGCCGACGCCGTGTTGAAACCGGCTGAGATCACGCAGTTGATCGCATTCACCCGCGAACTGCCGAGCCGCTTTCCGGCCATCGTCGACGCCGCTGGTGAGGCGGCGCCGGCAGACGTCGAGTTCGGTTTCGAAGACGGTGAGCTGCGCCTGTTCCAGATCCGACCTTTTCTCGACAATGCCGCGGCCCGGGCCAATGACTACCTGACCGCGATGGACCCGCCGGCCGCGGCCCTGCAGGACCGCGAGGTCGATCTGCGCAGCCTACCCCAATGACCGCAACCGAGGGCTCCCCCATGCGCCGCCCCAGACTTGTTCTGACCCTGCTTTTGCCCTTGCTCGGCTGCGTTCCGATCCTGACCGCGGCATGGCCGCTCGACGACGCCGACGGCACCGCTATCGGGCGCCTCGAATACATGCGACGAGTGGAGTCCGGCGCACTGTCCGGCACCCGGCAACCGCCAGGTGCACTGCTGCCGAGTGCGGCGGTGGATCTGCGGCTGCTGGACCAGGCCGATTTCGAAATTCCGGCGCCGGATGCGGACTTCACGGCGGCAGTGCGTGGCCTGCTCGGCACCGCCGCCGACCGTTACTCGATCGCGGTCCTCGATCTCTCGACAGTCGGCCGACCTGTGTACGCCGAACACCGCGCTAGCGAGCGCGTCAATCCGGGCAGCGTGGGCAAGCTGCTCGTCGCCATGGCCTGGATGCAAGCTCTGGCCGATCGTTTTCCCGACGATCTCGATGCACGCTGGGCACTGCTTCGCGACACCCATATCGAAGCTGACGACGTCATCATCCGTGACAGCCACACCGTGCGCCGCTGGGACCGCGAGGAGGAACGTCTGATCCGTCGGCCTCTCGAAGTCGGCGACCCGGGCAGCCTGTTCGAGTTTCTCGACTGGATGGTCAGCCCGAGTTCGAATGCCGCGGCCTCGGTACTGATCCGCCAGGCCATGCTGTTCAATCATTTCGGCGCTGACTACCCGCTGAGTTCGGCCGAAGCCACGGCTTTTTTCAAGGAAACGCCGCGCCCGACGCTCGAGAAACTCCTCGCCCGGACCTTGCAGGATCCGGTCACCCGCAACGGCTTCGCACTCGAAGACCTGCGCCAGGGCAGCCTGTTCACGGCGCGCGGCAAACAAATCGTCTCGGGGACGACCAGCCGCGCTTCAGCCCGTGAGCTGATGCGTTTCCTCGTCGCCATCGAGCGCGGCCGGGTGGTCGATCCGTTCTCGTCACGCATCATGAAGAAGCTCATGTACGTCACTGAGCGCCGCATTCGCTATGCTTCGACGCCAGTGTTGAACGACGCCGCGGTCTATTTCAAGAGCGGCTCGTTGTTTCGCTGTGAGCCCGAACCCGACTTCGTTTGCAAGGCCTATGCCGGCAATGCGCTCAACCTGATGCACTCGGTCGCCATCGTCGAGGCGCCGGCGGACGAGCGGCGGCTTCATTACCTGGTCGTGGTGATGTCGAACGTACTGCGCCAGAACTCGGCCATCGTGCATCAGTCACTGGGTACGGCCATTCATCATCTGATCGAAGCGCGTCATCGGCCGATGACG